>DATNFX010000259.1:0-5875 GCA_035606195.1 Pyrinomonadaceae bacterium
GTGGAGACGACCCAGTAGGACACGGCGGCGACGAAGGCGGCGGCGGGGATGGTGAGAATCCAGGCCCAGACGATGCGGCCGGCGACGCCCCATTTGACTGCTGATAGTCTGCGTGTGGCGCCGACGCCGACGATCGAACCCGTAATTGTGTGTGTGGTGGAGACTGGAGTACCTGTCAGCGTGACGTAGGCGAGGGTCAGCGCGGCGGCGGTTTCGGCGCAAAAGCCGCCGACCGGTTTTAGTTTCGTGATGCGCGTTCCCATGGTGCGTACGATGCGCCAGCCACCCGAGAGTGTTCCGAGTGCTATGGCTGCGTGTGCGGCCAGCACAACCTCAATCGGAATCGTGGGAAGAGTTCCGTTTGGACCGTACTGCATGCCCCAAACTCCGCCTGCCGTGAGCACCGCGGTAATAATACCCATCGTCTTCTGCGCGTCATTGCCGCCATGGCCCAGAGAGAAGGCTGCCGCTGATAAGAGTTGACCACGCCTGAAGATCTTGTCGACGCGCGCTGCTGAAAACCGTCGGAAGATCCAGTAGACCGCAACCATCAACGTGAATCCCAGCAACATGCCGATCAATGGCGAGAGCACGATAAACTTCAGAGTGCGAAGCCAGACTTCCGTCTTGAGCAAACCGCTAATACCGCCGTACGCGGCAATGCCGGCTCCGGCATAACCTCCGAGCAATGCATGTGAACTGGAAGTTGGCAGTCCGAGGTACCAGGTGATGAGATTCCAGACGATCGCGCCGAGCAGAGCCGCGAGTAAGACATAAAGACGCAGGTCGGCGCTGATGAGATCCATGCGAACGCCGTCGCCAATCGACTTCGCGACACGGGTGCCGAATACGGCAAACGCGACGAAGTTGAAGAAGGCGGCCCAGATTACTGCGAGGCCGGGCGAAAGAACACGAGTGGAGACAACGGTAGCGATCGAATTCGCAGCATCGTGAAAACCATTGATGTAGTCGAAAACAAGCGCCAGGAGGACGAGAATGATGACGAAGGCCAGAGTTGCAGTCATGTCAGATTGCCGATTTTCAATTGCCAATTGCCAATTTATTAGCGTGCCTGGTTCGCCACTAAAAAATCGGCAATTGGCAATCGGCAATTGGCAATAAACTAAGTATGCTTGATAATCACACTCTCAATAATATTCGCCACGTTCTCGCAACGATCGACCGCGGCTTCGAGCTTCTCGTAAACCTCTTTCCATTTCAAAACAGTTAATGCATCAACGGAATCGTGAAACAGTTCGGCGATCGCGGCGTGATAGATGTCGTCGCCTTCATTCTCGAGTCGATGAATCTCAACCAGCCGCTGCGTGATGTTCTTTGGGCGCCGGAGCGTGGAGACGATCTCTTTGAGCTGTTCGGCCATACGCTCGATCACGTCGGCAAAGTCGCGAGCGTAGTCAGTGATTTCCTTCACGTCGAAGATGATGATTGCGCGCGCCGCATCGTCAATCAGGTCGACGATGTCGTCAAGCGCGGTTGACATCATGTAGATGTCTTCGCGATCGAACGGCGTGATGAACGACTTGTTCAAACGCGTCGAGATGTTGTGCGTCAGCTCGTCGCAGGCGTGCTCGACACCCTTGATGCGCTGGGCATACTCGCCATAGTCGTGGTTTTTGTCGGCCATCATCTCCTTCAACTCGCGAGCAGCCGAAGAGATGTAGACCGTCATTTGCGTAAACAGATCAAAGTATTGATCTTCTTTGGGAAGGAGACTTAGCAGACCCATAGCTCACCGATTCTGTCTGAACGTTTTCTGAACGATGCCGGACTATAACTTACCATCAGCCGACTTGCCAAATGTTATGCACGTCGTATATCAAAGGCCCAATGAACCAAGACCATCTTGCAGATATCCAGCAACTACTACGAATCGAATCGGATGCGATCGCCCAAACGGCCACGCGCCTTGATGGGGCACAGGTTGGGCGCGTACTCGAATTGCTGGCGAACTGCGGGGGCAAAGTCGTGATTCTGGGGGTGGGGAAGTCCGGGATTATCGGCCAAAAAATCGCCGCCACGATGACCAGCACCGGAACTGCCGCGCTCTACCTGCACCCGTCTGACGCGCTGCACGGCAGTCTCGGCATAGTGCAACAGGATGATGTCGTAATCGTTTTGAGCAATAGTGGCGAAACTGATGAGATTGTCGCAATGTTGCCTTATTTGAAGAATCGCGGCGTGCCGATCGTTGCGATTGTTGGGAATCTGAACTCGACACTGGCGCGGCGAGCTGATGCAGTACTTGATGCGTCTGTTGACAAGGAAGCGTGTCCATTAAATCTGGCGCCGACGACGAGCACGACCGTGGCGCTTGCGATTGGCGACGCACTCGCGATGACCGTCATGAAAGTCAAAGGTCTGACGACTGATGACTTCGCGGTAAATCATCCCGCGGGACGATTAGGGAAGCGGCTTACGTTGCGTGTCGGAGATTTAATGCACCGCGACGGCGAGAATCCGACGATTGAAACTGGATCGTCGTGGGTTGAAGTTGTGCGAGCGATAAGCAGAGGCGGGCTCGGTGCGGTGTGTGTGGTTGATGGCGACAGGCGGTTGGCGGGGATTATTACTGACGGCGATCTGCGGCGCGCGATCGAGCAGACGAGTCATGAGTCGTTGGCGAAGTTGAAGAGTGATGACTTTATGACGCGGAAGCCAGTGGTTGTGACGCCGGAGCTGCTGGCGTTTGATGCGTTGCGGTTGATGGAAGACAGGCCTTCGCAGATCTCGGTGTTGCCGGTGGTTGATGGTGACGAGAGATGTGTGGGATTAATTAGGGTGCACGATATTGTGAGGAGTGGTCTTTAGAAATCCATCCACAGATTACGCAGATTATTTTTTCTGTGTAATCTGTGGATGGATTTTACATATCCACGATGTCCCATGCAGAGCGGACGCGTAATAATTTAGACATCAATCCTGCGTGCATGATGTGGCCGCTGCGTTCGGCGACGACTTTCCCCAGAATTGGCATTCCCAAAAGCGCCAGGTCGCCGATGATGTCGAGGATTTTGTGACGCACGAACTCATCTCGAAATCTTAATCCGGTTTCATTCAACATCCCGTCGGTCGTAAGGACGATCGCGTTGTCGAGCGATCCGCCGCGGATCAGATTTGCTCGCCGGAGCGCCTCAATCTCGTTAGTGAAACCAAACGTGCGCGCCGCTGCAATATCACGGCTGAAGGCGCCATTGCTCAACTCCACGGACAAACTCTGAACTCCAATCATCGGATGCGTGAAGTCAATGAGACACTCGATCTGATAAGTGTCGGCAGGTTCCACGCTGATGCGCCGGTTACCCTGTTCGTATGAAACCTTCTCGCGCACCAGCAAGGCGCGTCTCGCAAGCGGCTGTTCGACGACGCCGGCACGCTCGATGATCTGCGCGAAATCTTCGGCAGAGCCATCCATGATCGGAATTTCGAGATTGTCCACCTCGATAAACGCATTGTCGACATTCAGCCCACGCAGCGCAGCGAGAAGATGCTCGACTGTCGAGAGCATCACGCCGGTCCGCATGAGTGTGGTTGCGTAACTGCAATGCGCAACGGATTCGACTGTGGCTGGAATCTCGAAGCCCCCGAGATCGGTGCGGCGAAACACGTATCCCGTGTCAGGCGGAGCGGGGACGAGACGAACGTGAACTGGAACAGCAGTGTGTAGACCAATACCGTGAGTTTCTACAGCACTGCCCAACGTGGTCTGATTGATCAAATGTCGGGATCCTTATACAAGCTCTCGATTCATGCTTCGCTAAGTGAAAGAGCAACCAACGTGCCGATAAAATGCCTGGAATTTACGAATATATCCGTTATGTGCTGTTGCGTACATGCCACAGCGAGGTAGTTTCTGGAGATCTTCTGCAACAGTCTTCCTGAAAGTTTGTAAAAAAAATTGAATAGAGTGCATTGCTGGAGTACACTCAGGCCAACTAACCGTCGGGACGCCAGCTTTTCGGCGTGCGTTTATAAATAAAACAGCGCTTTCGGTCCACATTGTGGTTGAAAGAAACGCAACGCCAGCGCTCCGAAGAGCAAGAAAGTGAACGTCCTCTTGATTTCACTTTCGTGGAGAAACCGCGATGCCAGACCTTGAAATCACGTGTTCGGAGTGCAGTACTCCGTTCATGTTTACGGAACGAGAACAGGAGTATTACAGGGAACGTAACTTAACTCACCCGAAGCGATGTAAGCCCTGCCGCGACGCACGGCGAGCAAACTTCGGCGGCGCCAAAGGACAAGGAGGAGGAGGTGAACGTCAGAGATTCGAGATCACCTGCGACCAGTGTGGCAAGAACGATTCGGTACCGTTCAAACCTTCGACGGGCAGGCCGGTCTTATGCAGCGATTGTTTTAGCGCGAGTCGTGCGCAACAGCGAACCTGAGAAATTCAGGCCGGAGTTGTGAAGAGCTAGCTCGGGCTGTAGACCCTAACAACAAATCGGGAATTTTTGCGACGCGGGAATAGTCTACGCGAATAGCGGCAAAGAATGCTCTAAAACAAGCTGACGGCGATCTGAATGAGCCACGAAACCATACAACTCGACATGCGCGGTGCGGTCGCCGTCCTGACATTGAACAGACCGGATCGCCTGAACGCTCTCAACGTGCAGGTCGCGCGTGACTTCAAAGCCGCCGTATCCGAGGCGCTCGAGGGTGGCGCGAGAGCGATCGTGCTCACGGGCGCGGGCCGTGCATTTTGCGCAGGGGGAGATTTGCGTGAAATGCAGGAGATCGCACAGACAGACGGGCGTTCTGAGGCTTTCTTCGACGAGCCGTTGCGACTTCTGAATGACGCCATTCTACTGATTCGGCAAACACCGGTACCTTTTATCGCTGCCGTTAACGGTGTTGCGTCCGGCGGAGGCTGCAATCTCGCGTTAGCATGTGATCTGGTGATTGCTGCAGAAAGCGCAAGGTTCAATCAGGCATTTATTAAAATCGGGTTGACACCTGACTGCGGTGGAACTTTTATGCTACCGCGACTCGTAGGATGGAAACGAGCAACAGAGTTGTTATTCACAGGCGAACTGGTCAGTGCGCTGGCCGCCGCCAAGATGGGGATGATCAATTCGGTGATACCGGACAACGAATTAATGAGCACGGTGATGGCCATGGCAGAAAAGCTGGCCCAGGCACCGACGGCTGCGATCGGCGAGATCAAGAAGCTACTTGATGCAAGCGCCGCGAACGACATGCGCAGTCAACTGGATTTAGAGCGCCGGACGCAGATTGACTCAGGTAAGACCAAGGATTTTGTTGAAGGCGTCCAGGCATTTCTTGAAAAAAGGCCGCCGCGATTTGTAGGAGGATGACGTTCGAAGAGAACGATGCAGATCGCGAGCCGCCTGATGGAATTGGGCGGCTCTTTTCATTGCCAATTTCCGATTGCCGATTTCCAATTGAAAAGAATCGAAAATCGGCAATTGGCAATCGGCAATTGGCAATAATCATGATCGACTCACTCACCTATACCCAGCTCTTGCGACGCAATCGCCCTTTCCGGCGATTGTGGATCGGGCAGGTCATCTCTGAGCTTGGCAATTGGTTCAACTTTATTGCCGCGCTGGGATTGGTGCGTGTGTTCTCGAATGCAGATCCTGAAGCAACCACGATCGTGCTGCTCGCGCGGCTGGCGCCATTCACGCTCTTTGCTCCCCTCGCCGGCGCCTTCGTCGATCGCTGGTCGCGCCGAACGGTGATGATTGCCACCGATTTACTGCGCGTTGTTGTAGCACTCGGTTTCCTACTGGTCCGGCGACCCGAGGATATCTGGATCGCATATCTCTGCACTGCTTTGCTCTCATTCTTCGGGACGTTTTTTGAGGCCGCGAAAAACGCTGCTGTCCCAAAC
>DATNFX010000260.1:0-21222 GCA_035606195.1 Pyrinomonadaceae bacterium
ACGCGGTTGCAAAACACGATCAGAGATCAACTCGGAAAAGTGAACAGCGTTTCGAGAGCGTTTGTCTCTGAAGGAGAAGCGTTTGCTCCAGCGGGAAGCCGTTGGTTGAACCAGGTGACATATCCGGAACTGGATTTCTACTTCCAGGACAACTGGCGTCTCCGTTCGAACCTGGTTTTGGATCTCGGAGTTCGTTGGGAAGCGAAGCTCTCGCCGAGAGTCGCCGGCGATAGACCAAGCCTGATTCCCGATCAGCCGGTGAAGCTTGGAGCCGCACCGTCGAACACGTTGAAGTGGGTGGAAGGCGATATCTATAGCAGCGATCTCAACAAGCTGCTTCCGTCGGTCGGCTTTGCGTGGGATCCGTTCAAGAGTGGCAAGACCTCGATTCGCGGAAACTACCGCATGGCGTCTGATCGCATCGCCACATTCCTTTTTGGCTCGTCGATCTACCAAAGCACGCCCGGCAATAACACGGGTCCGAGCAATTCGGCTTTCGGACAAGCGGGCGGGTTGTTCCGTAACGTTGGACCAGTCATCGCCGCCCTCGCGCCGACACAAACTCCAACGGCGCTACGACAGCCGCCGCCATTCAGCACGGGTTCCCTCAGCGTGCTCGATCCGGATTTGCAGTTCCCCCAGATTCACGAGTGGTCATTCAGCTTCCAGCGCGAAATCCGAAACAACGTCATCGAAGTTAACTACATTGGAAAGCATGGAGTGCACCTGCTGGGTGGCTACAATGTGAACCAGGTGGATATCTTCGCGCGCGTACCTGGAGTGAATCAAAGCTTTGCCGAAGCGTTTGATTTGGTACGCGACGATATCCGTGCGCACGGCGCCAACAACACGACGGTTTTTCCGGCTCTGATCAATCTGCTGTACACAGGTAATCCTAATAACAACGCCGGCACTGCGACATTCAGAAGCGTAGTAACAACCAACACGATCAGTCTGGGAAACGCGGCGACTGCGGCGTTGCTGACGTCTCAGCGGTTATGCCAGACGGCTGATGTGAACGCCGGGATTTGCACTGCGACCGGTGGACAGCTCATCGGCAGCACAGTTAAAAATCCATTCCTGTTCCAGCCGTTCCCGCAGTTTTCGGGTGGTTTGAACGTCTTCGATAGTAGCGATTACTCCAGGTACGATGGCCTGCAACTAATCTTCAAGCGAAGAATCAGTAAGGGACTCGGATATCAGTTCGGTTACACCCTGTCTAAGTCGAAGGACAATCGCTCGTGGGATCCGTCGCTGAGCACGGTCTCGACAGGTTCGGTCCAATCGGCTTCGAGTACGCCGTTTGATCTGCGAGATCGAAGTCTCAACTACACCTGGTCCGACTTCGATCGGCGACATGTTTTCCAGGGGACGTACACTTACGAGCTGCCGTTCGGCAAGGGCAAGCAGTTCCTTTCCGGCATTCCGTCGGTTCTGGACCACATTATTGGTGGCTGGCAGATGGCGGGAACAGTGCTGTGGACGTCAGGTAGACCATTTACTGTCTATTCGGGAATCAACACCCTCAGCAACGTCGTCCAATCAACTGCAAACTGCAATGACTGCAGCAGAAATATTGGCAGCCTCGTTCTCGAGGGTGGTCGAAACTTCTGGTTCGACACCGACGACCGTAGCAAGTTCAGCCAGCCGGCAACGGGGTCCATCGGAAATACGGGACGCAATTTCTTCCTCGCTCCGCACTACTTCCAGTGGGATTCTTCGCTCTCGAAGAGATTCAGAATTACTGAGCGTGTCGGATTCGATCTGCGTGTGGATGCCCGCAATGTTTTGAACAACCCGTCGTTCGACAATCCGACCGCCGTCTTCACCTCGACGATCTTCGGACGCATCAACGATTCGGTTACCAACAACGCGCGTCGCATCCAGGTCTCAGGCAAGCTGAGCTTCTAAGCCTTCATCCACAGATTACACAGATTGTTTCTGTGTAATCTGTGGATTGTCTTTTCCTAGAACTGCAACTTCAGCGCAAACTGAATCACTCTCGCAGCTTCACCTGTCTGCACGATCGTCTGTGTCGATGGTGGCGCCACCGCAGCGCAGCAAGTCTGTGCAAACACGCTCGACTGAATACTCGGCGAACCGACGGAAGCGTCGCGCGGGTTGTCAAAGTTAGCGTGGTTGAAAGCATTGAACATCTCTGTTCTAAATTGCAGCTTCACACGCTCGTTGAATGCAAACGTCTTGATAAACCCGAGATCTGCATTCCAGTACCTCGGCGCCGTAAAGATGTTCCTGCCTGCACCTTCCTGGCCTGGTGCCGGGAGGCAAAACGGTTGGGAAAGATCGACACCACAGGTGGTCAACGTTACCGGCTTAAATAAAACCGGCCCAGCGAATGTTTGACCCGGCAGTTCCTGTAACTCCGGCTTGATTGGTATCTGCACACCTGCGCGTGATTCATGACTTCCGTTGGCAGTGAACGAGCCGCTGCGAACGGCAAATGGTTCCCCGCTCATGACAGTAAATATAGAGTTGATGGTCCAACCGCCGATTATTTGATTCACAATACCGTGCGATGAACCAAAAAACCTTTTCCCGCGTCCGAGTGGGACTTCCCAAACAGTGGCGCCGGTGAATGCGTGAGTCCGGTCAAAGTCAGAACGAGCTCGTTCTTGCCGGAAGTCACGGATATCATTTGGCGTGCGTGAATTAGTCGTCGACAAACCGCCTCCGGAAGAAGCACCCACCGGATCCACTGATTGGTTGTCGATCGACTTCCCGAAGGTGTAAGCCATGCTTATCCCCAAACCGCTGCTGAAGCGGCGCCGCAACGTAAACTGCGCCGCGTGATAATTCGAGTCGCCGCTGTTGTCCAAATAAGTAATCACACTGAACTGCTGATTTGGTCGCAGCTTGAAAAACAACGTAGTGTCTTCAATCCTTCGGGCCGTACCGCCGATGTTGTTGGTGTTCAGTTCTCCTTGTGTAGTGGTCGAATTAACAAAGGCAGCGTTAATGCCCGTGCCGGGTGCGAGCATTGGAATCTGCCCTGTCGTAAACACCGGAACGCAAGGCGGTTTCGTATTGTCGCGATTCGCACCACTTGGCAGACAGTTGGTAGCACGATTGTTCGCCTGCAACTTTAGAAACGAATCCAAAATTGGTTCTACCTTGATTTGGTTTATGTCGTAGGCCATGAACAAGTGTTCGCCGCGACGCCCGATGTAGGAGGCTTGCATTACAAATCCGCCCGGCAGTTCTCGTTGAATACCAAAATTCCACTCGTGAACTGTCGGCAGTTGCATCTTCGGAGCAAAGACGGTGATCGGCTGTGCATTGCCTCGAGGTTGCGGTACGAGCGTAAAGAAGGTAGAAGGTTTCGCTGATGGTGGCGGCAACAAAGTCGGAAACCCACCAGCTACTGTTTTGTCAGCAATACCAGGGACATTTACACATCCCTGGGGGGTGATGGTGGTGAATGGAAAAGTAGTCGTGCAGGTTTGGACCAGCCCCGGAGTTCGTCCCGCTGCCGCAGTGACCTGAAATGACGAGATAGTGTCAAAGGCAAGTCCATACCCCAACCGGATCACACTCTGGCCGTTACTCCCAAACAAGGTTTTCAGGAAGCCCGATTTGTAATCAGGGCTGTAGGCCAGACCGAACCGCGGGCCGATAGCCCATGTGAAGTCACCCTCGTACCAGTGTTTCGCAGGCGCGAAAGTAACGGCGCTACTTGCGGCTATCGGACTAGTGGCGACAAACACATTCTCCTGAGGTGATGTGTTCGCAGGCGGATTGATTTCCCAGCGAGCGCCATAGTTCAGCGTGAGATTGGATTTGATCTTCCATTCATCCTGGAAGAACAGGTTGTATTGGTCCAGGTTATGTTTTTCAGCATACAGCGTAACGCTGTCGCCGGTTTTGAAAGGCAGGAATGCGTCGTCTTTCAAATTGGAGATAAACGTTTGCGAAATGCGCGCGGGCAAACCGTAGAGAGTATTAATCAGATTGCCCAGGGTGCCTGCATCGTTTGAAGCGTTGATATTCTGAGCCGCTGTGAATCCGTCCGAAGTGAAGGGGTTTCTATTCGCTTGCGAGAATGTTACTGAAGGTGTGACGTTGATGCCTCCGGGTTGACCGCGCTGATC
Source organism: Pyrinomonadaceae bacterium (assembly GCA_035606195.1). Taxonomy (GTDB): domain Bacteria; phylum Acidobacteriota; class Blastocatellia; order Pyrinomonadales; family Pyrinomonadaceae; genus PSRF01. Next base: position 4,110 of record DATNFX010000260.1, read on the forward strand.
GACATGGCGGTAGAACCTGAAATTGATACCGCCGCGAAACACGTGTGCACCATGAACGAGGCTCAAGTTATCCAGGATCTGCGGCGTCGTAACCCAACGCGCCGTGCGCGGAGTGTTGATATATGGCTCACTAAGGCTGGTGAAGTCATATGGTGGCACATCAGGCCACAGGGGATTCGCTTCGCCCTGGGTGAATAAAAAACCAAAGCGGCCGTATCCCATTGTTAATTCATTAACGATTCGTGGCGAAATAACTCGACGCCAACCTATCGCCAGATTCGAAGTGCGACGAAACACTTCACCCAGCGCGGGATTGTCCGGATAAACCTGCGGGCGCCCATTAAGTGGATCACCTTTCAGCGTGTTGTAGTCAGACCAAAGGTAACGGGCAAACACACTGTTCTTCTCATTGAAATTATGATCCACGCGGACGTTGATTGCGGGTCCGCGGATTGCCGTTGGCGGATTCCAGAGGAATGTAGCCGTATTCAGTCCGTCACCGGAGGTGAAGTTGTTGGGAAGCGGGAACAACTTGAGAAGGTTTGCGACTGCTGGATCGAGCGGTTTGGCTGTTCCGGTAGGGTTGTTATTGCCACCGCCCGGCCTCGTGTCGTACGTGCGAACACAACCGACACTGGTTGGAGTTGCACAAAGAGGAACACGCAGGGCACCGGTATTCGGATCCACCAACAACGGCGAATTGCGAAGTATGGGGGCGCTGCCTGCGATCCTAAGCTCGTGATCTGGATCAGGCACGAAGTACCGGAAGATTCCAGCACGCGCAAGCGGAGTGTAGACGATGGGAATACCAAAAGTCTGATCGATCGGTTGGGTGAAGTCGACACGGTTGTACTGCCAGCTTCCGAAAAAGAAAGTCTTGTTTTTCTTAATCGGACCTCCCAATTCAAATCCGTATTGGCCCATTCTGATAACTGGCTTGGGAGTCTTTTGGGCGTTGGCAAACCACTCGTTTGCGTTCAAAGCATCGTTACGGTAGAAACCGAAAACTGTGCCGTGGAAATCGCTGGTTCCGCTGCGAGTGGCAATCGAAATAGAAGCGCCGCTGTTCCGACCTTCCTCGGCGGTCGCATTATTGGTGGTCACTTTAAATTCCTGCACGTTGTCAGGGTTAATGCGATAAAGATTCGATACCGGGTTGGGCACACTCGATTCATTTGCTTCGATGCCATCAATGGTGACGTTGTATGCGCGATCTCTCGATCCGTTCACATGTACCCCAGAGCCGGCGCCGCCAAAAGAGCGCTGTACCACGCCGGGTTCGAGCAACAACAACGTGAGCGGATTGCGACCATTTAGCGGCAAGGTCTCGATCGCCTTCTGCTCCACCACGTTTCCAAGAGTGGCGTTTGCTGTTTGCAGTTGTTCCACACCACCTTGCACGGTTACGGTTTCACTGACTTGCCCCACTTCCAAATTGACGTCGAGATTCAATGGGGTGTTTACCTCGAGGTGGTTCCCGGTCTTCAAAAATTTCTTGAAACCAGTCAGTTCAACCGTGACCGCATAGTCGCCGACAGGAAGAGCTTCGAAAGCATAAACGCCTGCATCTGTGGTCGTCTGTGTATGTGAGACGCCCGTGGCCTCGTTTGTAATTGTGACGGTTGCGCCGGGAACTGATGCCTGCTTCGCGTCAACGACGCGGCCGGTGATTCGAGATGTGCTGGTTTGTGCGGATGTCGTAAGCGGACAGCAGACAGCCACCAAAACCACCACGAGTAAATGTAATTGGTTGGAACGCGACATGGAGAGACCTCCTTATTAAGTTGTTAACGAAGAGAGGAAAACAACTGAGCGTAAACCGCTTGCCAGGCGGTGTCGGAAGGAGTAACCCGGGTCTACCGCAAACCCGGAACAAGATTTAGTTTGCGATGGCGGCAGTATATCGCTCCGCAATTTTGCGTCAAGGTTTTTAGAGTCTTCTCGCTGACTTGAAGTATCAGAGATTATTATCAAAGTGATAAGAACATTTAGCTATTATTATCCCACCTGACCGCCTATAATCCCGGCACTTCGTACCAGGCAACAAAACTCAGAAGCTACGGACCAAACTGGCAGCGTGAAAACGAGTCTCTTCCTTAAGTCTGCAGCAGTGCTGTTGACTGCGCTCGCTCTCGGCGTTTTCCTGTTTACGCGAGTGCGCGTCAACGCCGAAGCGTCCGCTCCTCCCTACGATCTTCTAATCACCAATGCACGCATCGTCGACGGTTCCGGCAACCCATGGTTCAGGGCCGACGTCGCGATTAGAGATGGTCGCATCGCGCGCATCGGTCGTTTAGGATCAGAGACTGCAGGCAGGACCATCGACGCTCGAGGACAAATACTTGCTCCCGGATTTATCGACGTTCACACACACGTCGAATCGATCTACAGCCAGCCCGCCGCAGACAACTTCGTGCGGATGGGTGTGACGACACTCGTCACCGGAAATTGTGGGTCATCGACGACCGAAGTGAGAGAGTTTCTCGGACGCATCAAAGACAAACCCCTCGCGGTAAATCTTGCAACTCTGATCGCACACGGTTCCGTTCGTCGCAAGGTCATGGGACTCGGCGATCGCGAGCCGACGCCGGAAGAAGTGAAACAGATGGAGAGCGTCGTCGAGCAGGGAATGAAAGACGGCGCTGTTGGTCTCTCGACTGGTTTGATTTACGTTCCCGGAACGTACGCGAAGACTGACGAGATCGTGTCGCTCGCTAAAGTTGCGGCACGCTACGGCGGTCTCTACGCGACACACATGCGCAACGAGGGCGACAAGGTTGCGGATGCGATTCGAGAAAGTATTCAGATCGGCGAACAGGCCGGACTTCCGGTCGAGATTTCTCACTTCAAGATCAGTAACAAGAAATTGTGGGGCCAGAGCCCGATGACGCTGGGACTTGTACGCGACGCGCGCGCGCGTGGTCTCTCCGTAACGGTCGACCAATACGCGTATACCGCCAGTTCCACCTCGCTCGAGTCGCGCCTGCCGTCATGGTTGCGCGCCGGTGGTCTGGAAGAAGCGAAGAAGAGACTCGCCGATAAAGACACGCGCGAGCGTGCGATCAACGATACAAAGGATGCCTTGAAGCGAAGTGGTTTCAAGGACTACTCGTTCGCCGTCGTTGCGTCGTATGGTCCAGACAAATCCTTCAACGGCAAATCGATTGCCGAGATTACCAGGCAGGTAAAGAACAAGAGCGACGTCAAAAGCCAGATCGAACAGATGCTCGAGATGTACGAAGCGGGCGGCGCCGCAATGATCTATCACGGCATGGGTGAAGAAGACGTGAAACGGATCATGCAGGAGCCGTTCACCATGATCGCGTCGGATAGTGGTGTGCGACAGATCGACGAGAGCGTGCCGCATCCGCGTGGTTACGGTAACAACGCGCGCGTGCTCGGGCTGTACGTCCGCGAGTTGAAGTTGATCTCGCTCGAGGATGCAATCAGGAAAATGACTTCATTGCCGGCGCAGACATTCGGCTTCCGCGATCGCGGCTTGATTCGCGAAGGCTTTGCGGCTGACCTTGTCATCTTTGACGAGAAGACGATCGTCGATCGCGCAACTTTCGACAAGCCACACCAGTTTCCGCTCGGGATCAGTTACGTGATTGTGAACGGCGCGCCTGTGCTCGAGAACGATCAAATGACATCAGCGCGCCCCGGTGTCGCTCTTCGTGGCCCAGGTTATCAATAATCTGTGGATAACGACCTTACTCACACAGGAGGAGATATGTGGAGCCCTAAAACAAATTATCCGATCTGCTTGCTCGGATTAGTTCTGACTCTCATTTTCTTGCCAAAGATCGCAACTGCGCAGACCGTTACCGGAACGCTGCGCGGCACCGTGAGCGATTCAAAAGGCGCAGTCGTTCCCGGAGCCGACGTCGTCATCCGCAACATGGAGACGGGCCAGGAGCGCACGCTGAAAACGGGCAGCGAAGGCGGTTACTCGGCGCCGTTCATGCCGCTCGGTCGTTACACAATCACTGCGACTGGCCCAGGGTTCAGCAAGGTGACGCAGGAAAACATTGAGCTTGGTTTGAACCAAACGCTCGTGGTGAACTTTGAGTTGAGTCCAAGTGCTGTTACGGAAGCTGTAGTGGTAACTTCCGAGGCGGCGCCCATCAACACGACAAATGCTGAGATCAAGGGCTCACTGAACGCGCAGGAAATTGCGGACAAACCGACATTCAATCAGGGAAGTTTTCTGACACTCGCGGAAACGTTCACCGGATTTCAGGAGAACCCAACGTCGGGGCAGAACAATCCCACCGCCTCATCCGGTTCTTCCGTTAATTTCAACGGCACCGGCACACGTGGCGCTACGTTCCAGATCAATGGAGTGAATAACGACGACTCTTCCGAGAATCAGAATCGCCAGGGAGCGTCGCTCTCGACCATCAAGGAGTTTCAGGTCATTACAAACAACTTCACCGCCGAGTTTGGTCGCGGCTATGGTGCGGTGGTGCTGGTCCAAACCAAGTCAGGCACGAACAGACTGAACGGCGACGTTTACTGGTATCACAACGACAGTGCCCTGAACGCAACGAATAACATCGTCTCTCCGGGCGTGAAGAAGGGAGTCAATCGTCGAAATCAGTTTGGCTTTACTTCCGGCTTCCCCATACTGCAGAACCATCTATTTGCGTTTATCAGTTTCGACCATACGGAAAATACAGGCGCCAATAACTTCAACCGCGATGTGTTTACTCTCGCCGAGCGCAATCCTGCAAATTGGTTCAAGCAGACGCCCGCGAACGACACGCCGGCTAATCGGGCGTTCATTCAGAACATTATCGACCGGTTTGCGAATGCGATTCCGAATGATCCAGCGTCGGGTCCGCGCGTGTTTCGCACCGTGCAGGGTTTTAACTTTCCGGCGCGCGACTATTCAGGCCGCCTGGACTGGAACCCGATGGAGTCAGATACGTTCACGGCTCGCTGGCAGTACACGCGTCAGCGGTTTGCGGCGGAAGACATTATTCCCGGTGAACGCGCAGACCAGAATCACAAGCAGCAAAACTTCGGTCTCACCTGGACCCATCTATATTCGACGACGACGGTTGGTGAGTTTCGTTATGGACTGGGATTGCGCACCACGCTAGTTAACATAGCTGACGGGAACGACACGCCAATCGTTCGGTTTACTAACACTGCTCCCGTCACGACGCAGTCGACCATCGGCAACGCGGGAAATTTCCCGATTCAGCGTTACCAAACGGATCATCAATTCGTTTACAACCTGTCCACGCTGTTTGGTTCCAACCACTCCTTCAAATTCGGCACAGACATTCGACGTCAAGCCCTCAACGATCTTGCGGACAGCAACTCGCGCGGATCGTGGAGCTTCAGTGCGACAGCTTCGGTGCTTTGCAACAACGTCAACTACGGCAATGGCTTTAATGCTTTTCTTAATGGCTGCGTTGGCTCATTCACCAAGGGCTATGGACCATTCTTCCTCGAGAACCGCATCAACGAGTCAAACTTCTACGGCGAAGACAATTGGAAACCACGACCGAATTTGACGCTGAACCTCGGTGCTCGCTACGAATACGTCTCGGCGCCGAACGAAATTGGGAACCGCCTCGACTACATCTACGGGTCTGACAAAGACAACATCGAGCCTCGTGTTGGGTTTGCGTGGAGTCCTGATTTTGAGAGCGGATTTTTGAAGACGCTCTTTGGGCCAGTAGGTGATTCGTCGATACGCGGCGGATATGGCATCTACCATGGTCGCATATTTCAATCAGTGTTCTCACAAACCGGCGCTGCAGTGCGATTCAATCCGCCCAACGCGTTTATGTACAGCCAGTCCGGCAATCTCAGTTCGGTTTTCAATCCAAACAACCTAACGGATCCGACCAACGGCTTTGTCTTTGTCCCTGGTCCTCAAACTGCGCGACATGCGGAAAACTTGATCGATCCGGGACTCGAAATGCCGTACACGCAACAGTGGAATCTGAGTATTGAGAGACAAATGCCTTTCAACTCCGCTTTGCGAATGAGTTACACCGGCAACCGCGGCGTCGGACTGCTTCGCTACTCCCTCGTGAATCTTCCTCTGAACGATCCGGCCGGTGTGCTTGTCGCCAATCATCCGAACAATGCACCCTCGGTCCTTTATACAGCAGCGCAGCGCACCGCGGGGGATCCGCGTGGCGTGGATGTTCGCGGTCAGGTTCTTCGACCCGCCGCCAACATACTTTGTGCCGGCACTGGCTTGCCAGGAATCGCGGTTTCGGCAACATGTCCAGTCGCCGTTCCGCTGGCGCCACTTGAATATAGTCTGCTTGTTCCGCGTACTAACGAGCGCCGTCCGGATGGTCGCTTTACAACCAACACCGCCGTTTCGAACGGCTCGTGGAGTTACTACAACGCGCTTCAGGTTGAATGGACCAAGCGTTTGAGTCACAACATCAACTTCCAGGCTGCGTACACTTTCAGCAAAGCGATCGATACGACGTCGGAAGCTACTTTCGTCGGTGCTGGTGATTCAAATCAAACCGGCAATGGTACTCGCGATGCACGGGGACTCTCTCGGTTCCATACGCCGCATCGTTTCACCTTCTATGGAACGTATCGCACGCCCTGGTTCAGAGACCAACGTGGATTCCTGGGACAGACGCTTGGTGGCTGGCAGATCTCAACTGTGGTGAAACTCTCGAAGGGGACGCCGTTCTCGGTTACTACGGCCGCGCGAGATCTAAACTTTGATAGTTTTAGTGAATTCAGACCAATCCTGCTCGACCCCTCCGTTTTGGGTCGCAGTATCAGCAACCCTGCAAACTCCCGGCAGTTACTACCTGCGTCAGCGTTTCGAACGTTGAATGTCACCGATGTCGGAACGACTCCGATCCTGCTGGGACGTAATACGTTTTTTGGAGATGGAGTTAAGACTGTAGATATCGGATTCGCGAAAGCGTTCCCGATGCCGTGGGAAGGACACAAGCTGACACTGCGCGCCGATTTATTCAATGCGTTCAATCACGTGCAGTACGGTTTTCCGGTCAGCCTCGACATCGCAAATTTGAATTTCGCCGCGATCACGGGAACGGCAACGCAGTATGCGCCACGCAGTGTGCAGTTCTCGTTGCGTTATCAGTACTGAGAAGAAAATGTGATCTGAGCCTGCGAAGCAGGCGGAAGCATAAAGCCTGGGGCGTAAGCCCAGGATCACAGGAACAAAAAATGCAGCCCGTGAAACGGGCGGCAGCGCTGTCGCCCGCTTCGCGGGCTTGAATCGGTTTTTTGATTTGTTCCTGGGGCTTGCGCCCCAGGCTTTATGCTTCCGCCTGCTTCGCAGGCTTCGTGCAAGGCGTTAAGAATGAAACTCCTGCTCCGCAGGCTTCGTGCAAGGCGTTAAGAATGAAACTCCTGCTCCGCAGGCTTCGTGCAAGGCATTAAGAATGAAACTCCTACTTCGGCTTTCTCTGTGCGTTCTCTCTGTTCTCTGTGGCTCTGTGGTGACTTTTTCTCAAACACCACAAACCACAGAGACACAGAGAGTGCACAGCGATGAGATACGCGCGCTCTGGGTCGTTCGCACGACGCTGACTTCGCCGGAGAAGATCCATCAACTAGTCAATGCTGCCGCGGATAACGGCTTCAATACGTTGATTGTCCAGATTCGCGGTCGCGGCGACGCTTATTACAACTCGAGAGTCGAACCGCGTGCGAGTGAGTTGAAGGACCAGCCACTGTCATTCGATCCACTCGCACTCACACTTGCCGAAGCACACAAACGCGGACTGAAACTTCATGCCTGGCTAAACACGAGCCTGCTCGCCAACCTGGACGCACTGCCGTCAGATCCCGCGCACGTTTACAACAAACATCCTGAGTGGCTGGCTGTGCCCAGGGCAGTTGCGGGCGAGCTCTACGCTATGTCGCCACGCGATCCCGCGTTTCGTCAGAAGATCGTGGAATGGTCGAAGGCGAATCGCGGCGAGTTGGAAGGCGTTTACACCGGCCCGGCTAATCCGAAAGTGCGCGATCACATCTACAACATCTGGATGGACGTGCTGAAGCATTATCCGGTTGACGGCTTGCACTTCGACTACGTTCGTTACGCGAGTCCCGATTTTGATTACAGCCGCACATCGCTGGAGAAGTTTCGCAAATGGCTGGAGCCGCAGTTGAGCAATGAAGAGCGTGCAGAACTGAAGCGTTCGCTGAAGTCGAACAAGCTCGCCGCAACTGAGCTATTCTGGGCGAAGTTTGCCGACTTTCAACGTCTACAGGTGACAACGCTTGTCGAGCGGATCTACAAGGCGGTGAAGAAGCGACGTCCGGATGTGGTGGTATCGGCTGCCGTCTTCGCCAACGATGAGAATGCCTACACGCGAAGGTTTCAGGACTGGCGGCGTTGGTTGCAGATGGGAATTTTGGATGTCGCGTGCCCGATGGCGTACTCAACGGACACCGCAGTGTTTCAGAAACAGATCGAAGTAGCGACCAGCACGGCGCAAGCTGCGAACCGGCGTGTGTGGGCTGGCATCGGCGCGTACCGGATACCATCCGATTCTGCGGTCGAAAAGATCAACGTTGCGCGATCGTTGAAGGCCGAGGGCTTCATTTTGTTTTCTTACGACTTTACAGCTCGACCCAGCGAGCTAAACCCGGACGGCGCGTACCTGGAGCGCATCCGCCGCGCTGCCTTTTAATCCACAGATCACACAGAATCTATAGGATAATCTGTGTAATTTGTGGATGTCAGATCTTGTTTATCCGCGGGAGCCGGTGTATAAGTTCATGGACGGTTTCCAGCAATTCTATTTTGCCAATTCAACTATTCTTCCAGGTGGGCAGTTAAGCCATTCCATGTTTCGGCAGCACGCCGATCCAACCAATACGTGCGCGAGGAGCATATGAATAAAAATCTACTTTGCATTGTGATCTTAATCCTGACGGCATTTGCCACTAATACCTTTGCGCAGGATGTTACTGCGCGAATTGATGGGCAGGTTAACGATCCAAACGGGGCGGTCGTATTGAACGCGGCCATAACCCTAACGAATACTAAAACCGGCGAAGTTCGCACAGTCCAATCCAACGATAGCGGTGGCTACACCATCACTCAGATCCAACCCGGCACATACGACTTATCAGTCAAAGCTCAGGGATTCAAGGAATATCTGAGTAGGGCTCTCGAACTGAATGTTAACGATCGGAAGACCATCAATATCCCGCTCGAAACGGGTGCGATCACTGAATCGATCACTGTGACTGCGGAAGCTCCTTTGCTTCAAACCAGCCCTACAGTCGGCGACGTCGTGGAGAATCGTCGCGTGGTTGAGCTCCCACTCAACAATCGCAACTTCATGCAACTTCTGACACTCGTCCCCGGCGTGACGGGCAGCGGCACTTCCGAAATCGGTATCGGCTTAACAAACACTGTCGACTTCTCAGTCAACGGTACGCGCCGTAACTCGATCAACTTCCTTGTCGACGGCGCCAGCAATACAGACATTGGTTCGGGCATCACGTTGCTTGCGGTTCCGACGGTCGACTCGATTCAGGAGTTTCGCGTAATCACTTCAGTTCCAACCGCTGAGTTCGGCAAGTCCGGTGGCGGCGTCGTAAACCTCATCACGAGGGGCGGTGGTCAGGATTTTCATGGCGGCTTCTATGAGTTCCTGCGAAACGACAGACTGAATGCCAACAGCTTCTTGAACAACGCCGCGGGTACGTTTGGTCCCAACGATCAGAATGTTAAGTCAGGTCTGAATGCCGTGGGTGATGAGCGTGTGCCGCGCCCGAAGGTACGCTACAACAACTTTGGTTATCTCGTAAGTGGACCGGTTTTTATTCCCGGCCTTTATAACGAGAAGCGAGAAAAGACATTTTTCTTTTGGTCAGAAGAGTGGAGACGCATCATCAAGGCTCCCAGTAACATTGCCCCGATCACAGTGCCGAGCTTGCTCGAGCGCCAGGGTAATTTCTCGGAAGCCGGTAACGTCGCCATATTCGATCCGCTGAACCCCACGGTGCAATTTACCAACAACACGATTCCCGACGCTCGGATTAACCAAACGGCAAAGGCTATTCTTGCGCTTTATCCACTGCCCAATGTCCCTGCGATAAATACTGCTCGTGCGGCGAATCGTTTTGCCGTTACGACACCTTCGATTCAAAACACTCGTCAGGAGACCGTGCGTATCGATCATAACTTCTCGTCGACGCAACGACTCACGGGACGGTACACACGCGACCTTTCTCAGACTCGGGAGTTTGGCGGTCTCTTTTTTGGCCTGACCATCCCTGATGTTGGGACTACAGACACGACTGTTCCCGGTGACGTGCTGGCCATCAGTTTGACCAGTAGTTTCGGAGCAAAGGTTGTCAATGAGTTCAGCTTTACTTTTTCAGGAAACAAGATCACGGACGCCCTGGTGGGTCGTTACAACAGCGACTTCCCCGTCCCTAACAATGAACTGTTCCCGCAAAACAATTCCGACTTGCCGCCGGTACTCGACGTTACCGGCCAGCCAACGATTGGTTCTCCACAATTGGTCTCGGTGCGGTATAAGAACTGGAATCCCAAAGATAACCTGACCCTGATTTATGGCAATCACACTGTCAAGACAGGGTTTGACATGAGTTGGGAATCGAAGAACGAAAATGCTGCCAGCCTGACGCAGGGTCGCTACGGATTCACTGGAATACAAACCCGCAACACGGCGGGAACCGGTATAGGTTTGGCTGATTTTCTGCTCGGTCGAGCGTCAAGCTACACGGAGCCGGAGCAGGATGTAACCGAGGCCTTAAAGTTCGGACGAACTGAGTTCTACGTTCAGGATACGTGGAAAGTCAGGCCAAACTTCCAACTCGATTACGGTCTGCGTTACTACCGCTACCGCCAGCCGATCGATGACAACAACGTGTTAGCGACGTTCTTGCCTGAACTGTACAATCCAGCACACGCGCCGACCTGTTCCACTCCAAGCTGTCTGAACTTCCTGACCTCGTCGTTCGACTTCACGAATGGCTTTGCGTATGCCGGAACCAATTCGCCGTTTGGCCGTCGTGTCCAGCAAAACGATAAAAACGACTTCGGGCCACGCATCGGCTTTGCATGGGATCCATGGAACAATGCGAAGAGCGTATTGAGAGGTGGTTACGGTGTCTATTACGATCAGGCATTAGTCGGTATCGTCGAGCAGAATTCGTTCACTACCCCGCCGTTTAATAATTCGAATTCCGTAACCGGCACGCAGGCGGCCCCGATTCCGTTCGGTAATCCAGCGCCTTCGAATCCCGCCACTCGCGGTCCTTTGGGAGGTTTGAACGCAACTACCTCTCCCTGGGTGACGCCGGTAATTCAACAATGGTCATTAACCTGGCAGCAGGAACTCTTCCGAAACGCTCTGGTTGAAGTCGGCTACGCAGGGTCGGCAGGTAATCATTTGATCCGTCCAGTCGACATCAACGCGCCGACGCCGCAGGAAATAGTAGCTGCCTCGCAGGGTATCGCTACTTGCGATCCCGCTTTGGCTTCGGGGAACAGTTATGCCAACTGTATAAACCGAGCGCGACCCTACAGAGGTTTCGGCGCCATCACTGACCGGCAGACAAGCGCTACTTCTCGTTACCATGGGTTGCTGACATCGTTCCGCCTGCGTCCGACACGCGGCATTACGGCACAGATTGCCTACACCTTCTCGAAGAACCTGACCGACGCGACGAACGATCGCGACGCGATCGACGTTCCGCAGATTCGTACGAACCTGCAATTAGAGCGCGCAGTTTCACGTCTCGATCGAACGCACGTATTCGTGGCCAGCTACGTTTACGAAGTGCCTACCTTCCATTCCGGGTTTGCGAGCTCAGGGATTGGTAAGCAGTTGTTGAGTGGTTGGGAGATTGCCGGTATCACTACGGCGCAGACTGGTTTGCCGTTGAATCGTGTAGTGCAGGGTGCTACGAGTGTGCCGGCACGCGGTACGCGTCCCGACATCGTGAGCGATCCGTCGGAAAATATTCCGGTGAATCCGAACGGTGGCATACCGTATGGCTTCAATCCGTTTGCATTCCGTAACACACTCTCAGGACAGATCGGAAATTCACCGCGCTCACCTTTCCGCTTCCCGAGCCAGTTCTTTACGGATCTTAACCTGACGAAGAACTTCAATTTCACTGAGCGGTACAAGCTTCAGTTCCGCGCAGAGTTCTTCAATATCTTTAACAAGACCATCTTCACGGATGTTTCCCAGACGATTCCGGATCGACTGCCGACGGACCCGGTATACAACAGCATCCAGGCATTGGTGAATAGCGGTAGCGCCTTTGGGCAGTTCGTCGCAGTGCGAGATCCGCGACAGATTCAGTTTGGGTTGAAGTTCAGCTTCTAATTAAAATTCATCCACAGATTCCACAGATTGCACAGAATAAAGTCTGTGTAGTCTGTGGATTTGTTTTAGGGCTTGCTGACGGCGTCTTCCAGGCGCTTTCGTTCGTCGGCGCTCAGCTTCTGTGCAGTAGCGAAGGCTTTCTTTGCTTCTTCTCGCTTGCCGGCTCGAGTGTACGCACGGCCGAGGAGTGCAAATGCGTTGGGCCACTTCGGATCTAACGTCGTGGCACGTTCCAGCAACGCAATCGCTTCGTCGAACGATCCTTGTTTCATGCGCGCCTGCGCCAGTAACTCGATTGCCGGTCGAAAGGTTTTGTCTGCTTCGACGACTTTGGTGAGCTCGGGAATCGCCTCGTCAAGCTTCTCGCGTTGATAATAGATCTTGCCGATCTGAAACCTCGCGAGCAACATCTCAGGATTTAGCTCCAGCTCCTTCTGAAACTCGGCCAAAGCCAGGTCGAAACTACTGCGCTTTAGATACAGGTGGCCCAGCGCATAGTGAGCTTCACGCAATTGAGGATCTACCTGCGTGGCGCGCTGTATTTCCTGGATCGCACTATCGGTTTGGCCGGAGTTGTCGAGAGCTTCGCCCAGTAGTAGACGAGTCTTCGCTGCCTTTGGATCGAGCTGCAAGGATTTTTCGAATGAGGTTATTGCGTCGGGATATCGTTTGAGTCTCATGTAGACTTCGCCGAGCGCTTTCAGGGTGCCGGCGTCCGGCGGCATGACTTTGATTAGTTTTTCCAGCTCGACTGACGCTTCTTTGAAGTCTTCGATGCCGATCAGTGTAAGGGCTAGTAGCTGCCTGGTCTGCAGATGGTCGGGGTTGAGCTTCAACGCATTCCCGAGGGCTTCCTTGGCCTCACCGAAGCGCGCGCTGCGGAAGTAAGTGATCCCCAGATTGAGGTGGGCGGCAAAGAGCTGTGGGTTGATTTTGAGTGCTCTTTGAAATGCCTTGATGGCTTCATCCGGTTGATTGAGCCGGTTGAAAATAACCCCGAGATTAACAATTGCCTCCACACAGGAGGGGGCCGCTTGCGTTGCTTCCTGGTAGCGAATGGCGGCTCCTGCCCAGTCGTTCTGCGTGGCAGCGGCTTCGCCGGCTTTGAGTTGTTCCTGACCCGGAGCGCATTCAGGGCTGATCGTTTGCGCGTTGCCGTTGATGGCGCTGAGACAAATCAGTAACGGGCAAATTAAGAGAAGACGTGTCACAGTTTGCATTTTTCACTATCATACGGCCCATGAACAAGTCTCCACGAAAACTTTTGCTCCGGGACGCCAGGATTGTGTTGGAAGACAGGATCATCGAAGACGGCATGATTCTTATAGAAGACGAACATATTGTTTCTGTTGGTGAGAATCTGAGCGCTGATGCAGAGACGCTTTCGCTGGGTGGACTGACCGTCCTGCCGGGTTTTATTGACGTGCACATCCATGGAGCGGTCGGAGTTGATGTAATGGAGGCTTCGGCTGATGGTTTAACTCAGGTCTCCGCTTACTTGGCGACGCAGGGTGTGACCGGTTGGCTGGCGACGCTTGTTCCCGGAAGTGATGAGAATTATGCGAGCGTGAGTGCCGCGGTGGGCCACGCGATAAACGGCGCGGAAACTACGGGCGCGCGTGTTCTTGGCATTCATTACGAAGGTCCATTTGTTAACTCGGCACAATGCGGTGCGTTGCACACTGAATACTTCAAGACGTATAGCAGTCCAAAGGATCTCGATGCGCTGCCGGTCCCGGAGAACGCAGTGCGCATGATCACGATGGCGCCGGAGGTCGACGGCGGTATAGATCTTGTTCGTGAGTTAACGAGACGCGGGTGGGTAGTCTCCATCGGTCACACACGCGCTAATCTACAGGTGCTGGAGGAAGCGTGCGCGGCCGGCGCTCACCACATGACACACTTCATGAACGCGATGGCTCCGTTGCATCACCGGAGTCCTGGTCCAATCGCGTGGGGCCTGTCGCGCGATGATGTGACTGTCGACCTGATTGCCGACGGTGTGCACATCCATCCCTTCATGCTTCGCTTGTTGATGAAGACTAAAGGAGCGAACGGTATTAGTTTGATCAGCGACGCGATTGCGGCTGCGGGGAAGGGAGACGGCGACTATCAGATCTGGGGCGAAACAATAACCGTAAAGAATGGTCGCACCGCGAACGCAACAGGCAGTATAGCGGGTAGTGTGATTAGCATGCTCGATGCTGTGCGCCTACTACACTCGCTCGGCGTGTCTTATATAGATCTCGCCCGCATGGCCTCATCAAACCCCGCTAGGTTACTAGGTTTGGAGCACGATTGCGGTACGATCGAACCCGGCAAACGCGCAGATCTCGTCGCCCTCGATCAGGACAGCAATGTAAAACTAACTCTGATCGGCGGCAGATCGGTTCCAAATCCGCGTTAATCCGCGGCCCCCGATGATCACGAGCGCGAACCCGATGAGGACGTGAAGCACGTCGTCAGCATAAGTCCAATGAAAGTATTGAATCGGAGCCAGACCGACGACACTTGCCAGTACCTGGTACAAATCGATTAGACCAAATCCCAGGTTAAACGAACTCGCCATCGCATCGTTATTGGCCATGGTGATCAGCAACCCGATCGAGCCAAAGATGATGTGAAAGAGGTTGTACGGAGCGGCGCCGCTGGTCAGACTGTACTGTGCAGGTATCACGAACCCTGCGATACCGGTCAGTATCAGCAGGGGCGCGAAGACCATCAGTGTCTTCTGATTGAGGGTTTTATTTTCCATAGACGCCTGCGCGGCTGTATGCCTGGTCTACAAGCTCAATAGGGTGGCAGACTTTCAATTCCATTTGCGACAGGCAGGCGCCTGCCCCGATGTGCATCTGGCAGCCGGGATTGCCGGTAGCAAGTATACCAGCGTGCGTTGACTTTATGTGGTCCAGTTTCTCCTGCAACACACGCTGCGACATTTCGGGCTGCATGAGATTGTAAATTCCCGCCGCCCCGCAGCATCGTTCGGTGCCATTCAGCGCGACGAAATTATCTCCAGCAACCGTGCGCAGCATACGTTCCGAAGCCGCGCCGCTGCCTTGGCCGTACAAGAGATGACACGAGGTGTCGTACGTCACGCGGCTTTCAACCGGCGCCGGAGCCGTCTGCATTTCCACCGTGGCGAGTTGTTGACTGACGTCTCGCACACGGGCGCTGAAATTTGCAGCAGGCGCGGCGAGTTCCGGGTCGTTGGCGAAGAGATGCGCGTACGTGACGAGCATCGCGCCGCATCCGCCTGCGTTTGTGACGATTGGGGCGTCGGAGTTGAAGGCTGATAAGTTTTGGCGGGCAAGCTTGCGTGCTCCTTCAAGGTCGCCGGCGTGCGCATGCAGGGCGCCGCAACACACCTGTTCGGATGGTGTGGTGACGTTGAAGTTGTTTGCGCTAAGCACGCGCTCGGTTGCGCGGTTCACTCTGGCGAAGAGTCCTTCTCCGACGCAGCCCGAGAACAATAAGACCTTGCCTCCGGTGCCCTCGGTCTTTGATTCCTTATTATTGGAAAACACCGGGCGCGAGCTCTCGAGTAGCGCGAGTCCAAACTCTGCACGCGGTGAGATCAGCCGGGCCAGACGTGACTTCAACAACAGCCGTGCTAGTCCGAGATCGCGAAATAGTCTCGAGGCGGTGAAGAACAAGCGCAGACGAGCCGGCGATAACCAGACGTGACGCAATACGAAACGTAGAAGCTTGTTAGGAAGATCCGACTTTGGTTGCGAATCGAGCAGTACCTCCCGACTCGCCTCCAACAGTTGACCGTATTCAACTCCGGCAGGACAAACCTGTTCGCACGCGCGACAGCCGAGACAGCGATCGATATGTGTACCAAACGCGCTCGAAGTATTTTCCAGCCGTCCCTCAGCCACCGCGCGCATGAGATAGATTCGCCCGCGTGGCCCATCATTCTCGTTGCCCGTGATGACATATGTCGGACAGGCCTCGAGACACAAACCGCAATGGATGCACGCGAGTAGTTTGTCTTCCTGCATATGCTATCCACAGATTACACAGATTATATTAATCAATCTGTGTAATCTGTGGATTCTCAATACCCGACAGCCTGTCCATCACTCCGTCGTGGATCCGTCGCGCCCAAACGCATGCCGGTCTTCTCTTCGATCATGATCCCCTCGGCATCACCGAGATAGCGCAGCTTGGCGAGCTTGTGCCCTCTCGAGGTGAGCGCGCGCTGCGTGTCGCCTGACAATCCAAAAGGCTCGCCTACGAGCTCATCCGGCAGCCACTGGTGATGAATGCGCGGGAAGTCGATCGCTTGTTGGATATTCATCTCGTAGTCGATGACGTTGGTGATGACGCAAAGCACGGTATTGATGATCGTTGGTCCACCCGGACTTCCAACCGTGAACCACAAAGTGCCGTCCTTGCGCAGCACGATCGTCGGCGTCATTGCCGACAACGGCCGCTTCTTCGGCGCCACCGCATTTCGTTCGCCCTGGATCAACCCGTACATATTCGGTGTGCCTGGCTTGGCGGCGAAGTCGTCCATCTCGTCGTTGAGAAGCAATCCTGTTCCCTTCGCAACAGCCGCTGAACCGTAAGAATTATTGAGTGTGTAGGTGTTAGAAACCGCGTTTCCCTCAGCATCGACGACGGTGAAGTGCGTTGTTTCATCAGACTCGTACCCGGCCGGACGTCCGGCACGCACTTCCGCACTTGTCGAAGCGCGATCGGTGTTGATAGTAGTGCGCAAAGTCGTGGCGTACGCCTTGTCGATCAAACCC
>DATNFX010000261.1:0-5122 GCA_035606195.1 Pyrinomonadaceae bacterium
AGTCGGGCGATCCGTGCCGATTCGGACAGTTCCTCCATCGTCTTCGCGCCCGTGGCCGTTACAAAAGTCTGCCCAAGAACGGCGACTATCACGATGAGGGCGAGCAAGCCTGGTGCTTTGACCTTCATATTGATCTCCTTCCCATATTGAGGTGCTCTTGAACGAAGTCTTAACCCTGAAAGACGCGCAGAGGAAGTGTTCTGTTAACCAAACACCGCCGCGCAGGGATTTGTGTAAGTGAGATCGGAGAGTAAAACGGAACTTTTTGCGATTTCGAAAGTGAATCTTACCCGGTAACTACGCGTACCCGGTAACTACACGTATGGAGCGGGCCCTTTGTAGTGGCTCAGTTTGAAAATACGCCGAAGGCGTTCGCTAACCCCAGCCCAGGGTTGGAGCGCGAAGCGCGACAACCCTGGGTTAGTAACCTAAAAACAAATTAACCCTGAAAGGGTTTCTCTCAAGGCAAACCCTTTCAGGGTTCCAAGCTTGTTTGGTTTGTACCCATGGTTCTCGCTGCGCTCGAACCATGGGCTGAAATTAGCGAACGCCTTCGGCGTATTCAACCTTAAGCGCTATTGGGCACTTCAAAACTATTGCCAATAATCTTACCCCGATGCCCAAAATTACTCTCAACGTTTTTCTGTCGACGCAAGTAGATCATAGGTGAGAGGTCAATGAGTCAAGCGGCAACAATCGAAGCCCACGAATTCACCGTCGCTTCTGAAAAACGGTTGCCTGAAAATATTTCGACTCAAATCCCGGAATCACTGGCCCGCCTCATTGAGCGCGCTGCCGCCGGTGACATGGTGGCTTTTGAAGAGATCATGAAGCACTCTGAGAAACGAGTAATGCGGATGACGTGGCGGATGTTGGGGAACGAAGCCGACGCTCGCGATGCTGCGCAGGAAGTGTTTCTCAGGGTGTACAAGTACCTGGGCCGCTTTAAACAGGATCAGCCGTTCTTCGCCTGGGTATATCAAATTACACTAAACGTCTGCCGCGATATAGCCAGGAAACGCCAACAATACAATACCCAATTCATCTCGCTGGACAACGGCAATGAGGCAGCTTCCGTCATCTCTGATACCCAGGCGGATGCTGAAGAAACTCTCATTCGCGTGCAGGAGCGCGAACTGATGTTGCGAGCCATCGCGACCCTTCCTGAGAGAGAACGCGCAGCCATTTTACTCCGAGATATCGAGGGGTTTAGTACGGATGAAGTAGCACACATCATGAGGTCGAGCGCTACGACCGTCCGCTCTCAGATCAGTTCGGCGAGGCAGAAGATCAGAGTGTATTGCGGACGATATCTGAAAAAGAGAGAGGAGCGACGGTGCGATGAACTGTAAGAATGTTGAGCCGTTGTTGTCACTCTATGTTGGCCGCGATCTGGAAGAAGAAGAGTCGCGGTTGGTTGCGGCTCATCTGCAATCCTGCACACAGTGCAGTCTTGCCGCTGATGAATACGCCTGGGCCGGCCAGTTGCTGCAAGAGTACGAACCTCCTGGCTTCAGCGATGAAATCTACGCCGGCATCCGCGAAGAGGTTCTCAATGAGATTGAGCGTGAGTCACACGCGCCCGTGTGGTCCGGTGTCTTCTCGCAGCTAGTCTCGTCATTGCTCCAGCCGCGGATGAGATGGATAACAGCTGCCCTGTTGCTTGCGATCTCAGTCACTGCTCTGTACTTGAGTCACAAATCTTCGCGCCAACTGCCAAATGATCGGGAGATTGTTGTTCTAACGGGACAGCCGCCTCAAGCTGGTAGCGGAACTCACGTTCGATCAGAAAGCAGCAATGAATCCGCGGGTTCGTCTTCCTTTTCAAACAAAGAGAGAGTCGCTATCGCTACCACGCATCGTCGAAACACTCGCAAGAGAGAAGCAAACGCGGGGGTAGTCGCTACAAACCTGTCGCGGGAATTGCATACGAAGGTCGGCCCACTACTACCATCATCCGATCCAGCACCGATGAGGGTGGAAATACAAACAAGCGATCGTAATATACGCATTATCTGGTTGTCAGGTCAGCGTTCAGTTGCTGGTGGCAGCGAAGGTTCGAAAGGCTTATAGGAGGAAAGATTTCATGTTGAGTTTTATCGCAAAATCACTGACAGCACTTGTGCTCACCTTAATCGTGATACCGGCAGCAGCAGCACAACAACCGACCCCAACGCCGGAGAAACCAAAAGACGATTTCGTCACTGAACGGCAGTTCAAGAGTAAGATTTTTGAAGTTAAGTATCGCGAGCCGAGCAGCCTCGCAAGTGTTTTGCGTCAACTCGGCAGTGGTTTTAAGGGGGCGGGCATCTCGTCAAATAATGAGTTCAACACACTGACGGTGCGTGATTTTCCAGAGAATCTCGTAACGATCGAAGAAGCTATCAAACGTCTCGACACACCGGCTGCACCTCCATCAAGTGTGCAAATGCATATGCACGTATTACTGGCATCTAACCGCAGCGGGCCTGCGCCGGCGGAAGAAATCCCGGGCGAGTTGAAGGACGTAATCACTGAGTTGCGTGGAACGCTTAACTACCGGAATTACGAGCTTGTTACTTCTGTATTGCAGCGACTCACTGAAACAAATCGTGCTCTCACCGGTAGTGGTCTAGCGCAGATCCCGGGTGAATCCGGGGTGACGAAAGCTTCATACGAGTACTATGTCAATCAGCTTTCATTTGTGCCGAGTGCGTCGGGTACTCAGGGAATTCAGATACAGGACTTCACCTTTACCCTTCAGGGCGAGGGACTTCGCGGTCGAGTGCAGACTGCCCTTAACCTGCGAGATGGAGAGAAGGTGGTTGTGGGCACGGCGACAATCAACGATCGTGCGTTGATCGTGGTGTTAATTCCCAAAATTGTTAAGTAGGTTTCGGTTCTATCCACAGATTACGCAGATTCTATAAATCAATCCGTGTAATCTGTGGATAAAGGATCTCGACACTTGGTTGCCTTGCCACGCTCCCTGAAGAGCAACAACACATGCAGCAATAGCATCACCACTGACGCAATGATTACGGCAGTCAAACCTGTACGTACATTGCCACCAACTGCGCTCGAGACGTAACCTACCGCGGGTGGAATAACGAGTAGTCCCGCGAAGCCGGCGCCCATCACCCAACTCATGGCAGTGCCTGCAATCCTCGGGTTCATTACTGACGCGAGACCCACCGAAGTAGGAAAGATCGGTCCCATTCCGAAGCCTGCTGCGATGAGGCCCAGTCTCACCGTTCCGGATGAACTCGCGGTAAACGCAATTAGAAGCGACACCGTTGTGAGCAGTGAACCAGCTGTCATCAACAAGATGCTGTTGACGCGCAACACGCCCAGCAGAAGACTCGACACCAGACGTCCTAACAACAACGCTGTGGCAAATAATGAGAGCGTACGTAACGCATAGCTCGCAATTCCCACACCGATTGGATCAGCTTCAAAGAATCTGTTGAGAACGTCGGGAGACATCCGGCTCATTGCTTCCAGGTGCGCTGCCGTAACACCCTGGCTGCCAAGTATGTTCGCATCACGCTCCATAAAAGTGACGACCCATTTGCCGACCGACACCTCAGCGCCGACGTACATGAAGAGTGCGAGTGCAAGAAGCAGGAACGATGGATTGGCAAATAGTGAAACTGCTTCACCAACTCCGGATGAATGTGATTGGGTTGGCGCTGGAAAGCGTGACGTCACAATTAGAAGTAACAGGACCACTGTTAAGGCGCCCAGCGACCAGAAGATCAGTTCAACTCCACCTTGTCTCTGGAGTGCTTGTACTACGAGTGGAAGGGAAGCGAGACCAAGACCAAAGCAGATGTCTAAAAGATTCAATACTGAGTTTCGCCGGGTGGCGGCGACTTCGGCGACCAGGGCATGCCCTGAAGCAACGATCGCGTTGGCGCCAAAACCCAGCACCAGAGAACAGCCGAAGATTAGAATCAGTGCGGAGCTCGCTTGCACTTTCGTTACTATCAACGCGAATCCGATCATCGAACCGATTACACAAGCTGAACCAACCAGTAGTGCAACCTTAGTTCCGATGCGGTCGATGATTGGCCCACTCACGGCGTAAGCCAGGACCGCACCGACAGCATTGATCAGAAGAAACGTGCCGACTGCGCTGTCGCTCGGCAGAAACTGATTGCGTTCCAGCGTGGGGAGTACTGAGCCAGGTAATGCGGCAAGTAATCCATACACAAAAATCCCGAGGAAAGCGATAATCATTAGTACTGATGTCCGGTGTTCGGTCATATACAAGTATGTGTACACGGATAAACACAGATCTCAAAGCACGGATTTTGCTTTATCCGCATGGATCTGTTTTAAAGAATCCGTCAAATCCGTGGCTGATGCTCGTGGTGCTTTTGTGTGTGTTGCCAGTATCAGCTCAAACGAACTCTGAGTGGCGATACTATGGTGGCGACGAGGGTGGTTCGAGGTTTTCTCCGCTCACTCAAATCAACACTTCAAACGTTCAATCTCTCAAGCGCGCTTGGACCTATCACACCGGTGAATTGGAGCTGGGTTTGCGCACCGCATCGTTCCAGGCTTCCTTCTCGTCTACTCCTCTCGTGGTCGACGGCGTTATGTATTTATCGACACCATCAAGCCGGGTGATTGCCCTTGACGCTGAAACGGGCCGAGAGCTCTGGAAGTTTGATCCACAAGCAAACAGGTCTCAGCGCGAGTTCAATTCACATCGCGGCGTAGCCTATTGGGAAGACAAGAAAACATCAGAGCGCCGTATCTTGTTCGGCACGGTGGATGGTCGATTGATCGCCCTCAATGCTGCTACAGGCAAACCTGTATCGCAGTTTGGCGTTGATGGTGTTGTCGATCTTCGTGCCGGTGGCGCCGACAAGTTCAAGCAGGAACCTTCATGGGGAGCGCGTGTGACTTCGCCTCCGGTTGTTTACAAAGATCTTGTCATCATTGGTTGGGGACTTCCCGAATTTCCAGGCAAAGGCCCGAGTGGCGACGTCCGCGCCTTCAGTGTTCGGACTGGGAAATTAGTTTGGACTTTCCACACCGTTCCGCATCCGGGCGAGTTTGGTAGCGACACATGGAGCACCGGCGCCTGGAAAGATCGAATGGGCGCGAATGTCTGGTCCACAATGAGCGTGGA
>DATNFX010000262.1:0-3855 GCA_035606195.1 Pyrinomonadaceae bacterium
AAGTTGTAAGGAGTGCGCACGAAAATCGTTGCGTATTTCTTTGACGTGTCTTTCGGCCGGTAGACGTCTGTTGCGATTCGCTTGCCGTCGCGCATCGGGATCATGAGTTTGCGTTCGACGATCGCGATCGACTGCAGCTCATTCTCGATCGCTCGGCGCTTTTCGAGCATTTCCGGAGTGACGGTGGGGCGTCCCTGCGAGTGAACAGTCTCGTTACCCGGAATTTGAACGAAGACGACAATTGCCAGGACCAGGATAAGAAAGGTCTTCTTTTGCATCCAAGCGCTCCCGTTTTTATCGAGTCTTGTCGAACGTACTGTAGGGGCGGCCCTCCGTGGCCGCCCGGTGTGGAACGTTTCCCACTATCTTCTACGCAACTTATCTATCAGCGCACGTTCTTTATCACTGTTGAGCCCAGCTTTCAATGGTTCATTTGCTTCGTGCGTTTGATACCACACGAGCGTATCCCTAATCGTATCGCTAACCGAACGAAACCTTAGCCCCTCCGCAATGGCTTTGCGCGGACTGATGAACATGAACCCTTTGAGATGCGGAGCCGCCTCCTCGGGCAACCACAGCGGCATTTCACTCCACGCTGCAACCTTTTGCTCCAACAGAAACTCTTCACTGGCCCACACAAATTCAGCATCACTGTGGCTGACCTTCTTGCATTCGTCGAGGAAGCCTTGCATGGTCAGTGTGTTCGGTTCCCCATGAGTGTTGTACGCGCCCGCGGCGCTCCGCTCGATCATTTCGACCGTCCACTCCGCCAGGTCTCGAGCATCGATGAATTGAACAAACCGCTCTGGACGCCCGGGCGCCAGCACTTCGCCGCCTGCGGCTACACGCACAACCCAGTAAGTAAACCGGTCGCTGTAATCGTATGGACCAACAATCAATCCCGGCCGGAGCACGAGCACACGATTCGGCATGACTTCCTCAGCCGCCTGCTCGCACAGTGCCTTTAACCCGCCGTATAGCGGACCGTAAGAAGGCTGTCCCGTTGTGTCGATGGCATTTGCCTGGTTCAGTTGTTCTTCAGTCAACGTACCGAGCGGATAATCCTCAGCGATGTCGGGAACGCTGACATTTGCGTACGCATTCTGACTCGAAACAAAGACGTACCGGTTTACTGAATCAGCGAGAGCCTCTGCAGCGGCGCGAACAGCACGCGGCAGATGACCACTAGTATCGACAACCGCATCCCACTGACGTCCATTAAGCTTATGAAGCTCCGTGTGCCGATCGCCAACGATCGTTTCGACATCAGCCTCGATTGAGTAATTGCCGCGATTGAAGAGTGTGACGTGATGACCCCGGGCCAGAGCTGCAGTGACCAGATGCCGGCCGAGAAAGCGTGTGCCGCCGATGATTAAAAGGTTCATTGTTTTCGTTGGCGTCCAAGCCACAACACGTGTAGTTCGCCATCTTTATCACTGCTAAGAGTGGCGCGCTTATTCTTCAACCACGTTTCTGGTTGCGATAGCAGATAGTTCTTCGGGTAAAGCCGGCCTGTCGCTGTATCACCAAAGTAATTGAGCTGGTTGTCCTTGTAGTTTCCGGGATAAAGATATGTAACTGATTGCTCACCATCCGGCTTGAAGACGACTCTGATTGATTCCTTTTCTCTTGTCACCGATTCGATGATGCCAGGCTTGCTCATGGTGACTCGCTTCGTGATGAATTCCGTGCTTACCAGTTCAGTGCTTGGGTGACTTAACCATTGAAAGGGAACTCGATCGAGTTTGACCGCGTTCTGCCGCTCTTTTTCAAAACCAAAGAGATAGCGCCGCGCAATGATCGGACGGTCGAGCAGAGGCCGAAGCTCGCCGGAATGGTAACGCCACCATTGGCCCACAAGATACGTTCCCCATCCTCTCCTGTGTTTCGGATCTTCGTTGTTGACCCAACTCGTTGTCAGAATGTTTACTCTTCCGTTGTTAGTTACGAAAGTCCCGAAGCTTCCATATTCTTCGACGCTGAACGTCAGTGGCGCCGTAAAGTGACGAAACCCGGGATCGGGAAAGATAAAGATGGTCCAGTAGTCTACACCGAGGCCGTTACTCGTCCCATCATGATTCGCGACGGCCAGTTCCGGTCTGCGGTCGTTATCCAAATCACCCGTTAACACTTCGAAATCGGAAGTCTCACCGAGAGACGCTGTGCCCGGCCACGTTCCAACATTCTTACCATCCGTCTGAACGAGGAATGTGTCTTTGTCATCGGATAAGAGTTTGCAGATACGAATATTCTTTGGCAGCGCGACGCAGTGCCCTTTGTCATAACCCTCGACCGTAGCCGCGACCGGCGCCCTATGCTTGACCAACCTGGCCGATTGGGCGAAGGCGGCGGAGGCAAGCACAAGCACAAGAATTACGGGAAGTGGTAGTCGCAGCATGGCCCGAAGAGTTTAGGCATTGTACAAGCAAGACGCTAGACTTGCCCCGGCGATGAGCTCCGATCTTCTAAACAACCGCGTCTTTCAGACCATGTGATAAATCTGCTCAACTGTTACCAGGACAACTTCTTCGTCAAGAGCTTCACTCGCAGCGCGTTTCAACTGACCAACATATCCGGCTACGAGAGCAAAGTCGGTCGAAAGAGCCAAAGAAACATCTGAATAGATCAGATTGATTTGATCTTGAATAGGTCTTCCGAATTGCGACAAGTAGCTGCCTTCAAGACCACGCACGATCGTGCAGCCACCTAATGCGTAGGTGAACTCTTCTTCGAATGATCGCAGCAGGTTGTCGTATTCAATGAGATGAGGATCGGGAAGATAAACTTCAACTCTTACTCGCTCGAGCAGTGGCAAGGAACCGCTCCTTTCGTTCGGGAAACTTTTTCATTCTCTCGATGATTTCTTCTTTTGTAAGCTGCGCGCGGGGAGGGCGCTTGGCTGTTTTGGTTGTGTTAGTCCTGTCTTTCTTCATGCGTTGATTATCTATGGAAAAATAATTCTGTCAATTAGGGCAAGTCATTTTCCGGAAGCTCCGTTGTTAGGCAGCCCGACGCCGATGAGTTGCTGTTTGATATTGCTGTAACCCAACCTTCCCGAGCGCCGTTGGTATCTCACGATTCTGCATGAACCAGCGCCAGACGTTACCCGTGCGGGCGTTTTCGGCGCTGAGAAGGATGATGCCGGCGTTGATGCCGATCACGTCCGTGTCGATCCAGCCGGTCTTGGGATTGAAGGCGTCGACGAAGCCGTACTTGCCGTAGATCTTTTCGCCATACTTGTCCTGCATCGTCTGCAGAGCTCGCGTCGCGAGTTCGGGCGTGAACATCAATGAACCACCGGCGGCGGAGGGTACCAGAGTGCCGTCGATGTCGGGGTCGCGTGGTGGACCGCCCCAGGCGAGATAGCCTTTCGCGCTGTCAGATGCGGTGATGCCCCACATGTCTGGTCCAAAGGCAGGAAAGTCGTGCCTGAGGTTTATACAGAAGGCGCGATGAGCGAGCGTTGCGGCGACGGAGTTTTGAAAGTAGTCGATACGGTCGCCTCGCGTTTCGCGACGATTGCGAAAGTCGACCCAGGCATGTGAGTACTGGTGCATAAACAACGGCACACCGATGGTTGTGAAATAGCTGTGACCTTCGTAGCGATAACGATCGCGCCACAATGCGTACCATGATTCGGGTGAGATGGAATAGGAAGGAGAGCCAATCGCGAGTAGATAAAGAATCGTGTTCTCGCTGTAGGTGTCCCAGCGCGCGCGCAGAAATCCTGTTTCAGGTTTCCAACCGTGCGATAAGAGACGTGGATGGCCATTGAGCATCCAGCGGAAATCGACGCGCTGGTAGATCCGGCTCGCAAGTCGCACGACTTCCGGATCGTCACGAAAACACTGGCGG
>DATNFX010000263.1:0-7835 GCA_035606195.1 Pyrinomonadaceae bacterium
GAGCTTGCGAATCCCGCCATCAGAGAACCCGATCGCCTGCAGCGTCCCAATCTCACGCGCGCGCTGCTCGATACCGAGTTTGAAGAACAACGTCGTCAGCATTAAGGCCGCGACGACGAGAAAGAAACTGAAGTACAAAAAATATTCCCCGAAGTCTGTGGCTCCTCGCGAAGCTGCCTGGCCCTGGTCGCGAACCGGAACGACCTGAAATCCAATCAACGCAGGTTCGAGAGACTTGCGGAGACTCTCGCTGTAATTGTTCAACGTCTCCGGTGTCAACTGATTGTTCGGAGACTCGACGCGAATTGAAGTCAGCTTTCCGAATCGTGTTCCCCAGAGACTCTGAGCCGTTGAAAGCGGGATGAAAGCTTTCGGCGTGGCGCGATACTGGTGCCAGTAGTTTTCATCCTGCTTCCGCACTCGATCGAGATCGATGGGGAACGGCGGATCCCACTGAGACATGTCTTCCGACTCGGTTATCCCCGGATACTCCGGAACGAGATCGCGGTCGGCGGCCAGCCCCGTAATCGGAACGATTGCTACTAACTCAAAATCCGCTTTCTTCGTTTCGAGCCGGCCATTTTCATGCCAGAGGTAGTATTCGAGCGAGACGGTGTCGCCGCGTTTCGCGTTCAGGTCGCGCGCGGTCCAGTCGTTGAGAATGATTGGCGGATGCGCCGGCTTTGCTGTCTCAAATTTGTCGAGGTGCGTGAGAGTCTCAACGTCCAGCGCGGTTACGAGTGAATATGGAATCGAACGTTCGCCCGTGCTGATGCTGTTGGCGAGATAAGAAAGCACGGGAACTGTTCGCAGCGTGAGCGCTTTGGCGGCTTCGTTCGCGGCTGCGGTTACGTGTTCATTGATGATCCGGCTGTCACTCTCGAGTGAGATCGTTTGGTCGTTAACGGCTCTTAGTTTGAGTCCAAGATCGTCGAGTGTGGCTTTACTCTTCAGCAACGTTGCAATCGACGGCGCTGGTTGCGCACCGGCTACCAGGATTGCGTTGACCCTACCGTTGTGTTCGAGCTCCTGCTGCAAAAACCGAAGCGAGACAAAGACAGCTCGCACTGCGCCATGTTGCGGTTGCAGTGAAAACTCGCCGAGACTCTCAGCGCCCAGCACACTCGCGACGTTCAATCTGATCGTTCTGCCCGGATCTTCCTTTCGTCCATGCAACGACTCCACTGGAATCTGCGAAGGCTTTTCAATTCGCAAGACCAGAGACTCGCCTGGATTACTTCCCAACTCATTCGCGAGACTCTGACTGACATACGCATTTCGATTCTCGGGAGCTGCGACACTCGCGACGCCGTTGAACTTCCAGAACCGTTCGTCGACGCCGTAAACCTTCACACCGCCCGCGCGACGCTTGCTGGGTTCGTGAATGACGACGCCGTCCAACGCAATCATGGGGCAAGTGGACTGGCCCTGTTGCTCGAGCTCGGCGGCGAGTTGTTCCCGAAAGAAATTTGCAGAAGAAATGAGAGTGTCAGTCTTACCGAGTCGTTGCGACGAGAGATCGCGCAGACTCCCGCGTACCGACTCGCCGATGAGCAACGCGCCAGCCAGTACTGACACAGCGATCGCAACACCCAGCACAACAACGAGATTCGTTTGCCAGTAATACGCGAGACTGCGTTTTATCAGTTGAGTGGTTTGCATTAAAGCGGCTCGAGATGCTGGTTGCGTAATTCGAAGCGTTGGGGAAAGCGAGCCCCGAGTTCTTTGCTGTGCGTGACGACGATCAGAATCGTCTCCGCGCCGTGATGAGTTTCGAGAAGTAGATCGGCAACCACTCCCGCCGAGCGTTCGTCGAGATTTCCGGTCGGTTCATCACACAAGAGCAGTTGCGGTTTCATGATCAGTGCACGGGCGAGAGCGACACGCTGCTTTTCTCCGCCGGAGAGTTGAGCCGGTCGATGGTCCAGACGCTCCGCCAGACCGACTTGTTTTAGTAGTTCGGTAGCGCGAGTCGTGGGTTCGCCGTTTCTGGTTGAGACCATGGTGGGCGTCAAAACATTTTCAATAACCGAGCACTGCGGCAACAGGCAGTGGTCCTGAAACACGAAGCCGATCTCCTGATTGCGAAAGGCGGCGAGCTGTTTGGCGTTCAGCAGGAATGGATTCTGATCCTTCAACGTGACGGTGCCGCTCGACGGCGGTTCGAGCGCGCCCAGCATGTACAGCAGAGTGCTCTTGCCGCTGCCCGACGCACCCATAATCGAAACCGCCGAGCCGGGCGGCAGCGTTAAGGAAACATCCGAAACAATTCGCAGTGGTCCAGCGGGAGTGGGGTACTCCTTCGAAAGATTCTCAATCTTCAGCATCAGTGGTGCCCTTTTACACAGGTTCTATTTTTAATAATCTGTGTAATCTGTGGATTGCCAAACGAAATCTGCGCCTCTAGAATCAGGCAATTCGCGATGAGCCAGTTCGATTCAAACAAAGACTACTACGGCGTTTTAGGCGTCGACAAGCAGGCCTCTCAGGTCGAGATCGACCGGCAGTACAAACGCCAGGCGTCGATGCATCATCCGGATCGCGGCGGCAGCGAGGAGCGGATGAAGTCGTTGAACGAAGCTTATGGCGTGCTCAAAGACCAGTCGTTGCGCAGTTCTTATGATGCCAGCCGGCCACGATATCGTTCGGCTTACTCGGCTCAAAACTTTACTCCGGTCACGACGCCAACTGCGCGCGACGTCGGTGTTATGGGACACTGCCTCAGCGCGCTGCTTTGTTTGATCGCCGGGATATTCCTGTTGTTGCTGGTGCGATTCCAGTGGATGTTTTTTCTCTGGCCGCTCGCGATACTGGCGTTATTTGTACTCGGATTTGGAATTCTGCTGGCGCGCAGTGCGATGGTCGCGGTGGATGCATCGCTTCCGGTGACAAGTCGCTTCAAAGGCCATAACCGGATTCAGGAAGTCGCCTTTTGGACGGTGATTGTCAGCGGTGGCTACGGCCTCTACGTCGTGATGACTCTTTGAGGACGAGATGATCAGTGGTTTAGACCTTCTCTTTCTCGAGGTCAATAGTCTTGAAGAGTCGCTGGCGTTTTACGAGCGAGTGCTCGGGATGGAGGTCGAGTCAGTTAACATGAAGTCTGAGCCGCCGATGGCGAGACTGCGCGGCGGCGCGTTGCGGATTACACTCGCGCAGAATCTCGAGACGATGTTGCGCCGTGGTCGTGGAGTTCACTTTTTTGTTGGCGTCGAAGACGTCGATCAATTTTACGAGGATCTGATTGCAAGAGGCGCAGATGTTCAGCCGCCGTTGGATGAAGGTTGGGGCGGACGCTTCGTGACGATGGAAGATCCTGACAAGTATCGCTACTTCTTCGTCCAGTGGTTGAGTGAAAGAAAGGGAATGACTGATGGCGGGACAACATATTGAGAATCTCTTTCGCCGCTTCAAAGGAGAAGTAGTTGACGTGAAGACGATCTCGGGCGGCATTTATTCCGGACGCATCTCTGAGGTTACAAACGACTACGTTTGCCTGACCGAAACACGACCGGAGCCTGGGCAACAGGTGTATTTGTCTTTCGGCGCGATCGAGTCGATAGTAGTTGGGGCCGCGGATTTGAACGGATAAAATCCGTGGATAAGTTGCAAGAGTTATGGAGCTAACTTGGACAGGGTCAGAACCACCTCGCGGTAGCGGGTGGGTGCGCAGCCTTCCAAGTTAGATAAGTAGTTATGCAGTACGTAGAGAACCCTCCGAATCCATGGCTGACTCACTCAGTAGAATGGATTGGTGAACCACCAGAAGCGAAGCTCGAAGTCTTTGAAGAGACAGCGACGCGCCACATCATTACTCACAACAACAGCCCGGACGTCGGTTTCGATTACACCGTCAACTGCTACCGCGGTTGTATTCACGGTTGCACTTACTGCTTTAGCCGCCCGACGCACGAGTATCTCGGCTACGGCGCCGGCACCGATTTCGATCGCAAGATCGTCGCGAAGGTGAATGCGCCCGAACTGTTGCGCAACGACTTGATGCGCCCGTCGTGGAAAGGCGCAGAGATCGTTTTCTCGTTCACTTCCGATCCTTACATTCCCCTCGAAGCGAACTACAAACTCACACGTCGCTGTTTGGAAGTTTGCGCAGAGTTTCGAAATCCCGTGGGCATCATCACTAAGTCGGCCCTCGTGCGCAGAGACATCGACGTGCTTCAGGATCTCGCGCGCAATGCGAAGCTCGGCGTCTTCTTCACCATTCCATTTACAGATGTCGAGACGGCACGCGCGGTCGAGCCGTTCGCGCCACTCCCGGAAGCGAGATTTCACGCGATGGAAGCGCTTGCCGCGGCAGGAATCAAAGTCGGCATCGGAATCGCACCCGTCATTCCCGGTCTATCGACTGATATTCCGGTGTTGTTGAAGCGTGCGAAAGAAGCGGGCGCGGAGTATGCGTTCATCAATATGCTGCGTTTGCCCGGCAACGTTGCACCTTATTTTGAAGAGCGTCTGCGAGAGAAGTTGCCGACGAAGGCCGACCGCGTACTCAACCGAATTCGCGAAGCGCGAGACGGTAAACTCAATTCGAGTGTCTTTGGCGAGCGCATGCGTGGCAAAGGCCAATACTGGGAAGCGACTGAGCGTCTCTTCAAGATTCATAGCGCGCGACTCGGATTCAACAAGAAACGCACACACCAGCCCGCCGCAGGCAGCACCTTTCGGCGTCCCACAGCTCAGGCTTCATTGTTCTAAAGATCTTTCAGCCACAGATAAACGCGGATATAATACCCACCACCCCGCAACAAAATCAGGAGGCGAAAGCGATGCTCATAAGGGATGTCATTCTCAACCGCGAGCCTTATTCGACAAGAGCTTCAGCCACTGTGCAGGAAGCGGCGGAGTTTATGGCCGAGCGAAATATCGGCGCTGTCTGTGTGCTTGATGAAGACGGCAGGTTGCTGGGCGTATTCTCCGAACGCGACGTCTTGAATCGTATTGTTGTACCCGAGCGCGATCCTCACATGGTCAGAGTTGGCGACGTGACGAGCGAGTTGCGCGCTGTGATTCAGTGTGACGAAACACCCCACCAGGCCCTCGAACGAATGGAGCAAATCGGCAGCAGGCATCTTCCCGTGGTCGATGGCGATCGCTGGGTAGGAATGCTCTCGATGCGCGATCTGCTTCGCGTTGAAGTAGGCGAACAAGGTGACGAAATCAAATTACTTCACGAGTACATTCAACACTAGGGTAAATACTGTAAATCATGAAAATTTATAGCGTGATCGCGCTGTTGATAGCGCTTGGGGTGGCTTGTAGCCAGCCGCCTGCCGGTCGTGGTGCGGGTGAAACTGAAACGTCCGCACAAACGAATGTGCGGTTCAAAGTCGAAAAGGTTGTGGGCGGACTTGAAGTGCCGTGGTCCATCGTTTGGGCGCCTGATGGTCGCATGATCTTCACTGAGCGTCCCGGTCGTGTTCGAGTGTTTGAGAAAGGCGCGCTAAATCCGAAGCCGCTGTTTGTCGTGCCTGATATCGAGGAGAAGGGCGAAAGCGGTTTGATGAGCGTCGCGCTTCATCCGCAGTTCAGCAGCAATCACTTTGTCTATCTCTCTTATGCGTATACGACGAGTGGTGTGAAAGTACGTGTCGTGCGTTACCGTGAAGCTCCCGAAGGTTTCGTCGATCGTAAAGTGATAATCGAAGACCTGCCGGCGGCACAATTTCACGCCGGCTGCCGCATTCGCTTTGGACCGGATGGAAAACTGTACGTGACTACCGGCGACGCGACGCAGCGCGATCTCGCACAGAAACTCGACTCGCTTGCCGGCAAGACGCTGCGGTTGAACGACGATGGCACGGTGCCGCAGGACAATCCCTTTGTCGGACAGGAGCACGCGCGACCGGAGATCTGGTCGCTTGGTCATCGCAACGCGCAGGGAATGGACTGGCAACCGGGGTCGAATCTGATGTTTCAGACTGAGCACGGGCCGAGTGGATTTGATGGTCCAGGTGGCGGCGACGAAGTCAACATCGTCGAGCGAGGAAAGAATTACGGCTGGCCCATCATTCATCACACGCAAACGAAAGAAGGCCTGGAGTCGCCTCTACTCGAGTACACACCGGCGTGTGCGCCTGCGAGCGGAGTGTTTTATCGCGGCTCCGCTTTTCCGAAGTTCAAGGGAAATTTCTTTTTCGGCTGTCTGCGTGGCGAAAGACTGATTCGCGTTGAGCTTGATGGGCGGAAGGTTGTGAGCCAGGAAGATCTGGTGAAGGACTATGGTCGCATCCGCGACGTTGCCGAAGGACCCGACGGCTATCTCTACTTCTCAACCTCTAATAAAGACGGCCGCGGAAAACCGGCCACGGATGACGATCGCATCATGCGCCTAGTGCCACAATAAGAGCCACAAAAGCCACATAAAGCACATAAGGCACAAAAAAGAACCCTGCTCAGTCTTTTGTGCCTTATGTGCTTTATGTGGCTTTTGTGGCGCTTTTTGTGGCTAAACTTTCTGCGCTAGGATCGCAGTCTTGCTCCAGCCGATCGCCTGCGGTGGCGGAAATCGATATTGATGAACGATGCGGAAGTGGCGCTCGGTTTGATCCTTCACTTCACGCGGCGGATGGCTCTTGAAGCGGAAGAGTATCTCGAGGAAGACGCCGATCAGGCTGGGATGTACTGGCAAGTGCAGCAAGTGGCCGCCCGGCGCGATGACACGCGCGAGCTCGTTCAGCCCGTCAGCCAGCGGCACGTATTCCAGCGCGCCTGCGGTTACCACCAGATCAAGCGACTCATCGGCAAACGGCAGGCATAGCAGATTCCCCTGCGTGAACGTAACGTCACGTTTCCGGCCTGAACTGTAATACAACGCCTTCCGCGCAGCCGCGACCGACGTCGACGACAAATCGAGCGCCGTTATCGATACCGGAAAGCGTATCGAGCGCAGTAAGGCGAGAGTCAGAAGACCGGTACCGCACCCGGCGTCGAGAATCTTCGCTCCGCGCGAAACGGGCAGCGGATGAGTCTCAAAGTATTGATCCAAGGAACGACCATAACCGTTGACCTTGAAGGTCAAGTCGTAAAAACGAGCAATGCGGTCGTAATATGAGCCGGCTTTCGCCTCGGTTTTGGTTGCAGTTAGGGCATACTCCATGCGCGTCTTCTCAAGCCTCAGCTAGTGTGTTTGTTTACGACAGTTGTCGGTATTTCTTCCCGGAGTGGCGGGCAATTGTAGCTTCCCCACCGATTTTACTCAACTGAAAACCCGCCAAACCATCGACTTACCGCGATATCAACAGCAAAGGTCAGGCC
Source organism: Pyrinomonadaceae bacterium (assembly GCA_035606195.1). Lineage (GTDB taxonomy): Bacteria > Acidobacteriota > Blastocatellia > Pyrinomonadales > Pyrinomonadaceae > PSRF01. Next base: position 7,273 of record DATNFX010000263.1, read on the forward strand.
ACGGCGCGGGCCTGCGCAAGAACTCAGCAACCATGCGTTCCTTATTTTTAGGAGGAACGTCATGAATCGAATGCGCCTGATACTGAGCCTTACGGCATTTCTAACGGCGATTTTGCTGGGGACCGGAACGGTCTTTCTGCTGCGACACGCAGACGCGGCCGCTGTCCCAACTCCACCTCAGGATCGCCTCACAAAATCTTACCCAAACTTTGAGCTCGATGTCCTCGTCAACGGGCGGCCGTTACAAGAATATTACGCACGAGGCCGGACCTACATCGAAGCGCTACAGGGATCAGAATACGAGTTGCGGCTCAGAAACAACTCATCGGACCGCGTGGCTGTAGCGCTTTCGGTCGATAGACTCATCACGATTGACGCGCGACACACGTCTGCATGGGACGCGAGCAAGTGGGCGATCGAGCCGTACCAGACGATAACGATTAGCGGCTAGCAGATGAGTTCCGAACGGGCACGAAGGTTTTATTTCACCAACTAACGAGATTCGTACGGAGCAAAGCTCGGACAGACCGCAAATCTGGGTGTCATCTCGGCAGTGTTTTTCC
>DATNFX010000264.1:0-10334 GCA_035606195.1 Pyrinomonadaceae bacterium
AACGGACAAGAGGTGTGCGAGTCGCCGCGTCTGCTATTCGTCGTCGCGCGTCTTCGATTGCAGAAATTGAGATTTGGCTCACAGAAATTGGAGATTACACCGAACGTGTCAATTCTCGCGAGAAGTTTGTTGACTTTCGCGTTGCACGCGAGTAAAAGTTCCAGCACCTCGTTAGATTCCAAGCCAAGAGAACCGGGAGAACTGTCATGAAATCATTGGCCACAGCTCTATGTCTAATTGTCCTTCTTGCTGCAACTGCCACAGCACAAACATGGGAACCCGAACTGCAATTGAAATTCAAAGCTGCCGGCGCCCCGAGAGTTTCTCCTGACGGAAAGCGAGTGGTCTATACCGTCAACGAAGCCGTAATGACGGCCGACAAGAGCGAGTTTGTCTCTCAAATCTGGATGGCAAACATCGCCACGAAGCAGAACACCCAACTCACATTTGGCGAGAAGTCTTCGACCAACCCGAAGTGGTCGCCTGACGGAAACTGGATCGCCTTTACTTCAAATCGCAAAGACAACAAAAACAATCTCTATGTGCTGAGTCTGAACGGCGGTGAAGCTGAACCGCTAACAGACGGCAAGAGCTCCGTGATCAACTTCGACTGGTCGCCCGACGGCCGCTCCATCGCTTTCACGATGACGGATCCGAAGACTGACGAAGAAGAGAAGAACGACAAAGGCAGGAACGACTGGCGCTGGGTCGACGAAAACCTGAAGCTGGCACGCTTGTACGTCCTTTCAGTTCAGAAGGACGCGAATGGCAAACGCGAACCTCGCAAACTCACGACTGAGAATTACCAGGTTGAAGACTTTGACTGGTCCCACGACGGCTCGCGTATCGCATTTGGCCACGTCAAGTCGCCGGGCGCGAATGATTGGACCACGTCGGACGTTTCGATCGTCGATGTCGCTAGTGGCAAAGTTTCCGTGCTCGCGAATTCTCCTGCGGCTGAAGCTTCTCCACTCTATTCACCGGATGGCAAGTGGATTGCGGTCCAGGCCAGCGACGCTCCGCCGCGCTGGGCGCAGAGTGGCGTTATCGAGATCTTTCCAGCGAGTGGCGGTCAAGCTAAAACCCTCGTGACATCGTTCGACGCTCAACCCGGCGTCGCCGGATGGTCCAGCGACGGCAAGCGAATTTATTTCAGCGAGCCGAAAGGCACCGGAACGCAGATCTATTCATTCGACGTTGCTGCGAATCGCATCGAGGAGATCAAAGTTACACCAGCCGTGATTGGTGCTCTGAGTCTGAACAGCTCGGGCTCGACGTTCGCATTCACGAGGCAAACACCCGACACACCGGCCGATATCTATGTCGCCTCGGTCACTGACTTCACACCTGTGCAAATCACGACAGTCAATGCCGGCATGACCATACCGCCGATGGGACGAACCGAAGTCATCAGCTGGAAATCGAAAGATGGAAAACAGATCGAGGGTTTACTGACTTATCCAGTCGGTTACCAGGCGGGGCAAAAGGTGCCTACCATTCTGAACATTCACGGCGGCCCTGCGGGCGTGTTTCAGCAAACGTTCATCGGGGGCAGAGGCGTGTACCCGCTCGCCACGTTCTCTTCGCGCGGTTACGCGATCCTGCGTCCCAACCCACGCGGTTCGAGTGGCTACGGAACCGACTTTCGTCGTGCAAACATCAAAGATTGGGGCTTCGGCGATTACGAGGACTTGATGGCTGGAGTCGATAAAGTCATCGAGATGGGAGTTGCGGATCCAGCGCGTCTCGGCGTAATGGGTTGGAGCTATGGCGGATTCATGACGTCGTGGGTCGTGACGCAGACGAACCGCTTCAAAGCAGCATCAGCAGGTGCTCCCGTAACCAATCTCATGAGCTTCAACGGCACTTCAGATATCCCCGGGTTTGTGCCTGACTACTTCGGCGGCCAGTTCTGGGAAGCGATGGATGTCTACCAGAAGCATTCGCCGATGTTTAATGTCAAAGCTGTTACGACGCCCACGATGATTCAGCAGGGTGAGGCCGACATTCGTGTGCCAATCTCGCAAGGTTACGAGTTTTATAACGCGCTCAAAGCGAAAGGCGTGCCCACGCGAATGCTCGTGTTGCCGCGCCAGCCTCATGGGCCAACCGAGCCGAAGATGCAGCTACAAGCAATGAAGGCAAATCTCGAATGGTTTGAGAAGTACATCGGCTCTAAGTCTGAGACGTCACGCACTGAAGGCCACTGATTAGACTGATCGAAAAAGGCCGATCAGCACGGATCGGTGAAGTGAAGATCTTCATCGGCACTTCGGGATGGCACTACAAACACTGGCTGGGCGGCGTATTCTATCCGCCTGGAACCACCGGTGCGGGTATGTTTGAGTTTTATGCCCGCCACTTCAACACCGTCGAGATCAACAACAGTTTCTATCGACTACCAACGGCGAAGACTTTCGATGCCTGGCGAGAGTCTTCGCCACGCGACTTTGTGTTCGCCGTAAAAGCCAGCCGCTTCATTACACATATGAAGAAACTAAAGGACGCGAAGGCCCAGCGGATTGATGGTTGGCGCGGTGAGTTGTCGGCAGTTTACGTCTATTTCAATAACGACCCGGAAGGCGCAGCGGTGAAGAACGCGTTGACCCTGAAGACGCTGGCGGCTCGGAACGTACTGTAGGGGCGGCCCTCCGTGGCCGCCCGTGGTTTGTGCAGGATTCAAGAAAGCGACGGCTGTGGGTTTGGCGAACACGATCAAACCACGGGCGGCCACGGAGGAGGGCCGCCCCTACAGTACGTTCCGCGATACACGGAACCCCAGTCGAAATAACACCGGCGGACCCACAGTAAACACAGGGGTGCTGCTGATCTGATATCGGCTCCCCGTCAGATTCTGAAACGCCGCAAACAATCGCACACGTTCCGAAACGCGCCGTGAGACTTCGGCATCAAGCGTGAAGAACCCCTCGAGCGGCAGCGTATTCTGATCGTCATCAAACTGTTTGCTTACGAATCGACCTTGCGTTCCCACGAGCCACGCCGCATTCACGTAACTCACCTGGAAATTAAACTGATGACGTGGCACCTGCGGAACCAGCAAACCCTCCAGACTACGATTAGCCGGAAAACTCAACACCGTACTATCAGTCAGTAAATACTCGCTCGAAATCTCCCAATGCTTATCGAGCTTCGTCACAGCCGACACTTCAATCCCCTGCGCGCGAATCGTCCCGAGGTTCTGTCGTTGCCGCGTAATCAATGTGGGCGTCGTCGAGAGCGTGACATTCGCAACTGAATCGTCGATCTCGCTCCAAAAGAAATTACTGCGCACAAACAATCTGCCACCAAAGCTATCCACACCAATCCCTGCGTCGCCGCCACCCAACCGCTCGGCCTTCAGCGCAGCGTTAGCATTAGTCACGACATTCCCCACTCGAAAATTCCGGTAGAGTTCATTGAGTGTCGGCGCGCGAAATGCACGGTACGCGGACGCGCTGAGTGAAACTCCGTGATCGAAACGCTTGATCAATGAGATGCGCGGGCTGAACGCCGTTTCCGTTAAATCGGGAAAATCGTTGAGCGACGGAACGCCAATCACGGGAACTCGATCCGAGAAGCCGCGGCTATTCTTCCAACGATCCACTCGCGCGCCGGCGGTAAAGAACCAGCTTCGAAACTGTACGGAGTCGCTCGCAAAGAAGCCGAGAGAATCCTGCCGGCCGCCCGCATCGACAAATGCTGTGACGCGTGAATTGTTGAAAGTTGTTTCGGCACTGTGACCGCGAACATCGCGCCCTTCAGCGCCCGCAGAGATCATCTGGTGGTCTCCAACCACTTTGCGCCACTGAAATGCGAACCCGAGCTGTTGCGACGGATTACGTTGCCGGTTAGTCAACGCTTCGGAGTTTCGATCGGCCGAGACAGCGGAGAAGTTTTGATTAAAGTTTTCTTTCGAGCCGTAGACTCGTACTGAAACAGTATCGGCCCAATCAAAACCGAGATCTACCGACGAGATCCGTGTGTCGTTAATTTGAATTGGAGTGCCGTTGCGGCGGCTCTCGCCAAATGAGCTCAAACGTACAAACGCATGGCCGTCACGCCGGAGAGTTCGTGAGATCATTAGGGATCCTGTGAGATCTCCGGTTCCGGCATGAGTATCCACCAATCCACGCTGATCTTCCGGAACAAGCACATACCCGTCTGTGTGCAAAGCCTGTCCTGAAAACTGTAAACCCCAATCGCCGAACGTTCTTCCACCACGAAACGAAGTCGCACCCGTAACCTCGTTTCCACCCGAAGCCTCGAAATCGAGAAAAGTCGCGGGCGCCGTTTGGCTCTGTATATTAATGACGCCACCGAGAGCGCCGCTGCCGTAGAGATCCGATGTGGCGTTATTGTTCACGCGGACATTTTCGACACTCACTCGCGGCAGACGATTCCAGTAAACCCAACCGCCAAACGGACTGTTCAAAGGCACACCATCGAGCAATACGAGCGCACGACTCGCACCATTAGCGCCCACGCCTCTGAGTGAAACGCCCTGTGAAGTCGGATTGGCAGTCAATCCTCCGGATCTGCGAAATAGAGAGAACCCGGGTACCTGTCTCAAAACGTCATCGAGCGTCAGCGCGCCTGCGAGGCTGATCTCGTTTTGAGTAAGCGCGAACTGGCTGATCGGCGTTGACGGAATTCGCTCGCCACTTTCCGTCACGAGAATTCTTTCGAGCACGGGAGCCGGCTCGAGTCGAATCTGTAGTGGTTCACTCGCTGTTGTGATTTCAAACTTGAACGTGCTGAAACCGGGTGAGCTAACAGAGAGTACTCCGTACGGTTGCGCACTAAACACAGTAAAACTTCCCGCAGCATCAGTCTCAGTGCGGATCGTGTTTCCGTTTACGGCGAACTCAACGGACGCGTGCGCGATCGCGCCGCCGTTCTGATCCGAAACCACGCCTGAGATCCTTGTGAGTGGTTGCTGTGCGGAAGCGACGGCAGCGACGAAGATGAAGCACAATGCGAATCCTTGTCGTCTTCTCGTACACGGACTTGATGTGTCTGTTCTATTTCTCACTGTGTGAACGATGCGGTTCAGACCGAGGTCCAACTTGCAACGATAATACCGACCCTTCCTTCGTAGGACCACGACAAAACGAATTGCACGCTGTTTGTATGTACTTTCGCTCTGCTGAAGTACAACGAGCAAGGGCGGGGAAATGAAACCAAAACTTCCATTGGCTTTCAGGCGCTCAACAGTGATTGCCTGCGCGTTGCTCCTGGTCTGTTCCTGCACTCCACGAAACTCTCCGCCGCAACAAACCACACAGAATCGAGTGCTCACGTCTCCAACCGGCGCCAGTGTAACGACAGAAGCGGAAGACGGGCAGTGGACAATGCCCGCAAAAAACTATGCCAGCACACGCTTCAGTGGTCTCGAGGATATTAACGCCGGAAACGTCGCGAGCCTGAAGCTTGCGTGGTCCTTTTCGACCGGCGTTGTCCGCGGTCACGAATCCGCACCAATCATCGCCAACAACACGATGTACGTGATTACGCCGTATCCAAACATCGTCTATGCGCTGGATCTGACGCAACCCGGCGCGCCCGTGAAATGGAAATACGAGTCGAATCCGACGTCTTCATCGCAAGGCGTGGCGTGTTGCGACGTCGTCAATCGCGGACTGGTCTACTCGGACGGAAAGCTCTTTTTCAACACACTCGACAACAACACGATCTCGCTTGATGCGGCAACCGGAAAAGAGCTCTGGAAGACGAAGGTGGGCGACATCAATCTCGGCGAGTCTATAACGATGGCGCCGCTTGTCGTTAAGGGTAAAGTGCTCGTCGGTAACAGCGGCGGTGAGTTTGGCGTGCGTGGTTGGCTGACAGCTCTCAATGCAGCCGACGGGAAGATCGCGTGGCGCGCTTATCACACCGGACCGGATGCGGACGTGCTGATCGGACCAAACTTTCATCCGTACTATCAAATGGATCAGGGCAAGGATCTGGGTGTGAGTAGTTGGCCCAGCGACGCATGGAAGATCGGCGGCGGCACGATGTGGGGCTGGATCTCCTATGACCCGGAACAGAACCTGATCTTCTACGGCACTGGAAATCCCGGCCCATGGAATCCGGATCAGCGGCCGGGAGACAACAAGTGGACCTGTGGAATCTTTGCTCGCGATCCTGATACCGGAGAAGCGCGCTGGTTCTATCAACTCAGCCCACACGACCTCCACGACTACGACGGCATTAACGAGCAGATCCTCGTCGATCTGCCCGTGAACGGTCAGTCGCGGAAGGTGCTCCTGCGACCCGAGCGCAACGGATACTTTTACGTGATGGACCGCACGAACGGTCAGGTGCTTTCAGCAAATCCATTCGGTTACATCACTTCGTCCAAAGGCGTCGATCTCAACACGGGCCGGATCATCGAGAACGAGGAAAAGAAGCCGGAGGTCGGCAAAGTCGTGCGTGAGATCTGTCCGGCAGCGCCTGGTGCGAAAGACTGGCAGCCGTCTGCGTTCTCGCCACGCACCGGACTCGTCTACATCCCACACCAAAACCTTTGCATGGACGTCGAAGGACTCGAAGCGAATTACATCGCGGGCACGCCTTACGTCGGCATGAACGTACGCATGTATGCCGGACCAGGCGGGAATCGCGGCGAGTTTCTAGCGTGGGATCCGGTGAAGAACGAAAAGGTGTGGGCCGTGAACGAAAACTTCCCGGTGTGGAGTGGAGCGTTGGTTACGGCCGGCGACGTGGTCTTTTACGGGACGATGGACGGTTGGTTCAAGGCGCTCGATGCGAAGAGTGGAACGTTGTTGTGGCAGTTCAAGTGTGGCTCGGGAATCATTGGCCAACCGGTTTCCTATCGTGGTCCGGATGGCAAGCAGTACGTTGCGATCCTTGCGGGCGTTGGTGGTTGGTCGGGCGCAATCGTCGCAGGCGGACTCGATCCACGTGACTCGACTGCAGCGCTCGGGTTTGTGGGCGCGATGACGGATCTGCCGGATCACACGACAAGGGGAGGCATGCTTTATGTCTTTGCGCTTCCTTAAAGCCATCCACAGATTACGCAGAATATTTATCTGTGTAATCTGTGTACTACTGGCGACTGGGTGCTCAAGTCACAAAGCAGAACCTATTGCCGTCGCTTCAGCTCAACCGTTCACACGTCCGCCGGGTGTGCTGCGCGTCTGCGCCGATCCAAACAATCTTCCGTTCTCAAATCAAAGCGGCGAGGGTTTCGAAAATAAGCTAGCCGAATTGTTGGCCCACGATCTGGGTGAGCGCGTCGAATACACGTGGTGGGCTCAGCGGCGTGGTTTCTTCCGCAATACATTGAAGGCCGGAGTTTGCGATCTCGTGATAGGCGTGCCGTCAGGGTTTGAGATGGCCCTGACTACCAGGCCGTATTACCGCTCCACCTACGTTTTTCTCTCTCGCAAAGATCGGCATCTCGACGTGAAATCGTTTGACGATCCGTCGCTGAGGAAACTGCGGATCGGCGTGCAGATCATCGGCGACGATCAGTCAAACGCTCCACCGGCGCACGCACTCACGCGACGTCACATCATCGACAACGTCAAAGGCTTCACGCTTTACGGTGATTACAGCCAGCACGATCCACCGGCGCGCATCGTCGATGCGGTAACAAAAGGCGACATCGATCTCGCAATTGTTTGGGGGCCGCTGGCGGGGTACTTCGCCAAACAATCACACATGCCGCTGGAGATCGTTCCAGTGTCTCCGCAGATCGATCAGCCGTTCCTGCCGTTTGTTTTTGATATCTCGATGGGAGTGCGACGCGGCGATCAGGAGTTCAGAGATCGAGTCGATCAATTTCTCGAGCAACGCCGCGGTGAGATCGATCGAATCCTGGCCGACTATCGCGTGCCGCGAGCTGAAGGAGGCAGTGGTGTTTAAGAAGAGTGTCGTCGTTTTGTTGCTCGTATTTCTCGCCGGGTGTGAACGCGAGAAGCGACAGTTCTCCACGCCGCCGGCGAATTTCAAGTCTTACGACGTCACGATGAGCGACATTCATCCCGGCACTCCCGGTATGCCGCAGCCTGTGACGAACCCTTCAGACAATCACGCGGTCGACACAAACGAAGGCAAGCGTCTGTTTACGCAATACAACTGCAGCGGTTGTCACTTCAACGGCGGTGGCGGGATTGGGCCGCCACTCATGGATGAGAAATGGATCTATGGTGACAAGCCGGAAAACATTTACTCGACGATCGTCGAAGGCCGTCCGAATGGCATGCCTTCGTTCCGGCAAAAGATTCCCGACAGCCAGGTACAGCAAATCGTCGCATACGTTCAATCGATGAGTGGACAGCTGCGCAAGGACGTTGCACCGACGCGCAATGACGACATGAATGCGCACCGGTCAGAACAACGCACGGAAAGGAAAAGGCCACAACAAACAACGGCGCCGTCGCAATGATTGAAACGACGCACACAACTCGACACGTTCTCATCGCGCTCCTCTCGGTGGTGTGTTTTTCGTCGTGTGAGGGCGGTATTCAAAACGCGATCAACCCGGCTGGTCCACAGGCCGACAATCTCAGCCGGCTCTGGTGGCTTATGTTTATCGTCTGCTCGGTCGTGTTCGTCATCGTGATGATCGCATTGTTGCTCGCATTGAGAAATCGAACCCAGGAAGCGCCGTCAGCGCTCCAGCCCATGCTGCAACTGCCGCAACAGCAGGAACGGCGTCGCCGCAACGTCGTGCTCAGTGCCATCAGCGTAACCGTCATCATCATGTTTGTGTTTCTGATCGCCAGTTTCTCAGCGGGACGATCGATGACTGCAGAACTCGCGCACAAGAACGGGCTCGCGATCGAAGTGACGGGACATCAGTGGTGGTGGGAAATTCGTTACGACGACGTCGACGCGAGCAATATCTTCACGACTGCTAACGAGATTCATATACCTGTCGGCGTGCCGGTCACGTTCACTTTGCGTGGAGCCGATGTGATTCACAGTTTCTGGGTGCCGAATCTCGCGGGCAAGAAAGACCTGATTCCGGGAAAGGTCAACACGATCTGGTTTCAGGCAGATAAGCCCGGAGTGTATCGCGGGCAGTGCGCGGAATACTGCGGTTTGCAGCATGCGCAGATGGCGCTTTGGGTCGTTGCAGAACCGCAGGAGCAGTTCAACGCGTGGCGACAGAATCAGACGCAAACCTCAACTCCGCCTGCGAGCGATTCGCAGAAACGCGGGCAGCAGGTGTTTCTGTCTTCAACGTGCGTGATGTGTCATGCGATTAACGGCACGCCGGCGGGTTCGAACATTGGCCCAAACCTGACGCATATCGCGAGTCGCAACACGATTGCTGCGGCGACGATGGCCAACACTCGCGATCACCTGGCGCAGTGGATCAAAGATTCGCAGACTGTGAAACCCGGTAACAAGATGCCGCAGAACAATCTTTCTGAAGCAGATTTGAATTCGTTGGTGGACTATTTGCAGAGTTTGAAATGAGCCACAAAGAGGCACAAAAAGCACAGAAGAGAACAATAAGTGAGGAAGAGCTTGTCGCTGTGATGGAGCGCGAGCGGGAGGAGCTCGAGCAGACGTGGGCGCGACCGACGGGTCTGCGGGGTTGGTTTACTGACACGGATCACAAAGCGATTGCGTTGCGGTACATCAAAACCGCGTTCGTGTTCTTCATACTCGGGGGAATCGAAGCGGCGTTGATGCGTATTCAACTCGCGCGGCCGAACAATCACTTCCTGAGTCCCGATCAATACAACCAGATCTTCACCGTGCATGGCACCACAATGATGTTTCTGTTCGCAGTTCCCATCATGACTGCAATGGGCATCTACCTGGTGCCGCTGATGGTCGGCGCTCGTGATGTTGCCTTTCCGAGACTCAATCTCTTCGGCTATTTCATCTACCTGATAGGCGGCATTTTTCTTTACACGGGTTTCGTCCTGAATACTGGACCAGATGCCGGCTGGTTCGCTTATGTGCCGCTATCGGGTCCGGGATTCTCGCCCGGAAAACGCGTGGATATCTGGGCGCAGATGATCACGTTCACTGAAATTTCTGCGCTCGTGGGCGCGATAGTTGTTATCGGAACCGCGTTTAAGATGCGTGCTCCGGGCTTGTCGATCAATCGCTGGTCACTATTTGTCTGGGCGCAGGTGATCACGTCATTCATGATCATCTTCGCCATGCCGGCCGTTATGCTTGCAAGCGGCTTCCTCGCGAGCGACCGCCTCATCGATACGCATTTCTTCAACCCAGCCGAAGGTGGCGACGCGATTCTGTATCAACACCTCTTCTGGTTCTTCGGGCATCCGGAGGTTTACATCATCTTCATTCCTGCACTCGGTTTTATTTCGCCCATCATCATC
>DATNFX010000265.1:0-3522 GCA_035606195.1 Pyrinomonadaceae bacterium
AAGCCTAAAGCGCCCGCGACGAACACTCCCGACGACCAGCTCAAGAGATCTCTCGGATCTCTCTATCCGCGTCGCGACTTGCGGGTGTCTGTTGCCGCAAGCTTTGTGAATACCGTAGACAAGGGCACGGCGCTCAACGTGTCAATGCAGATCGACGGACAAAGCTTGAGTTTTGATGATGGCAAACAGCAGGCAATTGTTGACGTGCTGGGCGTCGCGATTGACGATCGCGGTCAGTTCTCGAGTTTCAAGCAAAAAGTCGACATCCCCCGTGAGGTGCTCGCCAAAGATGGTCGCTTCATCAAGTGGACCCAGACCCTGCCACTCCCACCCGGTCTCTATCAAGTTCGCGTCGCCGTCAGGGATCGTCAAACCGGTCGCACCGGCAGTGCGATGACCTGGATCGAGATTCCTCAGCAGTAAGTTCTTAAACCTCGGCTCGCGGTTGTTTGGAGGCAGCTCGCGGGATATTTCTCACCAGAGTAGTTATTAACCCAAGCGACACGGCGGTCCAGCCTGCCAGTGCCAAATAGATAAAGTATCGAGGGATCACGAGGAGCTGCGAGAAGTCGATTGCGTTGGCGAGTTGGAAGGTGCAGACCGTGTACATGCCGAACGGGAAGACCATGCCCCAGTATTGCGGGTCGTATTTCAAAGGGAACCGCTTGTAGACATGTCGCCAGAAGCCGAGTGCTAATAAGAGTGGAATCCACCAGGTCGCCGCGGCCCAAAAGAAGAGGGTGAATCCCTTTAGAAAGGGAACGACCTCGTTGAGCAGTGGCCAGCCGGGAGCGGCAATGATCAGACGCGCGCCTGCAAGCGTTGTAATCGCCACTGCGCCCATGTTGATCCAGTAGGGAGGTGTGAGTGAAGCCATCGTCACGTTTACAAATGTGAAGCGATAAAAGATCAAAGTGATGAGCGGTATATAGAGCATGCAGCCGAGCAGGAACATACACAAAGTGAAGAAGAGAATCGGCTCACGGTAATCGACGGGCCGGCTGACGAGCAACGTTCCGAGTACGGAGATTGATTGGGTAGAGACCACTGCCAGCAACCAACCACCATTCAAGCCCGCCTCAATCGAAGGTTTGTTTTCGCGCACCGTCACGGCTGTGAAGAACGTGTACATGATGACGCACCACAGGATGATGCCGGCGAACCAAAGGAACATCGCAGGGCGGTATTGATTCGCAACGATCAGCAACGCGCTTCCGAGTACGCATGTGCCGGCGACGACGGTGAAGAATCCCGGTCCTCTGACGTGATCCTCGATATCGGCTTTAACTCGCGAGAAGAAAAACAAGAGGCGGATGAGTAACAGAAGGCAGAGGACAACGTAGGCAACGATATTAATGATCAGCAAGATGAAAGAAAGCGTCTTCTTTTCGAGTAGGAAACAGGCGATCGAAATGATTCCCGTCGCCATCACGAGTGCGAAGTATCCCGGAAACAGATCTGCTGCGACGCGCGAGAGAACGTTTGGGCCTGTAGGCTCTTTATTCATAGGGGAGCTGCTTGGTCCCACTCAGTTTTCACCACAGATGACACAGATCAAAGCCACAGATAAAATCCGCGGCTTGATCCGTTTTTATCCGTGGCTCTCTTCATCACAACGCTTGCAGTCGAGTTCAAAGCCGATGCGCGAGGCGCGGCCCTCTGCACTCAGAACCCACGCGCGAGTCGTCAGCGGGGGATCGTGGCGCAGGTGCTGTCGATGGCCGCACGCTAAAATTGCCCGCCAGTGATGCTCCTCGTCCTGATCGAAATCTGTAATCTTCTGCTTCATCGATCCTCACGAACATAACCAGTGCTCGTGTTCCTGCGCGAAGTTGGCCGCCACCACTTGATGATTGAAACAGTAATGACAAAGCAAACACCCGACGCCACTACGAGCGGCACGAGGACGGAATAATGTCGCGCGAGTGCGGCATCGACTGTCGCCGCAAGAATCCAAAGCTGCGCGATATTGATCATCACCAGCATGATCAAACGCGCTTGCCATACAGCTGTCTGGCCGGTCTTAGTCCGGCGATCTAATGGTTTCACCGTCAGCCTCTATTCGGCTCCGAAGCGTTTCTGCCAATCGCCCACACTTGTCCGTCGCGTACTTCAAGCTCGATGGCATCCAAAGCGCGCGGCGGCGGACCGTAGAGAACATTGCCGGTCGCGGCGTCAAACGCACCTTCATGACACGGGCATTCGAGTTGATGATGTTCGCGCGAGTAATAGACAGGACAACTCAAGTGCGTACACTTTTGCCCATAAGCGTGATAACTGCCGTCAATGGCGCGAACAAGGATCGCGGAATCACGCTCAGTCGGATAACTAAAATTCAGACTCGTATTAGGTGCAAGCGTCTCAGCACCGGCAATCGCTGCAGCGGGGTGTGATACTGACTCGCGTGCATCGATTGCGGCTTTAGCTGCGAAGCCCGCCGCGCCGACAAAAAGCGCCGCGGACGTCAGGCCGAGAAAATTGCAAAACTCCCGGCGTGTGACTTGAGCTTCCTCATCGCGCTCGTAAGGAAACTCAGCCTGGTACGGCGCCGTCGCGGTGCGGACGTCGTCTTCGTCTGATAGGACGCTCTTGATAGTTTCTGAAAGTTCTTTAGAACTCATTGCTCTTGTCCGAGTGTTCAACTTGTGTATCGATCCACGACTCTGCGGTTTCACTTTCCGCCCGCGTTAACATCCCTTCGAAAACTCCACAACCATCGACCGTCACTTCGTCCGTCTCCGCCGGCAACATCAAATAAACTTTCGTTTCGACTTTCTGATTTCCAAACACGTGTACATTCACCGGCTTGGTCCGGCGCAGCGGCACAATCTGTTCATACTTACCAAAAGAGATCGCACCGGTCGGACAAACACTCGCGCACATCGGTTTCAATCCTTCCGATGAACGGTCGTAACACATGTCGCACTTCATCTGCAGATGAATCTCTGTGTTGTACTTCGGCACGCCAAACGGGCAGGCGTTGACGCAGTTTCGGCAATCGAGACAGCGAGGCTTTAATGCCGACATCACCACGCCGTCGTCCGAAACCTTGATCGCATCCGCAGGGCAGACGAGTGCACACGTTGGTTCTTTGCAATGCATGCACACAGTCGGCATGGTCGCCGTTGTCTCAGCGCGATCGATGTAGTCGACGAAGATCATCGGATAGCCCTTATGTGTGGCACACTCGCGGCACGCTGCGACACAGGCTCGACAGCCGATGCAACGTTGCGGATCGATAAACATCGTCTCGTCCACCCGCTACCTCCTTTGAACCTCACTCGCCGACGCGCCTTTGCGTTGCCGGCCAAGAATCGGCAACTGTCGCGAATGAATCTTCTCGATTCTTGCAGCACAAGCCTTGTACTCGGGAATCTTCGAAGTCGGATCGAGCGCAGGATTCGTCAGTTGATTTACCGCCAGTTGTTCTCCCCAGTGATAAGGAATGAAGATTGTGTCGGGCCGAATGGTTCGTACGACCAACACCGGAAACACGCCTTCGCCGCGTCGCGAGATCACGCG
>DATNFX010000266.1:0-3694 GCA_035606195.1 Pyrinomonadaceae bacterium
ACACGGAAACATGGTCGTCGACATCGGCGGCGGCACGACCGATATCGCCGTGATCAGCTTGAGCGGTATCGTCTACTCGCGCGCAGTGCGTGTAGCCGGTAACGAGATGGATGAAGCGATCATTCAATACATCAAGCGGAAGTACAATCTGTTGATCGGTGAACGAACGGCCGAGGCGATCAAGATCGAGCTCGGTTCGGCGTATCCGCTGGATGAGCCGCTGTCGTACGAGGTACGTGGGCGCAATCTGATCGAGGGAATTCCGAAGACGATTACGATCACGGATGAGGAAGTTCGCGAAGCACTCGCCGACTCGATCTCGACGATCATCAACGCCGTGCGTGTTGCACTCGAACGAACTCCCCCCGAACTCTCGGCAGACATCGTCGAGCGCGGCATTGTACTGACTGGCGGCGGCGCACTGCTGAAGAATCTTGACAAGCGACTCTCAATTGAAACCGGATTGCCCGTGTCACTCGCCGACGACCCTCTTGCGTCGGTCGTGTTAGGCACAGGAAAGATGTTGTCGGACTTCGATCTGCTCAAGCGCGTTAAGTGGGAAAACACGATGGTGAGCGGGATGTAAGATAGTTTATCCACAGATTACGCTGATTCATTTATAAAATAATCTGCGCAATCTGTGGATGGGATTTCGATGGCTTTTGTTCGCACACAAAAAGAGATTCGACAGCGAGCTCCCATCTGGCTCGTGTCGCTGCTTGTCGCCAATCTCATCATCATGGCTGTTGACGCCAGAGACGCTGACGGACGGCAGAAGATTTTGCGCGTTTGGACGCAGACGTTTGCCTCGCCGATTCAGAGTGCGTCGTCAAAAGCGACCGGCGCGACTTCGGGTTTCTTCCAGCAGATCTGGAATTTCCGTCGCACCGCACGCGAGAACGAACAACTCCGAGAGCGCCTGACGCAGGTCGAAACAGAACTTCACACGGCGCAACAGGCAACCGCTGAAAATGAACGCCTCAAATCGCTGTTGAGTCTGAACGAACAGACTGACGTCAAAAAAGTACCCGCTCGAGTCATTGCTCGTGATCCGTCAGTGTGGTTCAACACCATCACGATCAATCGCGGCAGTAGTTCGGGAATCGCCGTCAACATGCCGGTCGTTACTCCCGGTGGCATCGTCGGGCGCATCATCACCGTCAGCCCCTGGGCGTCGCAAGTGATGCTGATCACTGACGAAAAGGCGGGCGCAGGCGCCGTAGTTGGCCAGCTCGGGCAATCAGGAGCACTCGGCTCCATCAGAGGACGAGCAGATCTCGGCGCAGCGTTGATTGAAATGCGTTACGTTTCCGGTCTCGAGAAAGTCGAGAACGGCGATTACGTGATGACGACCGGACAAGATGGAATTTATCCGCCGGGACTGAACGTCGGTCGAGTTGTCGAAGTGAAGAGTGGAACGGCGACGTCGGCCCACCAGATTCTCATTCAACCCGGCGCTCAACTCGATCATCTGGAAGAAGTGGCTGTACTTCTCTATCACCCCCCGCCCAGAGCTGTACCCGAACAAAGTCCAAGTCCACAAAGTGTTGAAAGAACCAGGAGATGATTTTATTGCCAATTGCGGATTGCCGATTGCCGATTGCAGTCATTGCCGATTGCCAATTGCCAATTGCCAATTTGTTCAACGAAGCCGACAGGTCAAATTCAAACAATCGGCAATCGGCAATTGGCAATCGGCAATGTTCGTATGTCGCATATTAAGATTGCCGTAGTTTTGTCCATCGCAATCGTGCTGCAGCTTTTGCTGCGCGAGGTCTGGCGGCCGCTGGCCTACATCGACTTTCCCCTCGTAGTTGTTGTTTACATTGCTTTGCAACGCGACGCCTGGAAGGCATTGGTTGTCGGGACACTCGCGGGATTGATAATTGACGCCGGTAGTGGAGGCCTCGTTGGTGCAGGTGGTTTTTCGAAGACACTGACCGCGTACGTCATCTATTTCGCGGCGACGCGCGTAAATCTTGAAAATCCGTTGTTGAGGATTCCGGTACTGGCCGCCGCTTCGCTGCTCGATTCGGCGATATACGTTTTCTGGCACCGGGTATTGGGCTATCCGCCCACCGTGCCGTTTGTGCAGACGATGTCTTATAAGCTCATTGCCACCACGATTGTCGGGACTCTGGCGCTCTACCTGCTCGACGCTATCGTGGCCGAACGTTCAGCCCAACGCCGGCAGTTCGCCACGCGGCGCCGCGTAGCACGCCGCACAACCGGACCGCTGCGGAGGAGATGAAACGTGACTTGGACCGGGTCAGTACAGGGAGCGGTAGCGACCTGGTTGTTTGGATTAAGTCGCGCATTGAGATCGAACCAGGTCGCTACCGCTCCCTGTACTGACCCGGTCCAAGCATACAACTAAGAGCAAAGAACGAAGCACTAAGAGTGAGTAATCAGCAATGAAATTCGAAGACACATCTCAAAACCTTCGTGCTCGCCTCCGGTTTATCCAGGTGTTGGTCGTCGCACTGCTTGGCGTGCTCAGCATTCGCCTCTACGTGCTGCAGGTTGTCAGAGGTGATCGCTACGCCGAGATCGCTGAAAACCAGCGCCGCCGCCGTTTGCCCATTCCCGCGCCGCGTGGCGTCATCTTCGATCGCGAACGCCGTGTGCTCGTCGACTCGCGTCCGATTTACAACGTCATCCCTTCGCGCGAAGACGTGAAGAACAATGATCTCACCGCGCTGATCGAGCCATTCTCCCAGGGACTATCCGTCGATAAAGACATTCTGCGCGAGTACTTCGAAGTCGTAAGAACAATGCCGGCGTTCGAGTCGATCCACGTAAAGGACGACGCCACACCGGGCGACATCGCATGGGTTGAGTCTCACAATCTCGAATATCCCGAGCTGCGCGTCGAACAGCAACCGCAACGCAAGTATCCGGCGAACGGATCGCTTGCTCACGTGCTGGGATACGTCGGAGAAATCAGCCCCGAACAACTCAAGCAACAGAGTTACAAAGACAAAGGTCTTAAGCCCGGCGACATCATCGGGCTGAGTGGTATCGAACAGATCTATGACGATTACCTGCGCGGTACGGACGGCTATCGCGAAGTAGTTGTCGATAGCCGCGGCCGCATTCAGGACGAGATTGAAACTGTCGCACCCATTCCGGGTCGCGATCTCGTAACCACGATCGATCTCGACCTGCAAAACGCCGCGGAAGAGCAACTGTGGAACTCTGTTACGAAGCGCGGCGTCATAATCTCAATGGATCCGAACAACGGCGAGATTCTCGCGCTCGCCTCGGCTCCGACGTTTGATCCGAACCTGTTTTCACAACGCATCACGACGAAGGAAGGGCGCAAGGAGTATGTAGACCTTCTGAACGATCCCCAGACGCCGCTGATCAATCGCGCGATTCAGAGCCGCCAGCCACCAGGATCGACGTGGAAAATCCCGATGGCAGTCGCCGGACTGAAGCAAGGCGCGATCACGCTCGAGCATTCGAGCCTGGTTTGTGGAGGCGGTATCCAGGTGGGCAACAAGTTCACGCGCTGTATGGGTAACCACGGCTCGCCGGATATCAAGACAGCAATCCAGCGTTCGTGCGATGGTTATTTTTATCGTCTCGGACTGAAGATGGGCATTGACGGCATCGTCGAGATGGTTGACGAATTTGATCTCAACAAACGCACCGGCATCGACCTTCCAAACGAGATCGTTAGTTGGACACC
>DATNFX010000267.1:0-8377 GCA_035606195.1 Pyrinomonadaceae bacterium
GACTGATCGGACGCCTGAACCACCGTCGATAAATACGATGTCGCTAAAACCAAAACCGCAACACTAAGAACTTTCTTCATCAGACTCCTCATTCTCCTCGTTCTCGTCACTTCGACTGGCGAGTCGCTCCTTTAGTTGCACCCGATAGTTCAGAAACCAACAAATGGCGCCGCCGGCCGCAGCCACAAACGCCTTCTCGTAATCTCCGCGAAAGACAAACACGGCCGCGAGTACGCCACCGATCGCGGCCAGAGTCATCCAGAGTGCTTTCACTTGATATTCACCGGCACGACTAAATCGAGAGCGCCGGGCGCGTAACAAACTTTGTCGTCACACGCCTGTACGCGCAATTTAGCGGAAAGGTTGTGTTTACCCAGCGCGGCTTTCTTGTCGGCTTTCAGATTGACCTTCAGTTGAGTATTTCCTTCGTAAACTTTTAGCGGCGTTTCCGAGAAGGAGAAGTTCTTAACAAGTGGATCGGGGTAAACGATGAAACCGACTGAAATGCCTTCGGCTGGTCTTATTTCGAGTTGAGTAGGTTTCAGGTACGGCTGGCTGGGGGGATTCGCATTTACGTGATAGCCGTTTGAGATCTGAATCAGCACTACCGTCTCGCCCGAGCCGCCAGGAGTGAGTGTGGCTTCCTGTGGTTGTGCTTTCACCACGTCAACTGAATTGATCGCCGGTGGATCGTTTGAAGTTGTGGTAGCGCTGTTGTTTGTTGGAGCCTTGCTACAACCAATCAAGATTAGACTAAGGAGCAGCAACGCTAAGCATGTTTTCATTTTCTCCGCGGCCCTTTGCGATATCTCTGCGTTCTACGTTACGCGCCTCAGTTTAACGCAAGAGCGCAGAGATACGCAGAAGGGCCGGCAAGAGTTGCCTAATCCGCGGCGGGTGTCGCTAGTGCCTGGGCCAGGCGAACTCTCTTCGCGCGTCGCACCAGATAACGTGCGACCAATCCTGAAGGCAGCACCACAAATATCAGGATGGGAATCATCAGGATTACGAACCGAGTAAAGAAGAGCACCAGCTCTGATGCGATCCCAACGCTGTCGGAAATTGCGTCGCGCAGGTTCTGACCAAAGCCGGGCACTGTGACCGCGATAGCCGGTTTAGGTGTTTGAATGTTGACGGTGATAGTTGAAAGGCTGGCGCGATTTTCGAGGAAACGTTTGCGGCCCTCGAGCTTCTCGATGTCGGTTCGAACGTCAGCTATCTGGCGTTGCACTTCGAGTGCGTCGGCTACTTTGTTTGCCTGGCGCATGATCTCGAGAAACTGGAGTTCAAGCGCTTTCTGAGTCTTGATTCGTGCTTCCAGATCGATGAATTCCTCGGTGACGTCCTGGCCGCTCACGTTTTCCTGAGGCATGTTGCTGGCCAGTTTCTTGATTTCGTCGAATGTGACGCCGAACTGTGTGGAGGGAACTCGGACCACCAACTTGATGTCGAGAGTTCGTTGCGCCGGATCGACGTTTTCGCGTTGTTTTGCTTCTGAAGTAACGACAAAGCCGCCGTTCGCCTCGGCTATTGAAGTGACCTTGTGTTGCGTGTCGGTGGTTGAAGGAACCTCCATCGTGATTTCGGCATTACGAATGATCTTGCGTTCAACCGCCTCGGCCGTTGCACCAACTTTATCGACATCGTTGAGTGAGACTTTTTGTTGCTGGACGCTGTCGTAGAGTAGGTTTTTTTCAGATTCTTTGGCCGGCGCTTCGACGTGCTCGGCGACATTCCTTGCTGTATCAGTCTTTGAAGATACGTTCTGTGCTCTTTCAGAAGGACTGGCTCCGCCACACGAAAGTGAAAAACTCAACAAAGCGAGCAATAGAATGATAGGAGATTTCATGATCGGCCTCCATGCAGTCTAGGGATTACAGCCCTTGAA
Source organism: Pyrinomonadaceae bacterium (assembly GCA_035606195.1). Lineage (GTDB taxonomy): Bacteria > Acidobacteriota > Blastocatellia > Pyrinomonadales > Pyrinomonadaceae > PSRF01. The sequence continues at coordinate 1,889 of DATNFX010000267.1, forward strand.
CGCGCGGGCCCGTCAAGACTTGCATAGGGGTTCCCTTGTTCTATGTGGGTTTTCTACCGATGTGATGAAGGTTACTGAATATTCAATAAACGCTTGCCGTGAACGATGGCCGCGATTATGACCGCGTCGTCTTCAACCTGATGTATGATTCGATAGCTATATGCAAACCATTCGCGGATGTTTTCGTCACTGAACTCAGGAACCATCCGCCCCGCAAGCGGAAACTGTGAGAACTTGCGGCTGATCTCTAAAATCTTTCTTACGACAGCCCTGGAATAGGCGCTTGAGTCGTGAGAAACGTACCTGGCGATTTCCTCGAGGTCTTCAATGGCTCGTGGCGACCACTCTATTCGGTAAGCCATTTGCCTAATCGCTGCTCGACATCTTCCTGAGAGACCGTTCCCTGACTATGAGCTATGTCGAGACCATTACGCACCTTCTCAATCACGTAAAGGTGATACTGAATATCCTCAAGCGAGCAATCGTCAGGTAATTTACTTAAGAGTTGGTGAACTTCTTCCTTAGCAGTGCTCATATACAGAATATAGCATAGGCAGGCTAAACACGGAGCACCGTAGCGATCGTTCAAAAACTACCATCGACTTCTCGCAATTTGTCGTAGTCGAGTCTGACATTTTTTTGTAAATGGTCCATCTTTACCCGAAATTGGTTTGTGGTAAGGGTAAGGCATTTGTGCTCCCGTGGGCACAATCAGAAGCGTCGTTTGGAGGTGGCCGTAATGCCCGTCGACTCTCCAGCCAACCCGATTCCACGGAACGCCACGGTGCTCGACAACATATCTCTTTGCGCGTATAGCGCGGGCTTTTGCCTCTCCCGGACAGCCTCCGTCCGCATCAACAGTCACAATAAACCCTATGGACTTCTCATAGTTTTGCAACTGAATAGCGAAATTATCGAGGCGCGCCATCTCATCGTTCCACCGGATTGCGCCGTACTGGTCGAACGGGCTGCTCGGAGACGGCGCAGTAGTTACGAACGAAGTGTTTGCTATCAACGATGATGTGATAAATACGACAACTAAGGCCCTCATTTTCACCCTCAAACTAGGTTGACGTTCGTGCGCTCGACTTATTTGCCCATGTGATATCGGCCTTTAGCTTAGGTGCAGAATTCGTTAATTTAAGCGCAGACTTTGTACTTTTCTTAGCCATGTGCGTATTAATTGGTCCCCTGCATGAAGAGTTCGACGCGACCGCAGGCGGGGCAGCAGTACATCTCTACCGGTGTTGGCAGACCCAAAAGCAACTCGACTATGTCGCTGACCAATTCTCCGGTTGGGCCCTGTTGAATTCTCGTTGTGCCGGCGTAGGTGAGGATGGCTTGGCAGGCCAAACAATACTTATCGCTCGTCTTAGCGTTTAGAAATGTTTTTTCGGCGCGATCTTCGATTTCCAGATCAGAGAAGTTTGGAGGCACAAGACCTGTTCGATCGCGCTGACAGTTCCAGCAGACCTCGAACTGGCTTTCAACTTCTTCGTTGCAGTTGAGACAACTCCAAAAGGTTTTTGACATGCAGCCTCCTCGAGAGAATAGGAACTACTGCAACCTGAGTGATTCTTACTCGCCGTCGTCCGGATCCTTACCGTCGGGCTTCTTGATGCCGAACTTTTCCAGACGATACTGCAGCGTGCGGAAGGTGAGGCCCAGGAGCTTGGCGGCCTTGGTGATGTTGTAATCCGTCTGTTCCATCGCCTGCGTAATCAAATTGCGCTCGACGTCTTCGAAGTTGATCCCTTCAGCCGGCAACTTGAACGCCCCGTCCGCCGTTGGCCCAACATCCTGTCGAACTTCGGTCGGCAAATCTTCGGGAACGATCAGATCACCTTCACTAAGAAGAATCGCGCGCTCAATCGCCGATTCCAACTGTCTGACATTTCCGGGCCAACTGTAGTCATTCATCAGCTTCTTTGTTTCCGGTGTCAGACCAGTCACTAGGCGCGACGTGTTCCTTGTGTGCTTCTTGAGGAAGTACTCGATCAGGACCGGAATGTCTTCGCGTCGCTCGCGAAGTGGCGGCACATCGATCGATAGGACGTTGATGCGGTAATAGAGATCGTCCCGGAAGCGACCATCGGCAACCATCGCACGCAGGTCCCGATTCGTCGCCGCAATCACGCGCACGTCGACACTGAGCTCATGCGTGCCGCCGACACGCCGGATCTTTCGCTCCTGAAGTGCACGCAACAACTTCGCCTGCATGCCAACGTCCAACTCTCCGATCTCGTCGAGGAACAATGTCCCTCGATCGGCAACTTCAAATAGACCTTTCTTCTCGGCATGTGCGCCAGTGAACGATCCCTTTTCATGTCCAAACAATTCCGACTCGAGCAGGTTCTCGTTAATTGCAGCACAGTTCACCGCCTGAAACATCTCCGTGGAGCGAGGTGATTGATTGTGAACCGCGCGTGCAATCAACTCCTTGCCCGTTCCCGACTCGCCTCTAATCAGGACAGTCGAGTTTGACCGCGCCACTTTCAAGATCATCTTCTTCACTGCTTCCATCTTCGGAGACGCAGAAATGATCTCGATATCGATCGCGTCGAGACGATCGAGGGCACGATTGATTGTTTCCAGCAGCGCCGATTTGTCGTAAGGCTTTTCGAGATAGTCGAACGCACCACGTCGCAGCGCTTCTTTCGCTGACTCGATCGAGCCGTGTGCCGTGAGCAGAATGACGATGATCGAAGAATCGTAAGCCAGCAGTTGCTGAAGTAGTTCGATGCCGTCCATGCCCGTCATCTTCAGATCCGTCAACGCGAGATCGAAGCGCCGGTCTTTCGCGAATTTGAGTGCAGCTTCGCCCGAGGCGGCGGTGGTGACGTCGTAACCTTCCTCCGCGAGGATCATCTCAAGGATTTCTCTCTGCGACTTCTCGTCGTCAACTACCAGAATGTTCTTTCGTGGCATGTGTGTTCTCTTTAGCCGGTAGAATTATCGTGAAAGTTGTACCGTCACCCTTTTTAGACGCCACATTGATCGTGCCGCCATGATCGTCTACGGCCTTCTTCACAATTGCCGGACCTAGACCCGTGCCGGTCTCCTTGGTTGAAAAGTAGGGCTCGAAGACTTTTGATATGTCGTCAGCCGCGATGCCGCATCCACTGTCGGAGATCTCCACCTTAACAGAGTTTGCGGCAGTGTTCGAAAGTCTGATCGAGACATTGCCGCCGCCTTCGCCGTTGATCGCTTCGACCGCGTTGATCACCAGGTTAGTGAAGACCGAACGTAGCGACTCGCGGTCAGCCAGCACTGGAGGAAGCTCACCGTCCTGAATGATATTCGTTTTGATACCACACTCTTCCGCCCTGCCTTCAACTAGACGTAAAGCGTCTTCCGCTTCCGCACGTATGTCGACACTTTGCAGTTCCAGTTTCGATGGTCGCGAGTATTTCAGGAAATCGCTGATGTGACGATTGATTCGCGCGACTTCGGTCTTCAGTTGTTCAGTAAGCTTTATAAAAGTAGCTCGCTTGTTTTCATCGGCGGGTGCAAACGACGATCGCAAATGATCCAGCGTCAGGTTGATGTAGTTGAGCGGATTACGAATCTCATGCGCGATAGCTGCCGCCAGTCTCCCGACTACGGCGCCTTTCTCAGCCTGATGAAGTTGCATTTCAAGCTCGCGCGCGCGACCGAGCTTGGCAGTCATTTCATTAAAGGCGCTGGCGAGTGTTCCCACTTCGTCGAGGCTGTCTGCCGGCACTTGCACATCGAAATTTCCACCAGCCACCTTTCTCGCCGCGTTCGAGAGTTCTTTGATCGGACGGGTGAAGCGCCAGACAAAAAAACCGGTGACGAGGGTAGTCACGAACAATACTCCGAGTGTGTAGAGCGCGGAACGGGAAGACTGGCGCTCAATAACGTTAGTCAACGTGTTTGCCGAGTCGAGGACGACAATAATGAAGCGCCGTCCTTTGTCAGTCTGCACTGGAAAATAGAAAGCGCCCGCTTCACTGAAGTCAACGTTGGTTGTCGGCGGAATCCATGAAGGAAGCTGTTCGTGCTCTTTGGTAAACTGGACTGCGCTTCTGAGTGGCAAAAGTTGAATGTCTTTGAACTGAACGTATTGCGTGGTCTTGTCTTCGCGTTCCCGAGGAGTGAACTCAGGGATCAGGCTATCTCTAACGTTTCCATCGTCGTCCACGACGAGGATGTTCCTCACGCGAACCCGTTTGTCGTTGAGCAACGGCTGGCGGAGCTCGCCGATGATTTCGTCCAGGTACTTGTCGCTTTGCAGGCTCTCGTGACCGAGTGCGATGCCGGTCATGATTGCCTGTTCCTGTTCGACGATCATACGTGCGTTTGCGCGTACGGTCCGCAGGTTGAAGTAATACTGGACTCCGAGAGTGAGGCCGAGCATCAGGGCCAGCAGCAAGAGCAGCCGGGCCCGGAAGCTTCGAATCTGGGTCGAAAATCTCATTTCGGAAACTAAGAGCAAAAAGCTGGCATCAGACGTTGTTCAGTTTTGATAAACCTGCTGCATTGAGCGTTTATCTTTACTTTAGGGTCCGCGAAATTCACGGGGTGGTTCAAAAAATCTGGAAACTGGATAACGCCCCTAGCACATGCTGTTCCAGTGAAATATGTATAATCGATTACTTTTTGATTGCCCACAACTGTTGATTGATGTTATATTTGCGGCGGTCTCAAATCAATGTCCCCAGAGACCGCCTGTTTGGGAAACTCTTCCCGCCCTCAAGTTGCAGCAGAAGGTTTGATCGAAACACGAAAAGAGGCGTTTTTGAAAAAGCTGGGAACTGCAAAAAGTTTTAAAAGATTTACAGGAACGCGGTCGGAAGATTCGTTTCTACTCGCCAACTGGTGAGTGCATACCTAAAAAGAAAGGTACTTAGGCCTGATGACTCTGCATTTCTATTCCCCTAAGTCACGCCGGCTCGTCTTTATTCTATTTGTACTAATTTCTCTGGTTTTTTCCGGTACAGCATTCGGGAAGAAGAAGTCCTCCTCGGGCCGTGGCGCCCGCGCTTCAAAAAACAGAAAAGCATCTGCCAGGGGCCGCGCCACGTCACGACGTGGAGGGCGGCAGGTTGCAAGAAGTTCACGTCACGGCCGCGGTGGTCGTGTTACGGCTCGTGAACTGCGCCATTCGCGACAGCAAGTTGCTCGGGATCAGTCTGCGGCGATAAGGGCGATGGAACGAAAGCTTCGCCGGCCGTTGACCAAGCGAGAGCGTGCGGCCGCGATGCGCCAGGTTGCCGGGCGCAGCCGCCGTGCATTGCTCGAAGCCCGACGCCGTGCAGAAGCTGCTCGTCGTGCTGCGATCGCGCGACAGATGGCATTGGATAAGGCGATGCGCGATGAAGTGCAGGCTTACATCGCGAAGGACGATCTCTCCGGAGAAGATCCAGAGGTGCGTCGCATTGCGGTGAATGCGCTTGGTTTTCACGCCGGCACAGTGGTGGTGATGGATCCGATGACGGGTCGTGTGTATTCCATGGTCAACCAGGAATGGGCACTGCGTCGCGGATTCAAACCGTGCTCGACGATCAAGCTCGTTACTGGTGTGGCCGGACTTTCTGAGAATGCCATTCCAGCGATTGATACAGTCGGCGATGGATTCCGTCTCGATCTCACATCAGCACTTGCGCACTCTGACAATGGATTCTTCCAGCAGGTGGGAACGAAGATTGGAACCGAGAAGATGGTGACCTATGCACGTGAGCTCGGTCTCGGTGAGAAGACCGGAATCAACGTGCCGTTTGAGTTCCCAGGCCGTTTGCCGGAAGTAAAGCCTGACACTCTCGAGAGACGCGTCTTTTCGCATGCTGATGGTTTCGAAGTGACGCCGCTGCAACTGGGAACTCTGGTTTCAGCGATGGCCAATGGCGGCAAGCTACTCGTGCCGCAAATTGCTCATAGTGAAAAAGAAGCGCACAAGATGGGCGTTAAAGTGAAACGCCAGCTACCTATTACGACAGATGTTTGGCAGCGTATGGTGCCGGGTATGGTGGGCGCTGTTAACTATGGCACCGCTCGCAAGTCTTACGATCCAACTCAAACTGTAGCCGGCAAAACCGGGACCTGCATCGGTCAGGGCGGGTGGGTCGGTTCGTTTACCTCTTATGCTCCGCTCGCAAACCCGCGACTCGCAGTAGTCGTTATCGCGCAGGGAACTGATGGCCGCCGTCACTTCCCGGTCCAGGTAGCGGGTGAGATTTACCGCCAGTTGAATCACCGGTTTGGAACCTCGATCAACCTCCAGGTTGCATCGACTCTTGATGACGAAGAAAAGGAAATAGCCGACCAGGAGGCTGCCGCCGAGAACGCGGATGCTGATGGTACGACTACGGAAGGTACTAACGGAGAAACGACAACCGCGGCTACCGCAACAACTACTCCCGCTCCAAACACTGTTGCACCCGCAGCCGCTAAACCAGCCACGGCTGAACCAAAGAATACGGTGAAGCGCGTGCTAATGCCGCTCGAAAAGAAACCGGTTGAGGCGCC
>DATNFX010000268.1:0-7710 GCA_035606195.1 Pyrinomonadaceae bacterium
CCACTTTGAAGGAGTAGTACCCTTGATTGTCCGTCGTAGCCGTCAGCACGACATTCGAAGGACTGATCAAGACTACGGCCACATCCGCAATTCCAGTTTTACCAGCATCCACAACTCGTCCCGTGATCTTAATAGTCGAGCGTAAACGTGAAGCAGCGCTCTTTAGTGCTTCATCGGACGCAGGCTGAGACGATTCAGTCGCAGCAGGCGCCGGTGATGGAGTTGGTTCTGATTTCGGTGGCTCTGACGTTTGCGTCTCCGGCTTCGTGGTCTCTGCCGGAGTAGGTTCGGGAGTGCTCGTTGGTTGCGGCGTAGTTGTCCCACTCGCATCAGACCCACCCGGTGTCGTCGGCGTTTGCGCCTCGGCCAGTACAGTCCTTCCGATTCGCTGGTCCAGTCCATCGAGCGAGCCGTTGAGCTCTTTGTACAGTTTCTCGATGACTGAACGTCGCACCGACTCGACTCGTCCACCACTGTAGCTCTTGATGTAAGCCTCGAGCGCTTGTTCCTTTTGTCCTGATTGTTCCAGCGCCACTCCGAGATGCCAGAGCGCATTTCGCCATGCCGGTGTCTGGATAGGTAAGATCTGCGACGCTTGTTTCAGATGCGTAATTGCTTCCGGAACTTTCTCCTGATTGAAGAGCGCCCAGCCTTCGAGATTTTCAAGACGTCCCTTAAAAAGATTCGCGAGCACTTCGGGCGGCGCCGGCGCCACGTCGGGAACGTTGCCCGCCGAGATCGCACTCGCGCGCAAATCGCGAAACTCTTCAGCCTGGATCGCGAGGGTGAGCACGGGAACTTTCAGTGCTTCAGCAGAAGACTTACGTGCCTCGGCGATGAACTCCAGCGCTGTCCTTGCGCCGACTCCATTTCGCAGCAGACGATTGGCTGCGTACATCTGTCGAAACGGGCGCATGCTGTCAGTGCCGGCAGCAAACTCTTTCGCCGCTTCAACTGCGGCTGACTCGTCGATCTTTTCATTATCACGAGGCGTCAATGCGGTGCTGAAAGCAAGTAGCGCTTTCATCCTTTTTGCAGTCGCAGCGTTGTCAGCGGAAGTCGGCTGGTAAATACTCGCGCGTCTCTCCGGCGCCAGCAATTCGATGAATCCTGATTCGCGGACCGGTATAGTCCCCGCGAGGTAAGCCTGAATTTGATCGCCCTTGATCGTGAACGACTCATTCAAAGCTTCGATAGCTTCGTCGTAAAGTCCCATCGACGCGAGCACGGTCGCGAGTTCGTAGGTAAGCGTCGGAAACTTGCCGTACCGGCGCGCGAAACGGATCGCGCGCTCCGCATCCAAAGGACTGCCGAGGCCAAGGTATGCACGACTGAGAGCGATCTGGCCCCAGGTGTAACGCGGTTCGATCACAATTGCCCTGCGCGCGAGGTCGAAAGCCTTCGGGTAGTTTTCATGAGCGGCAAACCAGTACGCCGTTCCGGCTAGCAACGGAAGGTTGCGTTGATCGGCGGCGAACGCTGCTTCGAGTGCGCTGTTTGCTTCGTCTGTTCGCGACAGTTCAAGCAGCGAGATCACTTTGCCTGCGCGAGCGGCTCTGTCCTTTGGATCCGCGGCAAGTTGTTCGTTGTAGAGTGCGAGCGCGTCTTCGGTTTTGCCGGTGGCGCGGTAAAGATCCGCGAGACTACCGCGCGAGGCTTTTGAGGTCGGATCGAGTTCGATTGTCTTCTTGTATTCCGCCGCGGCTTCGTCAAGTCGCAATGAGAGATGGAGTCCGATCGCGAGTATGCGGTGCGCCTCGGCGAGATCGGGAGCAAGCTTGACGGCGCTCTCGCCTACGCGAACGGTGTCGCTCGATCGTTCGATTCCGAGATAGAAACCGCCCATTTCGAGCAAGCGCTTCGGATTACTTCCAAACTTCTGTTCGATGTTTTGCGCGGCCTTAACCGCAGCATCTCGCTCACCGCGCATATACAGGTTCGTCGGAATTTGCGCGACGACTCCGGAAAACAATTTGTCGGAAATGGAAACGTCGGCTTCGTCGATTGCGCGCATCAGTTGTTCGACGCCGCCCACGGTGTCGCCGTTTTTCAACTTCTGATCGCCGAGTGCAGCGTGTGTGCTGATCAGGAGTTCCACCGCGCGTGGTCTGGATTTTGAAGTGGGATGTGTGTCGAGAAATTCTTTTAACTTAACAGCGCGTTCGGGCAACGGCTTTGTGAGGGTGAGTTCGACTTCGTCGATCTCGTCGAGCTCTTCTTCTCTAATCTGTTCAGGTGTTTTCTTTACGACTGGAGTTTTGACCCTTGTGGTCGCGGACTTTGTTAGTGCCGGAGTTGCCTTCTCGCTCTTCGGTGGAATGACAGCCTCTGTCTTCGCCGATTCCGCGGGTGTTGGCTCCGTCTTTGGAGACTCTGTTGGTGACTCAGATGGAGTTGGCTGCGCGGCAGGCGTTTCAGCCGGACTCGGATCCGGATCCGCTGGAGGCGTGGCCTGAGCTGATGCTTTGGGAGCATCACTCACCACACGCGGACGAGTCTTTTGTTCATTCTTCGCACTGACGAGAACCGGTTTCGGCGAATCAGTCGCAGCTTCTGAGGTACTTGCAGTAACAGGCGACTCGATGTCCGAAACCTTAAAGCCGACCTTCTCGGCGACCGCATTCGCAAACACGTGTACACCGTTGTCCACTGCTTCAGCGAAACGACCTTCGCTCAATGGCGTCTTCATTCGATAGGAAATGTCGCCAAGCACGCCGTCAGGCAATGCTGTTTGCGCGGTACGGCTGAATCGTGCGAACGACGTCTTCGAATCTGCTGCAACGACGACGAGCAGGCTCTTGGTCTTTGACGTCTGAGTGCCGATGTTCCAGTCACGCGCGAGCTTATTCGAGAACGTGGAAATCTCCTGCGCGCCAGTGCTCTCAACGGTTGCTACGTACAGCTCGAAATTGCTTTTCTCCTTCAGTCGTTGCAGGAGACCTTCGAGGCGTGCCTTGGTTTCAGTGTCGAGAACGCCGGCAAAATCGTTGATGTAGCTCGTCGGCGCGGGAAATTTGGTCGTTTGCGCGAACGGGTTTGCGTTGATTAAGAGAAACAGCCCAAACGCCGGGATCACGGTCAAGAGGCGTTTGATGACTCGATATGATGGGCTCATTCCGATAGGTTCCGTATCTGGGTTGTGGGGGGACAATTCGGCGCTCATGATACCATCGCCGAGCGAATATGAGCGAACTGGATGAAGCGTGGGCAGCAGCATTGTTGGAGGCGGAGCGGCACGCTCGGCTCGCCGGGCGCAAAGACATTGCCGACTACCTGTCGTTGAGGAATTCGAACGATCTGCTGCGTAAGGCTGGAGTCGATTGGCTGATCGCCGAGTTTACGTCTCTGGCCGGCGACGCAAATCGTGCCGGAGCGAGTATTCGGATTGCGACACAGGACGGGCATCGTTTCCGCACCGGTAATTCAACGATGGTCGGCCACCAGCTCACGCTCAGTAACGGCGTACGCACGCTATTCGTTGAAGCGGGATGGCCGCGGACTCCGCGCGATGGTTTTGTGCGTGGGGGAGGGCTGGCGTGTGCGAGCATTCGTCACCTCGGAATTCGAAGCGCGAATGAGGAGCTGTTGTTGACGAGGTCTCACACCGGCGTGCCGGCATGGAAATCCACCGAGCACAAACACGCCCTCCTCGAAGCCGACATGCGCAGGCATTTGAAAATTCTCCTCGATCAACACAACAAGAGGTGAGAGTTCCACGCCGGGGCGGGGAGTGAACAAGTCAGGAAGAGGGGCTTGCCCCCGCCGCTGCCTGGATTGGACGAGCGGGGGCAAGCCCCTCTTCCTGACTTGTTCATTCCCCTGCGTGGAACTCTTTCCTGGCACGTTTTCCGTCACGGACTGCACCTTTTCGCGCTCGATCAAAAAAACCTTTCGAAATTACGGCGCTTTTTCAACGGGCACGACACTTGCCAATCTCCGAGCAACGACATCGGGTACACGCGATGAAGTCGGCCCGAGGAAATACTGAGGAGATTTATAAGAAAATGACGAACCGACACACACTGAAGTTTTCATTGTTCGCTGCGGCCGTACTTGGCTTTTGCCTGCCCATCGTAGCGGCCGCGCAGTGGGGAGGACGCTATCCACAGGATCGCTATCCTGATGATCGCGGCTACGGGCGCTACGACGACCGCGGGCTCCGCGACTCGGTACACCGCCTGGATAACCTGGCGAAGAATTTTGAAAGAGACATGGATCGTGCACTCGATCACAGCCGCACCAATGGCTCGCGTCGTGAGGACGACATCAACAATCAGGTCCGGCAGTTTCGCAATGCCGTCGGCGACCTGAAATCGAGAGTCGGAAACGGACGGGACTTGAACCGCAGCGAAAACGAAGCTCGCAGAGTGCTGCAGGAAGCTAATGATCTGGATCGCTTCGCGCGCCGCGGGTTTGACGGCCGCACATCGTCTGAGTGGTCGCAGATCCAACAGGAGCTTCGCCACATCAGCAGCGTCTACGGTTTGGGTTACGGTGGCTATGGCCGCGACCGCGATGACGATTGGCGCCGTAACGATCGCAACAACCGCAACAACAATCGCAACGACGATTGGTGGAGACGAATTCCATTCCCTCGGTATTAACCCGCATCTGACTTCCGCTTGTTAACCCGCTTCGTCTACCTGCCAAAGGCCTCGGCTCCACGCCGGGGCCTTTATCTTTATCCTGCCAATCTTGTTAATCCTGTAATCCTGTCTAAAATGAGTGCAATGACAACTGGCAGCTTGTATCTCGTCGCGACTCCCATCGGCAATCTCGCTGACATCACCCATCGCGCATTACAAGTTCTCAAAGACGTGGATCTAATCGCCTGCGAAGACACGCGCCACACGAACAAACTCCTCAATCACTACGGCATCACGACAAAGACCATCAGCTATCACGACCACAACGAACAGCAACGGGCAATCCAGTTAATCGAAAAGCTGCAAGAGGGAAGCGATATTGCCGTCGTTTCTGATGCCGGTACTCCATCCATCAGCGATCCCGGCTTCCGGCTCGTTCGCGCTGCGATTGAGAACGACATCGCCGTCATTCCCGTGCCTGGTCCAAGCGCGCTCATTTCAGCATTGATTGCGGCGGGTCTCCCGACGGATGAATTCTTCTTCGCTGGCTTTCTTCCTTCGCGTCCGAATGCGCGCCGTACTCGTCTCAGCGAGCTTCAGTCAGTACCGGGCACATTGATCTTCTACGAAGCTCCACATCGACTCGCCGCAACACTCAAGGACGCGCTCGAAGTCTTAGGCGAGCGTGAAGCGGTGGTCGCAAGAGAACTCACAAAGCTTCACGAAGAGATCAGGCGTGGACTGCTCAGTAAGTTAGCCGCGGATTATGCGGATCAGAAGAACGATATTCGCGGAGAGATCGTGGTGCTGATCGATCGGAATGTAATAGGCGCCGCGACGAAACCCGAAACAAGCCTTGCCACGCTCGTCGATCAATTCGAGCAGGAAGGCCTCGACCATCGTGCAGCACTAAAGAAAGCGGCGCGTGAGTTGGGTCTCTCACGCGCCGAGGCTTACCGGCAACTAATCGTGCTTAAAAATCCGCGCTAATCCGTGCTCCCCGAGATCTGAGTTGGCAGCGGCTTGTCCACTTTCAACCGGGCCGGCCTGTTTCCGATCTCCCACAACGTCATGTAGACCGTGCGAGTGATCTTCTCCATCTTCTGGTAATCGATCTTGTCTGCCGTGTCGCCGGCACGATGATAGTCCTCATGTACGCCGTCAAAGAAGAAGATGATCGGAATTCCCTTACGGGCATAGTTGTAGTGATCGCTGCGGAAGAAGAATCGGTTTGGATCCTTCGGATCGTCGTACTTCGTATCGTAAGTAATCTTCAGATACGAGTCGTTGACTTTATTGACCAGCTCGCCGAGCTCGGTGCTCATCATCGTCGAGCCAATCAGATAAACGGCATCTGGTCCGGTAAGCTCCGAGTTGCGTGAGTTTGTGTCGCCGGCTTTTTTACTACGACCGATCATGTCGATGTTGATCTGCGCGACAACCTGATTGAGCGGCACCGTGGGGTATTCAGTGAAGTAACGCGAGCCCCACAATCCTTTCTCCTCACCACAGTGCCAGACAAACAGCACCGAACGTTTGGGACGCTTCGGCGCCTTCGAGAGTGCCTCGGCCATTGCGAGCAGCGCCGTCGTGCCCGAACCATCGTCATCTGCGCCATTGCAAATCGTGTCAGTACCATTTGGCGGACAGCCGCTGCCAACGTGATCGTAGTGCGCGCCGAGCGCGACGTATTCGGCTTTCAGAGCCGGATCGCTGCCTTCCCAAACAGCGACGACGTTTTGCGTGGGAATGATCTGATTGCTGTTCGCGATGTTCATGCTGACTTTCTTCTGATCGGTGAGCAGGAACGGCGTCTGAGATGATTCAGAAAGTGCTTGCGCTTCGCCCGCGAAGAGTGCAGTTGCGATCTCAGGCGTGATCACGATCGACGGCAATACCGGCGCGGGCTGTTGTGGTTGAAATTTGACTACGACCGTTGAGCCACGCTCCATGCGCTGGCGGGCGCGTTGCCAGTTTGCCACGTATTGAGAGTCCGCTACATAAATCAGACCAACGACGCCTTTGCTGCGCGCGTAATCAGTTGGGTTCATCGAGTCTTCGCCATACTTGCCGTACTCTGCACGCGAAACGCCGAGTGGTGGCGCGTTTGGTGGGCCAACGATCACTGCGACTCGCCCCTTCGGATCGATGCCTTTGTAAGCATCGATCTCTTTTGATTTAACAAGCCACCCGGAGCCTGCGAAGACGAGTTGCCCGCTGGCATTGCCCCCACTGCCCACCGGCAGAAAATCCGTTCCCACAGTTAACGTACGACCATTGAGTTCGACTTTTGATTGTCCACTGTCAGCGCGGTTGCGGCTCAGTTCGATGCGTTGAAAAAATGTTCCCTCGTCGCCTGCGGGTTTGAAGCCCCAACGAGTGAGATTCATCGCCAGGAACTTCGCAGTGGTATCGAGTCCGCGAGACGGCGTATCGCGTCCTTCCATTTCGTCGGAGGCGATGAACGTCAGGTAGTTTTTCATTTGGTCGGCCGAAATGGTGTCGACACCGCGTTGACCGGTTACCGATACGACGGGCCTTTTTGTTTGACGTGTAGCGCGCTGGCCATAGCTTGCGCGGGTTGCGGGAAGCGTGGTGACGAGAACGCTCGCCAGCACGAGTGCGGTTAAGAATCTTCGCATGCAGTCTCCATTAATTTGTACTTTGTGCTTTGTACTTTGATCTGTGTCTGAACCAAGTACAAAAAACAAAGTACAAAGCACCACCTTTGATGCTTTGCTTGTTATGCGTGCTGCACGGCCTGAACGAGTCGCGTCAGCGTGTCTTTCGCATCGCCATACAGCATGCCCGTCACCGGCTTGAAGAACAAAGGGTTCTCGAGGCCGGAAAAACCTTTGCCCTGGCCGCGCTTCAAGACAACCACCGACTTCGATCGATCGACTTCAAGAATCGGCATACCTGCAATGGGACTGCCGGGATTGTCGCGCGCGTCGGGATTGACGACGTCGTTTGCGCCGATCACGACTGCGACATCAGTGCTCGGAAATTCGGGATTGATCTGTTCGAGCTCGTACAGTGCTGAATAACGGACATTCGCCTCGGCGAGCAACACGTTCATGTGTCCGGGCATTCGTCCGGCGACAGGATGAATACCGTATTTAAC
>DATNFX010000269.1:0-9772 GCA_035606195.1 Pyrinomonadaceae bacterium
GTAGTTCGAGGAGTAGTACCATGAAGAAACTCTTAATCTTCTCGGCCGTTCTCGCATTCGTTATGTCGCCCGCTGTCGCTCGCGCGCAGTCGCACGAATACTCGCCGTTGACCGAGCAGACGGTGAACTACAAAAACTGGACACTCCCGAATCTCACTTCCGACCAGCAGGAAGATCTGCGCAAAGTGGTCGCCGGCAAGAAGCTGGTGATGGTCGTTTACTTCGCGCCGTGGTGCGGCAACTGGCGCAACGAGGCTCCAATCGCGCTGAAGCTGTATGAGAAATACAAAGCTCAGGGATTTCAGGTCATCGGCGTGAGTGAATATGCTATTCGCGACGACGTGAAAAACTTCTTTGGTAAGGATGGTCCACCATACCCGGTGTTCACTGAATCGGAATCGCGGGACGACAAGCAGAAGACGGCTCACTATCAATACCGGCAGCTCACCGGCGACAAGCGAAACTGGGGTTCACCATGGAACATTTTCCTCGAGCCTTCGAAGCTCACCGCCAACGGTGATGTGTTAACTGAAAAAGCGTTTGTAGTGAACGGCGAATTGATCGAAGACGAAGTTGATAAATTCATCGCGTCGAAGGTGGGTGCAGCAACGACGGCGACTGTAATCGAGCCGTGCAAGCCTTAAATCCGTTTTTATATCCGTAAAATCTGTGGCCTAAAACAAACGCAAAATGAAACTTCGTCTGCTCTATCACGGCCACTGTTTTGACGGGGTCGCTTCTGCTGCAACATTTACCCGGTTCTACAAAGAGCGCATCCATGCCGAAGCTGAAGTCAATTACAAGGGACTCCTGCACCGGCCCGGCAACTTGTTTGACCTCGCGATGTTCGACTCCGACGAGAATGCCATTGTCGATTTCAAGTACGCGGCTTCTGAGAAACTGACGTGGTGGTTCGATCATCATGAGTCGGCTTTCCTGACGCCTGAAGACGAAGCTCACTTCCACGCCGACAAGTCAGGCAAAAAGTTTCTCGACGCGACGAGAAAGTCTTGTACGGAGTTTATTGCCGACGTCACGGCCGAACGTTTTGGATTCAATCCCGAACCGATCACGTCTCTGGTCCACTGGGCCCATATCATCGACGGCGCGCTTTACGAATCGCCCGCACAGTGTGTTGAGTTAAAAGAACCTGCGTTGCAACTGATGCAGGTGATCGAAGCCGATCCGGACGATTCATTCATCGAACAGATCATTCGCGAGCTCGCCGTGGGGTCACTCGAAGAAGTGTCGACGAGTGCGGAAGTGCAACGTCGCTTTCAACCCATCCTAAAGCAACATCTCGAGACGCTCGAAATGGTTCGAAAGAAGGCGAAGAGCGCAAACGGCGTGGTCCAGTTTGACTTGATCGACGAAGGGTACGAAGGCTTCAACAAGTTCATTCCCTATTACCTGCATCCCGAAGCGACTTATTCCGTCGCGCTCACGCGCGGGACGCAGCGCACAAAGATCTCGGTGGGCTCGAATCCATGGGCGCCGGTGCCGCGCACGCACAACATCGCAAAGATTTGCGAGCGTTACGGCGGCGGGGGTCACGCAGTAGTCGGTGCGGTTTCATTCAAGCCGGAAGAAGTTGAAGAAGCGCGTGCGGCGGTGAGGGAGATCGTGGCCGAGCTTTCAATGCGTTGAGAAAGTTATATCCACAGATTACGCAGATTTCACTGATTCTGTTTTTGAGTCTTTGTTTGTGTAGCGTTGCCCCCGCCCAAAAAACTCCGAAAAGAAAAAAGCTCAAAGACTTTGGTTCGAGTCTCAAACGGCTGAAGTGGAATCCGGAGAAGAAGACCGCGCTGGGACCATCGGCCCAGGGTGCGGGAGCGAACTCCGATGAAGACGACGTAATACGCGTCGATACCTCGCTCGTAACTTGTGAATTGTTGGTGGTAGATCAGCACGGCAAGAGTGTGGCCGGCCTGACCGCGGGAGATTTTTCAATCGCCGAAGACGACGCGCCGCAAACGGTCGGCCATTTTCTCCTCGGCGACAACATCAGTGTGCCGCGCACGATCGTCTTGATCATCGACTACAGCGGCAGCCAGTTGCCGTATCTTAAAAACAGTATTACGGCAGCGAAAGTGCTGGTAGACAAACTTGGACCAAAAGATTTGATGGCGATCGTCACGGACGACGTCGAATTGATTCAGGATTTCACGCCAGACAAACAGAAGTTGAAGAAAAAACTCGATTCGCTGCAGGAGCGAGCGGAGCACAGCACTCTACAATTCGGCGGATTTACGTTCGCCGGGCCACAGCTTGGGCGCAGCAAGCAATACAGCGCTTTGATGGCGACTCTGAACGAGGCCTTTGATGAAACTGACGTGCGCCCAATCGTCATCTTTCAGACTGACGGTGATGAGGCACTCTTTTTGCACGATTCTACAGTCGGCTTCACAGTTCCGGAGGGTTTGGAAGGAGAGGAGCTGGAAGCGGCGAAACGCATGGCCGAGTCTTACAGGCAGAGTTTCAAAACGTCGCAGACTGAGTTTAGCCTTGACGATATTTATCGAACCGTCGAGCGATCGCGTGCGACGGTCTATACCGTCATCCCTGGACTCAAGCTCATGGGCCTACCTCCCGGCGAGCAGTTAGTGAAACATCTGACTCAGCGTGATCCGATGTTGTTCGGCTCCTTGAACCGCTTGTCGCCTGAAGACAAAGCAAAAATGGAGGACCGGGTGAAGAAGCTTCCGTATGATCCGAATATTCTCAACGCGCGTTGGCGAGTGACGTTGGATGCGAATATGCAAGTAGCGCTGTCAGGCGTGGCTGCGTTGACGGGCGGATGGACGGAGTTTCTGGAGCGACCCGAACAGGCTGAGGGAATCTATGCGCGCATCTTCACTGACATCAATCAGCGCTACATTGTTGGTTACTATCCCACGAACAAAGAGCGAGATGGGAAGCGTCGCAAGATCGATTTCGCGGTGAAGGCGCATCCTGATTATCAAATCTTCGGGCGCCGTTCTTACTTCGCACCAAATCAGTGACAGGATGTTGGGGGGTATTAGTGAGTTGCTGGGTCCTTTTCAAACAGCGGGGGCAAGCCCCTCTTCCTGACTTGTTTTATTTCTGGATTCAAGTTCATTCGACGTTTTGCGCAACTGAGAATAGAACAAGTCAGGAAGAGGGGCTTGCCCCCGCTGTAACCGATCTGTCTCAACCTTTGCTATCATTGCCTCGCCTTCCCCTGAGTTACACTGCATGCTTAAAAACTGCTTTCTCGCGCTTTTCGTTCTACTGGTCTACCTTTCCTTGACCAAAGGCGCAACGCTACCCTCAGGCTTCACCGAAACCGCAATCACTGGACTCTCCAATCCAACCGCAATGGAGATCGCTCCTGACGGCCGCATCTTCGTGTGTCAGCAGGGTGGCAGCCTGCGTGTAATCAAGAACGGCGTTTTACTCCCGACTCCATTCATCACGTTGAATGTCGATTCGAACGGTGAACGCGGACTACTCGGCATCGCTTTCGATCCAAGCTTCGCGACCAATAATTTCATCTATATTTACTACACCGTCGCGTCCACGCCGAGACACAATCGCGTCAGCCGCTTCACTGCGAACGGCGACGTCGTGGTTCCCGGCAGCGAAACCATTCTTCTCGAGCTCGACAATCTCACCGCGGCGACGAATCACAACGGCGGCGCGATTCATTTTGGGCCGGACGGAAAGCTCTACATCGCAGTCGGAGAAAACGCCACCGGTTCAAACTCGCAAACGTTCGCCAACATGCTCGGAAAAGTTTTGCGCATCAACCGAGATGGGAGCATCCCTGCCGATAATCCGTTCTTCAACACCGCGTCCGGAAACAATCGATCGATCTGGGCTTTGGGTTTGCGCAATCCATTCACCTTTGCATTTCAACCCGGAACCGGGCGGCTGTTCATAAACGACGTCGGCCAGGACACGTGGGAAGAAATCAACGACGGTATCGCCGGTTCGAACTATGGTTGGAATATCACAGAAGGAGCAACGTCGAATCCTTTGTTCCGGTCGCCGCTGTTTTTCTACGGGCATGGCATCAGCGCGACAACCGGGTGCGCGATCGCCGGCGGAGCTTTCTACAATCCAAACTTTGTTAGCTTCCCCGGAAGTTATACCGGCAAGTACTTCTTCGCGGATCTGTGTAGCGGTTGGATTAGAGTTTTTGATCCAGCCACCGGAACGGCATCCGCATTTGCGACAGGCATTTCGCAGCCGGTGGATTTGAAGGTTGATGTTGATGGCAGTTTGCTTTACCTCGCGAGAGGTTCGGGCGCGGTGGTCCGTGTACAGTTCACAGATCCGATGCTCATCTCAGAAACGGGATCGGATATCGCAATCGCGCTCGACTCAGTCTGGCTGTTGCGCGACCCGTTTTCACTTACGAATCCGGTCATCAACTTTAGTGCGCAGTCACGCTCGCGAATCAGTCTGTTTGGGAGGAACATGGAGTTGCTGCCGGGCGAGGATAGTTCGGCTGTGCTGGTGAGAGCCGAAGATGCGCAGGCAGTTATTTATCCGGCGCCCGTGGAGTTTGTCGGCAGGGTGCCGGTCTTCGACTGGTTGACGCAGGTAGTAGTTAAACTGCCTGATAACTTACCTACAGGTCAGTCAGTCTTGTTTAGCGCGACGCTAAGAGGGAAGACGACCAACAAAGTCAGAGTGCGTATTCAGTAACAGTTTATTAGACAGGATTAGCAGGATGTTTCAGGAGGGACAGGCAATATCCTGTAAGTCCTGATTCAAATCTTGTATATCCTGTGAAGCCGTCTGCTGCAGTCCGAGACGCTTAATCTTGCAGTTGAGCGTCGTAACCTTCACACCAAGCAGCTTCGCGGCGCGGCGTTGATTCCCGCGGGTGCGGTGTAGTGCATCGCGAATGAGTTCGCTTTCATATCGCTGCATCTCTTCCTGGAGCCCGAGCCGCTGGGTAGATGGCGGTTCTTGTTGGCTGGCAAGCGATTCGACTTCACGTAGTAGTGTCATCGCCGCCTCTCTCAAGGTGTTGATATTGTGAAATGAACTACTCATTACATTAATCCTTGCTCAAGAGTTCCCTGAAGAACGCGACGGCGCGTTCATCCCCAGTTTGTCCGAGAACCTGGATCGCCAGTTTTCGGACGGGCATTTTTGGATGGTTCCGGGCAGTGCGAATCAGAATTGGGATGGATTCGTCTTTCGCACGACGTCCAATGGCAATTACTGCCTGCTTCTGGAGTTCGATCTCGACATCGTTGTCGACGGTGGTGGTAAGTGCTCCTAAACTCTTTTGTCCCGCAACGCGACCGAGGTTTGCGATCGCGCTCTTGCGCAGCTCGAGATCCTTTTCCGTTTCGGCAACTTTGATGAGGTAAGTCGCTGCGCCGTCGCTGTTGTCATTGCGGGCGATGCCGCCGAGCGCGCGTCGTTTCAACTCGCGCGTGGTCATCGTCTCGAACAGGTTCTGCAACAGCGGGAGAGAGCCGGCGGAGCGACTCATCGCGAGCGCCGACATCGCTGCATTTCGTGCTTCAGTGCTCTCCTGGTTGTTGCGAATGATCTCTGTAAAGAATGTGTTCTTGGCGACGCTCTCGCCCGTGTTCCCAAGCCAGTAGATTGCGCGGGAGCGCATCGGATCTGTGATGGGACGGCGAACGATTTCCATGAGCATCGGATCGACGCGCGCGTCGTCGTGAAGTGCAATCGCGAAAGTCGCGCGTTCTGATAGTCGATTTGTCTCAGGTGCGGGCGAATCGATGATCGACTTCAGATAGTTCAAACTCTCTTCGTTCGCGACGTGTCCAGCCCAGTAAACCGGATAGCTGCTGAACTCGTGATTGCGACGAAGATTGTAGACCTCGGCTCGGGTGAAAGAATCGCGCTGCGTGTCGAAGAGAAGAAACAGCCCGAGCTCGCGTGTTTCATGACGCGGGTCAAACATCATCGAGGTTCCGTCCATCGAAATATAGACACCGCCCGCACTGTCTACTACTTCAAAATCGACCGCGACACCGGATCGGACTTCAAACTGGTAACCGACCCAGAACCGGCCATTCGGCGCATTTGCCTTGCCGGCGATGATGGCACTATCGATTTTGGCTTTCAGACTAGCGCCGTCTACGGGCGTGAAATTCTTGGTTTGCCCCAGGGCAACGGCGCTTAAAGTCAGAACGATGGCTGCTGAGATTATGTTTCTTCGAATCATAATCCTGATCCTTAAACGATCCATGACTGCGGTTTATTTCAACAAGTCTTCAAGAAACTTGAGCACTTCGGGATCTTTACTACGGCTGAGCCAGCCAATCGCGCGCTTCCGGCGCTCCATCGGGGCCTTCTGATCCCTCGCGATCTCGATCAGTTTCCGGATTACACGCTGGTCGTTCATCCTGGAACCCGTGCTGTAGCCAATGCCTTGACCCATCCCCTGGCCGCCTTGACTGCCCTGACCCACGGCCATAGGAGTGGTGACGTAGACGTTGCTGCCGTAGCCCAGCGCGCTCATGATTTGATCTCTCAAGTCCTCATTCTTCTCGGTATCGTAGAGACTGAGCAGAAACTCGATTGCCTTGTCTCCGCCGCGTCTCGAGATAGCGCTGATGGCTGCTTTGCGAAGCTCGATAGTGTCGGAGTTGCGGGCTATATCAAAGAGCTTTGCACCCGCACGTTCGCTCCTGCGGTTTCCGAAGCCGGCGATGACTGAACGGCGAATCTCGACAGTTTGATCGGCGTCGTAAATCCGGAGCAGAGCATCAACTGCTGGTTCACCCGGGCGGGACGCGATACTCGAGATTGCCATTCTTCGCTGCGGCGTCGTCTTGCCGCTGATCGCGATATCGCTGAGCACTACGATCGCACGCTCACCAGTATGTTTACTCAACGCGTAGAGCGACGCTTCAACGATGTCGTTGTCCGGTGAGTTGAGGGCGAAGTCTCGCAGAGCATCAACCACGCTGTCGTCGTTGGTTGCGCCGAGTGCAGAGATGGCACGCGCTCGCAGTTTCAGATCGGGCTCACTGCGCGCGACGCCGAGGATTACGGGCGTGACCGACTTGCCGCCGTTTCGACCCAGCAGGCTCAACGCCGCACCCTTGCAGCGTACGGTTTGCGTTGAACCCGGTTTGAGCCATTCGCTTGCCACCATAATGCCGCGTTGCAGATCGGTCTGAAACAGAGCCTGCAGCACGACAATCTTGAATTCACATGGGTCGTCATCGTCTGCGGAGTTGTCGGACGCACCTGGAGCCAACGCCGGGGTTGCGACGCCTGCAATGGTTTGGCCAGGCGCTACGGCTATTGGAGTGAGCGGCGCGCCCGGCGCAAGAACATACGCGGCTTCATATTGCGGAACGAGGGTTACTTCGGACTTTAGCTTGGCCATGAGCTCATCCGAAGCTGCTACTGTTGCAGCATAGTTTTGTGCAACGATCGGTACCTGGGCCAACAGCACGCGAGCGTCATCTTTCCAGGTCGAGTTGGGATACTTTTCCAGCAGCCGCTCGATCGTTACGCGGCACTGGTCATACCTCCCTATCCGTTGTTGCGCATATGCCAGCCAGTAAAGCGCGGCATCGATGTTCTTCTCGTTGGGATACGAATTGACGTACTCGTTGAACTTCTCCTGAGCCTTGGCCCACTCGCCGTCAGTGATGAGGTCACGCGCGCTGCGAAACACCGTGGAAGCGTCGCTTTGAGCACTGCGAGTAGAAGAACTAGATTGAAAGTTCGCACGGCGTTGTTGCGCATTCACTGCGCCGGCCGCGAACAGTGCGACAACAAGTGTGATCAAAAGAAACCGGGCGCAGTTCGCTGCGGTTGTCGTATTCGATGTAAGGTTTTTCAACATGGGTTTAGCCTCTATTCTTTAGCGATTGTTTGTGCCCCGGTCCTGGTAATCCACTAATGCCGCGACGATTTCGGTTTTTTGCACCCGCTCCTTGATCACGCGCACGTCTTCAGCACGGGCGCGGTCGGGCAGGTTTGCGATGTCAATCAGGAATGGCTCCAGATCAGCGAGCAGCGTCTTGGTAGGAAACTTTGCTTTCATTTCCGCGTCGCGGCGCAGCACGACGTTTTCATTCAGCAGTCGACGCGAGAGCGCCTTGTCGTAAGTGACGTCGACTTCGTCATCGTTGTCGGCGATGGCCACGTTCTTGATCGAGCGGAGCAGCAGCTTGCTTTGTTCGATGTGATTGGCCGTGTCTTGATCGTCCATGTCGAGATAGCCAGGGTCGGACGACAGCACATCGGACTGATCGGGATTGGGTGTTGTTGGTTTAGCTCTCAGTTTCGGCCTTGGTCCCGCGGCGATTACTTCATGTTTGGGAACCACGGATGGAACGGATTGAGGAGCCGGATTTGGATTTGGGGCTTGTGAAGGTGATTTTGCTAACTTCGGCTCTGGAGTTTTGTTACTCGACAACAAATACACGACTCCAATTGCAATCACGATCAACGTCACCGCGATCGCACTTGCAAGCGATGCTTTTCTAAAAACACCCGGCGACCAACCGCGCTTTGCGACATTACTCTCCGAGACCGTGTGCGCTGCGACTCTGGTCCACAAAAACGGTGGCACTTCGATCTCACGATCGTAGCGGGCGAATATCTCCTGTTCGGCGCTCAGCGCCGCAAAACTCTCCGAGCACTCACTGCACGTAATCAGATGTGCATCAATCTGCTCGCGATCTTCCACGGCGAGCTCACCGTCGAGATACTCTTCCAAAAGCTCTAAACAAAATTCACACTTCATAACCAACTCCAGCGTACGGGCTGATTCTCTTTCTCATCTCCGCCCGAGCGCGATGTAAATCAGTCTTCAACTTTGCCAGTGAAAACCCCGTGATCGCTGCTATCTCTTCATAACTGCATTGGTGCAGCACCTTGAGCGTGAATACCAGCCGCTTATCTTCGTCGAGTGCGGCCAGCGAGCGCCGGATGAGTTCGTTCAACTCCTTGCTCAGCAGTCCATCGACCGGCACTGGCTTGTTGTCGCTCAAATCCATAACCGACTTATCCTCGAGATCGACGTGACTGTTCGCGCGGGCGCGCGCTCGCAGCGACTCGCGCGCGACATTTCGCGCGATGCCGAAGAGCCAGGTGGAGAGCTTCGTTTCCGAGCGCATCGTATGAATTGCCCGGAAAGCGCGGACGAAAGTCTCCTGCGTCAGCTCTTCGGCCAGCCCGCGGTCGTTGACCATGTCGTAAATGAAACTGATGACGGGCCGCGAGTACCTCTCAAAAATCAGACGAAAGGCGTCGGCATCACCCTGGCAAACGCGAGTGACTAGGTCTGCTGAACTATTCATCAGAGTTCCCGCGAATGCGCTCATCGTCTCTCTCGGTAGGTTAGTGGTGCGGAAGGACGAAAAGTTTCAGGAAAACCCTCCCCAGATTACGCAGAAATCTGTGTAATCTGTGGATTAGATCTCTTTTGGATCGACAATCTTGCCGGCGATCGCGGAGGCGGCGACCACGTACGGTGAGGCGAGGTAGAGCTTGCCGGGGCCGCTGCGACCGGGAAAGTTTCGATTCTGGGCGCTGACCGTGACCGTTTCGGCCGACGGTGAGGCGCCCGGACCGGCATTGATACACGCGCCACACGACGGGTCGATCAACTCGGCTCCTGCGCGCTCGAAGATGTCGATATAGCCACGCTGCCGCGCATACTGTTTGATCTTCTGCGAGCCAAACTGAATGTACAGGTGCACCCCTTCAGCCACGCGCTTGCCATTGGCGAGAGCGTTTTCGAGCACCTCGGCATACATGTCCATGTCGGCCATTTTACCGCCTGTAC
>DATNFX010000270.1:0-4559 GCA_035606195.1 Pyrinomonadaceae bacterium
AACCTGATCCAGGGCGGAGTTTTCGTCAACGGCAAGACCGTCGATGAAGTGGCGCAGATCATCAAGAAGCGCTACGACGAATTTATCATCGACCCACAGGTGAACGTCTCGCTCGACAAAGCGATGTCGTATCGTTATAGCGTGATTGGCGACGTGGGCCAGCCCGGCATTCGTCTCATGAATAAGCGCCTGACTGTGTCGGAAGCCATTGCCGAAGCAGGCGGCGTGCTGAATACGGGCAACAAGAGCAAGATTGTCGTGTTACGGCGCCAACCGACCGGCGTGCTCGCGCAGATTCCGGTTAACTTGTCGGCGATCTACAAAGGCAAAACTCCTGACAACGTCTATCTTTCGCCCGGTGATCAGATCGTCGTGCCCGGAAATACACTGAAGAAGATCCAAACCCTGATGAGCCTTACACCGATAGCGAGTTTTGCTCGTGTCTTCGGCGCCCCTGTGCCATAGGGAATTTATTGTAGGGGCGGCCCTCCGTGGCCGCCCTCGGTTTTCACACGAATTCAAGATGCGACGGTCTCGGGTTTGCGAACACGATTTAAACCGAGGGCGGCCACAGAGGGCCGCCCCTACAGTTATGACCACAGTACCCGCATCATTCTTGCTTCTGCTGCTGCTTGCCTTGCCGGCGTTTGCCCAAACGGGCGCGTGGGCGCGCCAGCGTAGTGGAACAATGGCGTGGCTGCACGCAGTCTTTTTCCTCGATCAAAACCGGGGTTGGGTCGTCGGCAGCAAGGGCTCTCTGCTCCACACAACTGACGGTGGAAACACATGGACCGCCCGCTCTGGTCCTACCGAGGACGTCGTGCGCGACATCTTCTTCATCGACGATCAAAACGGCTGGATCGTGTGCGAAGTCAATGCCTACCAGCTCAAGACCAAAGAAGAGCCGCGTGCCTACCTGATGAAGACTACCGACGGCGGCGACCACTGGAAACGGATCGAGATCAAGGGCTTTGACATCGACTCCGTCCTCGTTCGCGCAGTCTTCAGCAGTAAAGGCCGTGGCTGGACGTTCGGCGACGCCGGCCAGATCTACACCACGAAGGACGCCGGTAATACCTGGACAGCGCTTCGTTCTCCGACGAGTTACCTGCTTTTGGGAGGCATCTTTGTCGACGACGATCGTGGTTGGCTTGTTGGTGCAGGGGCGACGATCATTCAAACCTCAGACGGCGGAGATACGTGGTACCAGTCAACCATTCCGCAAGTTGAAAAATCCGTTCGGTTCACTGCCACTTCGTTTGTCGATAATCGCAGCGGCTGGGCGGTTGGCAGTGGCGGCAACGTGTATCGCACAGTGAACGGTGGTCGCACCTGGCAGCGACAGCAATCGACCGTCGACGTCGATCTGTTTGACGTGAAGTTTGTCAACGCAGTTGAAGGCTGGGCCGTCGGTGCGGAAGGAACGATTATTCATACGAGCGACGGCGGAGCGCATTGGACCACGGAACGCAGTGGTACTCCACATCCGCTCGAGCGTGTGTTCTTCAGCGATCGGAATCACGGCTGGGCAGTCGGTTTTGGCGGCACGGTAGTGTCGTATCTAAGCCCGGAAGCCTCGGCAACCCGCCAAAGAAGGTCTCAGTGATGCAAAAAAGAATTCTCCTCCTTATCGTCCTTTCAACGACGCTCCTCTTTTCCTCGGAAAGTCTTGCGCAAACGCGCACTCGCTCCGTTGATAAAGACGCCGGCAACACGCCCGATCCCGTGGTGATCTTGCGCGAACAGCTTGCAGCCACTACTGAGGTCCCCGAGCGCAACCGTCTTCAACTTCAACTTGCCGAACTTCTTCAATCCACTGACCGCAAGTCGGAAGCAATTGCGGAGCTGAACAAGATCGCAAGTTCGAAGGCATTCGATCCCGTTAGTTTCTACAATCTCGGCAACGCGTTTGCTCGTCTCGGGGAGTCGGAGTCTGCCATCGCCGCGTATCGAATTGCTATCGAGCAACGCAAGGGACTGTATTCGAGAGCCTACAACAACCTCGGTGTGTTGTTGTTGCGCGCGGGCAAGTGGGATGAAGCTCAGGAAGCGTTTTTGTCTGCTTTGAAGCTCGAGAGCTTTCGTTATGCTGAAGCCAGTTACAACCTCGGACGCGTTTACGCCGCCAAGGGCCAGAACGATCTCGCTGCACGCGAATGGCGCCGCGCCCTGGCTGTCGATCCGCAGCACGACGCAGCGAAGCAGGCACTTGCAAATGAAGGTCGTGGCGACCGGATAGTCGTTGTCTCAAATAAGGCGGGAAAGAGTTCGACGGCTGCTGCTGGTCCATCTGCTGCCGCGAGGCCGCTTGAACTCGATCAAGCCAGTTTCGATTACCTGCAACGCGCACGTGAAGCATCGGAGCGCGGGAAGAAGTCGGAGGCCGCCGACAGCTATCGCCGTCTTTTGAGCCGCAATAATGGTTATTTTCCGCCCGCAAACCTCGAGTTGGGTTACGCGTTGGTGAGTCTCAAGCAATACGACGAGGCGCTCGCTAATTTGCTCGAAGTGACAAAGCGCGATGGCGCGCGCTATCCCGTCAGTTACTATCATCTCGCTCGGCTGTATGAAATGAAGGGTGAGCTAAAACTCGCCGAAGCCGCGTTCGTAAAAGCGGTATCGTTGTATGCGCCGGCCAACCCGCAGTTTCTCCTTGATCTCAGTCGCGTGCGGGAGAAGCTTGGCGACTTCAACGGCTCGCTGGAAGCGATGGAGAGCTACACGAAGGTTATGCAGGAACACGGACAAAAGCCTTCCTGGTCAGAGGAACGCATCGCCGAACTACGATCCAAAGCCACAAAACAGGACTAGCCACAAAAAGGCACAAAAAGCACAAAAAGAATATTTCCTGATGGGAAGCGCCCTGTAAGGAAAGCCCAATGAGTGCCTCAGCTCAAGAAAAGTCTTTTGTGCTTTTTGTGCCTTTTTGTGGCTAACCTTCTTTAGGCCGCATGTGGGGGAAGAGGATCACATCGCGGATAGAGGTTTTGTTGGTTAGAAGCATCACGAGGCGATCGATGCCGATGCCGATGCCTGCGGCGGGCGGCATGCCGTACGAGAGGGCGCGAATGTAGTCTTCGTCCATCAACATCGCCTCTTCATCACCACGTTCACGCTGCTTCACCTGATCGCGAAAGCGATCGTACTGTTCGACCGGATCGTTTAATTCAGAGAACCCATTCGCGATCTCCATGCCTGCGACGTAGAGCTCAAATCGCTCCGCGACGTGCGGGTTTGCAGGCGAAGCCTTCGAGAGCGGCGAGATCGGTTTTGGAAAGTCGGTGATGAAAGTCGGTTGCACCAGCCCGTGTTCGACGTGCGCCTCGAAGAGCTCGAGCACCTTGTCGTTTGTGATCTGATCCGGTTCGACCAGTCCGGACAAACTCTCCTCCATCCCAACACGTCGAAACACGCTGCCAAAATCCAGCTCGTGCTCGCCAAACTTCAAGTGCGTGTGGCCCAACACCGTAAACACGACCGTGCGCAGCATGCTCTCACAGAAATCCATCATCTCGTTCACGTCCGCATATGCCCAGTAAAACTCGAGCATCGTGAACTCAGGATTGTGTCGCCACGAGACTCCCTCGTTGCGAAAGTTGCGATTCAGCTCGAAAACTTTTTCGAAGCCACCCACCAGAAGGCGTTTCAAATACAACTCGGGCGCGATGCGCGCGTAGAGATCGATGTCGAGTGTGTTGTGATGAGTCTTGAAAGGACGCGCAGCAGCGCCGGTCGCAAGCGGCGTCAGGATCGGAGTTTCGACTTCGATGTAACCATTGTCTTCGAGAATGCGACGGAGTTCGCGCACTGTAGCGGCGCGACGCTCGAACACTTCACGTGACGTTAGCGATTCGTCTTTCTCGTATTTCAAACTCCCGGCTATCAGGTCGACATAACGCTGGCGTTGTCGAATCTCGGGATCGTTAACTCCATGCATCTTGTCGGGCAACGGCAGCAGCGCTTTCGACAAAAATTGCAGCTTCTGTACGTGTACCGAGAGCTCTCCGGTTTTAGTGATGAACAGATAACCCTCAACGCCGATGAAGTCGCCATGGTCCAGTAACTGAAACAAGGCCCAACCATCGACGTCGCCACCTTCAGCGCTGTTATGCACTCCGGTCACATCAGCTTTGCGAATGTAAATCTGGAGACGCGAAATGCCGTCCGAGAGATGAACAAATGCGGCTTTGCCCATCACGCGCGGCGGCGATGCGATACGTCCGGCGAGACGAACGACGTGCCTTTTTAGCTCCTCGTTCGTTTGATCGAGGACTTCGGGTGAAGGACGGCCTTCGGGCGACGGTTCCGGTTCGAAGTGCCGAAACTTCTCGACGACCGCGCTGATCGTGTCTTCTCTTTCCGCGTCGACGATTCGACTGCGCTCGAACTTGTTTGGATAAACATTGCCGACGAGTGCACGCAAGCCTTCCAGGTGCTCTCTGCGCGCGAGTGTTTGATCGTTATCTTCGATAAAGGGTATGGACATAAAAGTGGCGATTATACAGACATCCGTCAAATCCTGTAATCTTTGACTAATGATCGAAAAGATTCTGACCCCG
>DATNFX010000271.1:0-26333 GCA_035606195.1 Pyrinomonadaceae bacterium
GTCTTTACCTTTCTTGGCGGAGATCATGTATGTACCAACTGAACATCCCGGTGTTGCTTGGCACCAATCGTAAGGAGAGGAAGAGTGTCTTCCCGGCGAGGTGGCTGGTGGAGCAGATGGAGAAACGGCCGGAGATTCGGACGCGGCTGTTTGACGTGGCTGAGTTCAAGTTGCCGCAAGACGACTACGGCCAGGGGCTGAAGGACAGTTTTCCCGAGTGGCGCGATGCCATGATTCAGGCGGACGGACTCGTCATTGTTACTCCTGAATACAACCACGGCTATCCGGGTTCATTGAAGGCCGTGCTCGATCTGTTGCTTCCTGAATACATTCACAAGAGCGTCGCGTTCGTCGGCGTGTCTGCCGGGATATGGGGAGGTACGCGCGTGATCGAAGCGATGGTGCCGATGTGTCGTGAGTTGGGCCTGGCGGTTACCTTTACCGATTTGAACTTCCCGCGCGTGCAAGCGACTTTCGATGACGCGGGTAAGCTGTTGGACCAGAGATACGAGAAGCTGGTAAAAGATTTTCTCGATGAGCTGGTGTGGATGAGTACGGTATTGAAGTGGGGTCGCGCTAATGTGAAGTCGAAGTTTCACAGTTAACGCTGCAGGGGGCGACTTCCTGAAATCGCCCCTGCAAGACACTTGATTGAGTTAAAAGGTGCAGCCGTACGACTTGAACTGCGTGCGCGCGGTTTCCAATTGAGTCTTGCAAATATTCGCGAGAGTTGCTCGTGTTTGCGGATTGTCAGCGAGTTTCTTCCACTCTGTACGCCAGTTGTGGACGGCGGTCCTATACTGCGCGCGGGCGGCCTCCGGAACTTTCGTTGTCACACAACTCTCGTAGGAAGTAATGAAGCTGTCGCATTCCGCGATACCGATCTTCTCGCCTGCGCTGGCGCTCGTATTGGTGGTGGAGGCCGGCGAAGTTGCCGGAGCAGCTGAGTTCGTGCCGGCGGGCGCCGCCGCATTGCGATTGGTATCAGACTTGGCACAGGCTAGTACTAGGAGACCGGTTAAAAGACATAACATTAAGAGGAGAGATTTCGACATTATTGTTCTCCGATTTGCAGGATGGCAAAGCGCGCAGATAATACACCTTGTTGCGTTTTGTAGTTAGTATTTTGTGAAATTGAGTAACGCGGCCCCCACGTCGTAGGCTTCAGATAACTCAGGAACTGACGGGAGAGGAAAATGAGATCAACGATTAGTCTTTTAATGTTGGTCCTACTGTGCTCCGTGCCGGCTTGTGCACAGGACATGAGCGGGAACCACCATCACAACAACAACGCGCCCGATGCCACACCCGATCCAGTGGAGAACCAGGATTGGGCCAAACAGAAACTGGCAAAATCGCCGCGTCACCAGGAATGGGTCAAGGTCAAGAACGGCACGCGCGAAGTGAACAGTTTTGTGGTCTATCCCGAGAATAAGAACAAAGCGACGGCCGTGATCGTCATCCACGAAATCTTCGGCATGACTGACTGGGTCCAGAGCCTGACAGATCAACTCGCCGAGGCTGGTTACGTTGCCATCGCGCCTGATCTACTTTCGGGCATGGGACCAAACGGTGGTGGCACCAGTTCGCTCGATCGGAATGCAGTGGGCCAGGCGATCCGCGATCTCCCGCCGGATCAAATCACTGCTGATCTGAATGCCGTTGCGGATTACATTGGAAAAGTTCCGGCGTCGAATGGCAAGGTGGTGGTCACAGGATATTGCTGGGGCGGCAGTCAATCGTTCCGCTACGCCACCAACAATCCAAACGTCAAAGCGGCGTTTGTGTTTTACGGTTCCGCCCCGGCGGCAGCCGATGGCACTCCGAACAAAGAAGCACTCGCGAAGATCACGGCGCCGGTCTACGGGTTTTACGCCGGCAACGACGCTCGCATCAACGCCACTCTGCCAAAGACGACGGAAGCGATGACAGAGTTGAAGAAGACTTTCGAACCGGTGACTTACGAAGGAGCGGGACACGGCTTCATGCGGGCCGGCGAAGCGCCTGAACCCGTGGCGCCGCAACCGAAGGGTGACAAAACCGCGGATGATAAAGCAGCGGAGGATTATCAGAAGAATCTCGCGGCGTGGAAAGGAAACAAGAAAGCACGCGATGAAGCGTGGGTACGCTGGAAGAAGCTTCTCGCCGCGATTTGAAAGTTAATAGGTCCTATAGGACATATAGGACCTATTTCTTTACTTGCTCAGCACTTCCTTGAAGAAATCGATCGCTCGCGGGTCGCCTGATTCGCCGAGCGCACGAATTGCCTGCTTGCGCACGGCTTGATTCGGATGCGTGCGCGCAATCTTGATCAGGATCGGCACCGATTCGTCTGCTCGCCGCTCACTGATCGCCCGCACAGCCTGCATCTGCACCTCAGTATTTCCGTCAGTGCTCTGTGCCGTTGCACTCAAAAATTCGAAGCTGCGTTTGCTGGCCCGTTCGCCGAGTAGTCGAATCGCCTGCCGGCGAACGTCCATTGTGTCGTTGCCTTTCGCCACTTCAAACAGCTTGTCTTCGACGCGCGTACTCTTGATGTCAGAAAGCGTTTGCAGAATCGAGCGTTTCACGTCTGCAGATTGTTCTGAATCAAACAACTTCAGCAGATCTTCAACCGCGGCTTCGCCACGATCGCTCATAACGCGAATCGCAGACTTTCGTAATTCCGGATTCGTCTCGGTGCGCGCGATCTCCATCAAGCGCGCCTGAGCGCGTGGGTTCTTAGTCTCCGCAAGGGAATGCAGCGCCGCACGCTTCACGTCGAGATTTGCGTCGTTGTTGTAGATCTTCATGATCTCTTCCGCCGCGTCGTCTCGCTTGAAGTCACCTAGCTGGCGTACTGCTGTGCGCCGCGATTCCCAGTCAGCATCGTTCTTCGCGATACCGAGTAGAAATGTCCAGGCTGCTTGCTCGTCGGGACTGTTGCCGGCTGCTGAGATCACACTCTTACGAATCTCGGTGTCCTTGACGTCCTGGTAAAGACTCTGAAGCGTAGGGATTGTTCCACGGTCGCGGCTCTCTCCGATTGCATGTGCAGCCGAGCGTCTGATCTTCTTGTCTTCCGTTTCACTGCGAACGAGAGTGGCGAGAAAGGTCGTTTCGCCGCCCACCTGGCCCAACCAGTAAACCGAGCTCGAGCGAATGCGTTGGTTTGGAGAACTGCTGATAAAGCTCTTCAGCATGCCGGCGACTCTTGCGTCATCATGCAGGGAGATGCCGAGTACGGCGCGTTCGCTCAACATATCGAGTGGAGCGGCGGCGGCGAGTGCTCGCAAGTAGTTGAGGCTCTCCTCGTTGTTTGCGCGGCCGAGCCAGTAGACGGGATAACCACCGTACTCGCGTTTGCGCTCGAGATTATAGATCTCCATGCGTGTGATCTGGTTACTTGCCGGATCACGCAGGAGGAAAATCGCGAGGTTTCGTGTTTCAACCGTCACTCCCGCCGAGTTCGTGCCGAAAAACACAGTCGTCTCGCCTATCGTGTTCATCGAGCCATTGAAGTCACGAATCGCCGGATCGACAGCGACACCGGGTCGCACGTCAAACGTGTACGCAGACCAGTAAGGCGTTTGACGTGAGCGCGCACGCGTTTGAGCGGCCTCGAGACGAGCCATGAGATCGGGGCCTTCCACGGCAGTAAAGCCTTGAATCGTGGTGTCTGGCGACTGCGTTTTAAGATCGTCGGCAGCCGCCGCGGCCACTGGCGTGACGGCAGCGCCGTGATTTCCACCGGCACAAGCAATTCCGATAATCGCGAGAAAGAGAAGCATTGAATAGCGCATGAATTTTCTCCAGGTTTATCCACAGATTACACAGATGACATAAAAGAATCTGCGTAATCTGTGGATGGCTTGTCTTATTTCAAAAGGTCTTCGAGAAACTTCAGCGCCTCAGGATCTTTGCTCTCGCCCAGATACCTGACCGCCACTTTGCGAAGTTCCACCGATTGATCGTTGCGGGCAATCGCCATCAACTTGCGAACGGCAACCTTCTGCTTCGAATCGCCAAACGCACGCAACAACGACATTTTCATTTGCTGGTTTTGTTCTGAGTCGTACAGCGATACCAGTTGATTGACAGTTGCTTCGTCGTCCTTCTCACCCAACTGCCGAATGGCAAACGTACGCAGTTCAACCGGATCGTTCCCGCGTGCTATCTCAAACAACTTCACCTGCGCGCGTGGATCGTTCTTGTCCGCAAACGCGCGTAGTAATCCTTGTTTGATTTGCAGGTTTGTTTCGCTTGTGTAGAGTTGCATGAGGTCGTCGAGCGAAACACGTTCCTGCTCGCCGAGACGGCGTATCGCTTCGATGCGTATTTCAGGCGTCTCCCCCTGGCGTGCGATTTCGAAGAGCTTGGCACGCGCACGCGGGTCATCGCGCTCGGCGAGTGCGCGCAGAATTTGTGACCGGATTTCTTTGGTCTTGTCTGCGTCGTAGATGCGAATCAGTTCGTCGAGCGATGCGGCATCTTCGAGTTCGGCGATAAAACGAATCGCATACTGCCTGACGGCGAGGTCGTCGCCTGCGCGTGCGATCTCCAACACTTTTGCCGTGCCGCGCGGCGAGCGACTTTCAACGAGAGCGCGCAATATCTGCGTACGGATTTCTTTGGTCCGATCGGCGTCGTAGAGCTTAATCAGTTCGTCCGTAACCTGATCCGAGCGCTGTTCACCCAGACGTTTGATCGCAGTGAGACGAAGTCGTTGATCGGGGTTCGTTCGGGCAATGTCGACGAGGAGCGGAATCGCCTTCGCGCCGGCGTGCGAACCGAGCATCGATACTGCGGCTGCCGGAAATCCCGGACATTGCTGTGGACTCGCTTTGATTGCTTCAGTGGCGATCGCGATGGCTTTTTCCGAATCGGCTTCGAAAAGACTCTGCAATGCGAGCATCTTGATCTCGCAATTGTCACGGTTAAGAGCCTGGTCCACGTCAGCCTTATGGCCGAGCGTTACCAGCAGCGCCTGTGCTTCCTGACGCCAACTCGAGTTTGGGAACCTGTTGATTAAGAGGACGAGTGGCTGGCGTGCTTCTTCTTTGCGATCCTGCTTCTGCAAAGCGTAACCGTACCAGTAGAGTGCGGCGTCGAGATCTTTATCTTTGGGATAACCCTTGATGAAGTCGTTGAATTTTTCCGCGGCTCTCTGCCAGTTCTGCGCTTCGATAAAATCGCGGCCCTCGCGGAAGATCTGCATCGATGCAGTGTTTCCCTTGGCCTGAACGAAGCGGTTGAGCTTACCGAGATCCTGGTCGAAACCGTAACTGCGTTGCGCGTAAATCGCGGAAACCGTGATGACGCTAACGATTGCCAGCAGTACCAATCCGATTCTGATCTGGGGGCGAAAACGTACCTGTTGATTCATGATGATTATCTGTCCTCAATAAATTGAAATGCTTGCGAACTATTACTGACCATTACCCGGTTCACCGCACAGACACAGAGAACCTGAGAGCAAGCGCAGAGATCGAGCGGTGATCAAAAAACGCACATGGCATCTCCGTTCCCTGTGCCTCTGAGGTGAACCGCTGTTTGAAAGAACTTTCTTAGTCCAGCGCGCGTGCGATCGCGGCGGAGTTAACCCGCAATAGCGGGACGATGTTTTTGCGTTCGACGCGCTGGCGAATCGTGAGCACAGCGTTTTCATCCGGCTTGTCGGGAAGATTGGCGATGTCGATCAGGATCGGCTCCAAACTCTCGAGCAGTGATGAAAGCTGTACGTCACCTGCTGCGTCAGCCTCACGACGCAACATCATGTTTTGCAGGACGAGTTGTTGTGCGCGCTTTCGTTCGTAACTGACTTCCTTTGCCGTTCCCGGTTCGTTAAGCCGGACATTCCTAAATGCGAGCAACAAGGTTTCAGATTTCTCGAAGTGCATTGCCGTCAGCGTCTGCGAATCAGCAGGACGAATCGGACCGGGAACAGGAACAGGGGCAGGAACGACGGCAAACTGTTCGCCTGGTTTCGGCTCGCGAACGATCTTCTTCGCCGGCTGACGCCGCGGCGTTTCATCGTTGCCCTTACCCGGCGCTGGTTGCTGTTCGCGAGCCGGTTCAGGCGTGGCCTGCGGTTGTTGCTTGCTTTGTTCTGCGGAGCCAGTTGGCACAGGTGCTGGTTGGATCTGCTTCTGCTGCTGCGCCACTTGAGCTGCGTCTCGATGGCTCTTGTTGAAGCTCTGGTAGAACAGCAATCCGATAATTGCAGCCGCGATCACGAGCGTAGCGAAAGCGACTGTTGGTGCGCCGAAACTCCAGTCCAACCGGCGGGCCGGAGCACGACGCTCGGTGCCGAGGATCTTCTTCAACGCACGATTCTGAACTTCCGGTTGGAGCGACGTTTCAAAGCCCGCGATATGTGTGCGCAGGTTGAGAAAGTCAGCGCGCAGTTGCCGGCACTCGTTACAGCCAGGCAGATGCCGCTCGACTTCGCGCGCTTCCCCCGCGGATAGTTCACCGTCGATTAGTGACGAGATTTTTTCGGTAAAACTGCAGTTCATGAATTCCCAACTCCGGCGTATCTTGATAATCCTGAAATCTTGTTAAAACGTTCTCGGAGTGCCGCACGCGCGCGGAATATATCGACCTTCACTTTGCTTTCGGAGACGTTCAGGACTTCTCCAATCTCGCGGTAACTCAACTGTTCCTGTTCTCTCAGCAGCAGCGCGGTGCGTTGGTCTTCGGGCAAAGTCTGTAACATTTCCAGCACCAGCGTCTTTCGCTCCTGCGTTTCGTATTCCTGCTCCGGGTTGCGTGCTCGTGGCCTCATGGCTTCAACCACTCGATCAAACAGCTTGTAGCGCGTGTGCGATTTGCGAAATTCATTAATCGCCATGTTGCGCGCGACCCGGTAGAGCCAGAAGCGCGCTTCACCGACCGGCATAGTTCCCCATGCCGTGCGATGTAGTTGCAGGAAACTTTCCTGTGCCAGATCCTGCGCCAGCGGCGCGCGGCCTCCCAATAAACACTCCAGAAAGCGGCATAGGCTAGGGTAGAAATCCTGAAACAGCATGGTGAACTCTTCGTCTTCGCTCGCCATAAGCTGCGCTACGTCTCCTAAAACACGTGAGTTCGGCAAAAGTTACAGAAAAAATTTTAGCCACAAAAAGGCACAAGAAGCACATTAAAGTTTGGCCTCACTCCTTTGTGTTTTTTGTGCCTTTTTGTGGCTATAGTACGTTCATGGATGCCCCTTTCCCGGTTTCGAAACTGATTTGGTCTTTTGTTTATCTCGCATTGTTCCCCGTAATCCTGTTTGTCCTCGCGGGTGACTGGCGCTGGATCGAGGGGTGGCTGTTCTCGATTATCTTCCTGCTGATGTGCTTTTCGACACTCCTGTACCTCTATTTCTACGATCCGGAATTACTAAAGGAGCGCTTCGGTTCTCCCATACAACCGACACAGAAGAGCTGGGACAAAGTGCTTCTTTTACTCTTCTTTGTTGACTTCCTCGTATGGTTTGCGATTATGCCGCTCGATGCCAGACGCTTTGACTGGAGCCCAACGTTTCCATTTTGGCTCAGAGCAATCGGAACCGTGTTGCTCATTCTGTCGATCGCCCTGATATTCGAGGCGCTCCGGGAAAACACTTTCGCGGCTCCCGTCGTGAAGATGCAAAAGGAACGCGGACAGAAGGTGATCTCGACCGGAATGTACGGCGTCGTCAGGCACCCAATGTACGCCGGCGCGCTATTGCTATTTATTGGTGGTCCACTATTGCTGGGCTCTGTGTGGGGGTTGATCTTAAGCCTCCTTTTGATCGTCACAATCGCGGTGCGCAGCATCGGCGAGGAAGCAATGCTCAAACAGGAGCTCGAAGGTTACAGCGAATACATGAAACGGGTTAAGTGGCGCATGTTACCGTTCATCTTTTAATCATTGGAGGGACCAATGCTCAAAGCACGGATATTCGCAGTGGTGTTGATTCTCGTTTGCGCCGGCATGATCTATTACGGTTGGTACCAGTTACGCACAGAGGGCGTTTACTACCTCAAGATGGCGACGTTTTCACCGCTCGGCGTCGTTGGTGGAATCTTCTTGTTGCTGTTTCCGAGCATGGGAGGCAAGCCCAACACGACGAAAGAAAAAGTAATCGTGACGGTTGTGTTTGCGATTGGACTCCTGGCGGGACTAGTTAACTGGTTTTTGATGGATCCGGGCTTCTTTGGTTATTGAGGACGAATCATGGACCTTCTTTGGCAAGAACTGACGACGGGCTTTCCGGATCGCACGCGGCTCGGCATTGTTGTTATTCGTGTGATCGCGGCCGTGCTGCTCGGCGGTTTTCTGGGTATCGAACGTGAGAGAACAGGGAAGCCTGCCGGTTTCAGAACGCACATGCTTGTCTGTCTCGGAACGGCAGTCGTGGTCGTGGCCTGTACGGAAGCGAAGATGAGCGTTGAAGGTCTATCGAGAGTGGTCCAGGGAATCGTCACCGGGATTGGATTTATCGGGGCCGGCTCAATACTCAAGCTAAGCGAGCAGCAAAAAATCAAGGGACTCACAACTGCTGCCGGACTTTGGGTGACCGCCGTCATCGGCGTCTCAGTTGGTCTTGGTGCGCTGGGCCTCGCAGTGATTGCCACTCTGTTGACTCTGCTCGTGCTGGGCCTTGAACACATGCTAGACTCTCGCATCGCTCGTAAAAAGAACTGACCTTTCTTGTTGGTGGCAACTCGCAGCCGCCACTCTTTGCGACTCACCCCAGGGGCGCGAGTGCCGCTCCTACAAGGAGGCATGATTATGACTCGAAGAGTACTGACTCTTTCTCTCGCTTTTGCGATCGTTCTGACTTCACTTGGACCAGCAGCTTACGCGAAGAAGAAACCGGACCAAACACCGGATAAAGTTAAAGCCGAAGTCGAAAGCCGTATCAACAAAAAAGAGGAGCACGTTAAGGTCAAGTTGCGCAGCGGCTCGGAAGTGAGGGGGCGCATCACGCAATCGAATGCCAACGGCTTCACCGTAGTTGAGGACAAGAGCGGCAGCCGCACTGAAATTGCCTACGCGGATGTGTCGAACGTGGAAGGCCGCGGCATGAGCAAGACGAAGAAAACCATGATTGGTGTCGGCATCGGGGCGGGAATTTTCATTGCCCTCGTGGCTTACGCGCTCACGCACTTTTGGGATTAAATTAGCGCAACGTTTTCAGCGAAGGTGGCAACAAAACAGCATGTGTCGAAATATCAAAACGCTTCATAACTTCAAGCCTCCCGCAACGGAGGAGGAGATTCGTGCCTCGTCGTTGCAGTTTGTTCGTAAGTTGAGTGGGTTTACAAAACCGTCGAAGACGAACGAAGAGGTCTTCAATCGGGCTGTCGATCAAGTGGCGCAAGCTGCGCGTGAATTGCTCGGGTCGCTGGTAACAAATGCTCCGCCGCGGGACCGCGAAATCGAAGCTGCCAAGGCACGCGCTCGCTCTCAGGAGCGTTTCGGTTCTGCAGCTCAGGTGTCTTAGACGTTCACGATGTCGGAGCCCTGGCCAAATCTGTTTGCCGTCAAGGAATTCCTCGAGCCATCTCTGCGTGAAACGATTGTCGCTGAAATGAAAACTGCTCCAGGCAGTGCTGCGACTGTTTACGGCAGCACCGTTTCAGGAACGGTCGATGATTCAGCGCGCAGGACCTTTCGTGTCAGACCCTCGAATGAAACCGTCGCCCTCGTGACCCAGAAATTGCTGGGACTAAAGGAGACGATTGAGGAACGTTTCGGCGTTGTTTTGAAAGAGTGTGAGGAACCACAATTCTTACGGTATCGCGAGGGCGACTTCTTCGTGGCGCATCAGGATGGAAACACCGGCATGCTTCGTCTTGAAAGTGAGCAGCGACGGATTTCCACAGTGATATTTTTGAATCGTGAAGCTGAGTCGCCGGAACCGGACGCTTACGGTGGCGGCTCGCTTGTGTTCAGCGATTTTTTTCGCGCACGCTTTCGAGTAACTTCCGAGCCGGGTGAGCTGCTGGCGTTTCGCTCCGAGACGACTCATGAAGTCACGCCCGTGACGCATGGCGAGCGTTATTCAATCGCCTGTTGGTACAGGTGACGCTGCATGCCCAGCCTGCAAGCGAAGCTGATCAATGTGGTGCTTTACGTTCTTCGCATGAAGCGAACTGTGAATCGCATGCGAGAGCGAGTTGAAAAGGGCGACAGAACCTACACCGAACCGTCACGGCGCCTGCATCGCAAACACCACATCACGAAAAGAGAAGTCAACGGCCATCTCGTGTGGACCATCGCGCCGAAAGAAAACGCGAGCCTGAAGCATGTGATCTATTTGCACGGTGGTGCGTACGTCAACAGCTTTGCATCGCAGCACTGGGCGTTGATGTCGAAGCTCGTCGAGACGTTGAACTGCACCGTCGTTGCGCCGAATTATCCACACGCACCTGAGCACTGCGTGACAGATGTGTTCGATCTACTGGTTCCGGTTTACGGCGAACTTGCCGCGCGTGTTGGTGGCACCAATGTGACGCTGATGGGTGATTCGTCGGGTGGTGGTATTAGTCTCGCGCTGGCGCAACGGCTTCGCGAAGATGGTTATGAACAACCGGGGCACGTGGTGCTGCTTTCACCATGGCTCGACGCCACGCTCTCGAACCCCGAGATCGAAGAGTTTGACAAGATTGATCCGTTTCTTGGTGTCACAGGGTTGAAGTATGGTGGTGAAGTTTACGCGCGCGACGTCGATCCGAAGAGTTATCTGGTGAGTCCGGTGTATGGCAGCTTGAAAAAGCTCGCGCCGATCACGTTGTTCATCGGTACGCGCGACATACTGTATCCTGACTGCCGTAAGCTCCGGGACAACGCCGCTGCTGAAGGTGTCGAAATCAGTTATCGTGAATACCCCGGCATGGTCCACAACTGGATGCTTGGCCCCATGCCCGAAGCGCGGCGAGCAATTGAAGAGATCATCGATACAATCAAATAACATGGGACGTACTGTAGGGGCGGCCCTCCGTGGCCGCCCGGCGTCGAAGTGATCTCTTTGCTAAATGCCTGATCGATTGTGTTTCAAAGGATCGAGTTCCACGCCGGGCGGCCACGGAGGGCCGCCCCTACAGTACGTTCCAAAAGGATGAATTCTATGACGAATCGAGCGAGTGGAACATTTGAAGTCAAACTAAACCCGCAGGATGATGGAGCCGACGCCTCGGTCGGTCGTATGACGATCGACAAACAATTCCAGGGCGATCTTTCCGCAACGAGCAAAGGCCAGATGCTGATGTCGAGTAGCCCCAGCGTGAACGGCTCCGCCGGCTACGTCGCAATCGAGAAAGTAACCGGAACCCTCAACGGTCGTAGCGGTAGTTTCTATCTGCAGCATAGCGGCACAATGACGCGCGGCGTTGGAGATCTCACCATCACTGTCATCCCTGATTCGGGCACAGACGAACTCCTAAACCTCCAAGGCAAGATGAACATCATCATCGCTGACGGCAAACACTCCTACGAATTCGAGTACGAGCTCTGACATGTTCGACAGCCCAACCATCATAGACGCGTGGCCTATCTTATGGCTCAAACGTCTGTTCGTCGCCATAATCGTTGCGTTACTGGCGATCGGTATGGTCTCGGCGCATCGTGCTTACTTTCAGATACGCAGTCTCGAGTTGAATGCGCCTGATCTGTTGATTGAGGGATCGGTTGTGCAAACCTCTGTTGTTAGTTCGGGGCGGACTGCATGTGATGTTGATGTTGAACTGATTCAAGGTGCACATTCGGAGAGACTTTTAAAACTGCACCTCACCGGCAACAATTTCGGCTTCTTTGATCCACGCGCTCAAGAAGACTCTAGCAGAGTCACATTAAATCGGGAGATACTTTCGAGCTTTCAACCCGGCACCGCCCGCCTTCGTGCAGTCGCCACTGGACGACATCAGTGGTTTCGACTTCCACCACCAACGATACGTGAGTTGGAGGTTGTAATTGTAAAGCCATCCGGCGGATAATTCGCGCCGTCCAACCTGCGCAAGATCTTTCGTGCTTCTTTGTGGCTTTACAACCTGAGCAATGAAGGAGGCAAGACTATGTCAAAGATCAACTGGGGTCGATTTGTTCTGGGCTGCCTGATCGCTTCGATCATCATGTTTTTCACGGATGGGTTCATCCATGAAACCATCGCCAAGGCTGATTGGCAAGCAGTCTACGCTAACCTGCGAGCGGCTGAGCCTGAACCGCACGGGTTCAGCATGGTCTATTTTGCGTTGTTCGAGATCGGCCGGGGCTTCACTGCGATCATGTTCTACGTCTTGATGCGTTCGACCTTCGGTGCTGGACCAAAGACTGCGGTGCTGGCCGGCATCGTAGGCTGGATAGCGTTTTCAGTGGCAGGACCGGCGCAGTTCATTCCGCTGGGTTTCTTTACCAATACATTGTGGTTCAAGGTGGGCGCGCTTCATTTAATCACTTCGATAATTGCAACTATTGCCGGCGCGGCGTTGTATAAGGATGCAGCTACACCGGCAGTAGTCTAACGTTCTGACAGACAGGAATACACTATGAACTTTCAGCCAATTTTTTGGGGCGGGCTGATCGCTGGAACTCTCGACATCTGCGCAGCATTCCTAACGGCGTGGTTGCGTGCAGGCGTTGGTCCGATTGGACTGTTGCAATATGTAGCCAGCGGCGCACTTGGTCCAGCGGCGTTCCAGGGCGGCATCAAGACTGCGCTCGTTGGCCTTGTGCTTCACTATTTGATCGCGACGATTTGGACAACCGTCTTCTATTTAGCGAGTCGCAAGTGGTTGTTTCTCATCGAACGCCCCGTACAGTTCGGACTGCTCTACGGAATCGCCGTCTATTTATTTATGACCTTTGTGGTCGTACCACTCTCACGTGTTACGCCACGCCCAGCAACGCTCACGGGACGCACAATCGGCATACTGACGATCATGGTCTGCGTTGGTCTTCCGATTGCTCTGATCGTGCGGCGATTCTCGCGATGACGGTGAATGAACATGAAACTCTCCTCAAACCGTATCATCTCTCTTTTCCTGATGCTGCTTCTTTCTTTCAACGCGTTCTCGCAAACGCGATCCACGAACGTCAAGGCTCTTGTTGGTGGAACGCTGATCGATGGTTACGGCAGTACGCCGATTCGCAACAGCGTCGTGATCATTGAAGGCGAGCGGATCAAGGCTGTGGGCCAGGTCGGAACGCTTGCGATTCCGTCCGGTGCTGATGTGATTTCAACCGAGGGCATGACCGTGCTGCCGGGTTTGTGGGACATGCACGTGCACCTCATGATCAATGGTCATAGCGACTACGCGCACTGGGACAAGACGTATCCGCCGCTGATGGAGACAGTGATCATGCCCGCCTCAGCGCGACAGCTATTGATGGCCGGCGTCACGAGTGCGCGTGATCTTGGTGGGCCACTGAAGGCGAGTGTCGCCGTCCGCGAGCGCATCAGAAAAGGCGAGATACCTGGGCCAACGCTTTACATCTCTGGTCCGTTTATCCAGCACGAGCCATATCCCGGCACGGAGTATGTGCGT
The DNA here is from genome assembly GCA_035606195.1 of Pyrinomonadaceae bacterium. GTDB lineage: Bacteria > Acidobacteriota > Blastocatellia > Pyrinomonadales > Pyrinomonadaceae > PSRF01. The sequence continues at coordinate 13,494 of DATNFX010000271.1, forward strand.
TGGGGTGTAAACGGCGTTGACGACGCACGCGCGAAGGTGACCACGTTGGCTGACGCGGGCGTCGACGTGATCAAGCTGATCGATCAGGATCAGATGACGATGGCGGAAGTGCAGGCCGTAGTTGACGAAGCGCACAAGCGCAAGCTTCCAGTCGTGGCTCACTCGCATCGTCCGGAAGAGATTCGTCGTGGACTTCAGGCTGGTGTCGATTGTTTCGAACACACCGGGCTCGCCACTGCACCCGAGTACCCGTCTGACATCATCGCGATGATTCGCGAGCGAACAGCGAAGATGAGTCTTGGCCCACTCTTCTGGACGCCGACGATTCAGGGTCTCTTGAATTACGAATACGTTCGCGACAATCCCGAACAGCTCGACGATCCGTCATGGCAAGTCGGTCTGCCGCAGTCGATTGTTGACGACATAAAACAATCTCTCAAGAATCCCGGTCAGCTCAGTTATTACCAAATCACACCGCTACGCCGTCCCACGCTCGCACGCAAGATCGCTCAGCTTCAGGAATCGGGCGTCGTACTCCTAATTGGCACCGACAGCGGCATCCCGATGAACTTCCACAGCCAAACCACCTGGCGCGAGCTCGACGCGTGGGTCAACACCTTCAACATCGACCCCATGACCACCATCCGCGCCGCCACCTACTGGCCTTCGGTCGCCATGAAGGTTTCAGATCAAGTCGGCACGGTCACCGAGGGCAAATACGCCGACATTATCGCCGTCCGCGGCGACGTTCTTCGTCACATCGATCTGCTGCAGAACGTCGACATCGTGATCCGTCATGGCAAGCGATGGAAGTGAGTTCAAAGCACAAAACTAATTTGTGCTTTTTGTTCCTCTTTGTGGCTTACCTGCGATGGAAGTAAAGTCTTACCTATGGCGAAAGTCAGTCTGATTATCCCAACCTTTAGTCGCCCGCATTTGCTGCCGCGGTCCGTGGAGAGTGCGCTGAAGGCGCGATCCGGGGTCGAGGTGATTGTTGTCGATGACGCGTCGACGGATGAGACCGCGAGTGTTTGCCGGACGCTCGGAGACATCAAGTACGTGCGTTTGGGTTCTAATCGCGGCGTGGCGGGCGCGAGAAATGAAGGAATCAGCACCAGCACGGGGGAATACATCGGCTTTTTGGATGACGACGACTTGCGACTTCCCGATTCAATAGACGCGCAGGTGAAGCTGCTCGAGGCCCACAGGGACGCAGGAATGGTTTACGGCCGCGCGCTTTACGGTGACGAGCAATGCCGCCCGAAAGGTGGGTCGTATCCGGACGAATGTCCACAGGGAGACATCTTCTGGGAATTGATGGAATGGAATTTCGTCCCCTGCCTGACCGTCATTTTTCGTCGCGCGTGTCTTGAGCGAGTGGGGCTGCTCGACGAGTCAGGCGCCGGTGTTGACGACTGGGACCTGTGGGTTCGAATCAGCGAATTGTATCCCGTGCTGGCGACTGAACAGGCGGTCGCGATCTGGCGACAGCCAACGCCAACGTCGGGACAGTTTTCTTTCCAAACGGAGAGGATGCATCGTCTCGCACACCGGCTGCACCGAGACAAGTGGCTTCGACTCCCTCGTGCGATGGAAGCATCTGAGGAACGCCGCAATCAGGCTTCACGCGCTTTCGCAGATCGCGCCACGCAACAAATGATTTCAGAAGCAAGCTCAAGATACAGAGCCGGCCGCACGCTCGACTCGATTCGCATCGCGCTCGAGATGGCGCGCTTGCATCCTCGCGCAGCGTTTAGGCACGCATTACGACCTTCAATCGGAAGTTCTAACGTTGTTTCAAACTAATATGAAGTGGCACGAAATAGACGGCTGGTTTCAGTGGCGATCTGCGCAGGAAGAGGCGGCTCGTTATTTCCCCGAAGGCAGTTCTTTCGTCGAAGTCGGAACTTACCTCGGCCGCAGCCTCTGCTCTTTGGTGGAAGCCTCGGAGAGAAGCGGAAAAACGTTTACCGTAATCGGGATTGACACATGCCGCGGCAGCGGTCCGGAAGGACCACAACAGAAAAACTATCACGAGGCAGCGGTGACCCGCGGTGGCGGTACTTTCGCGGGTGCGCTTCATAAAAACATTCTGGATTGCGGATACGCCGATTCGATCGTGCTCATCATCGCCGATTCGGTGAAAGCGTCTCGTCTATTCCCCGACGCTTCGCTCGCCTGGGTCCACCTGGATGCGCGTCATGACTATATGAGTGTTAAGAACGATATCGAGGCTTGGTTACCGAAGGTTAAGAGAGGTGGTTGGATCTCCGGTGATGATTATGACAACGTCAAATGGCCTGAGGTTGTGGCAGCTGTACGAGATTTGTTGCCTGACGCAAAGCCGTGGTCGTCTCTGCAATGGCGCTGGATTGTTGCCTGACTATAACCACTCCACACTTGGACCGGGTCAGTACAGGGAGCGGTAGCGACCTGGTCAAACCTCAAGAGTCACGAATCATTCGGAAAATCTGATGCTTATCACCGACCAGGTCGCTACCGCTCCCTGTACGGACCCGGTCCAAGAACGATTTCAGACTCTTTAGGTCCGCCACCTTCGTGCTGAATTAAATCGGCGAGTTCCTTGAGCGAGTTGTAGTCGATGTTCCATCCAGCATGGGCTGCGGCGATGCCTATCACGCCACCTTCACCCGAGTAAACACCGCGAGCCTGTAAGAACTCCGCTCCTATCGACCAGGCTGCGAAAAAGTCGGAAGTGGATCTCCCCCTGGTAACCGCAATCAACGTTTCGTGACACCATCGCGCCCGGCGCAAAATTTCAACGTCACCTGTTAGTTGTCGAGCCAGCGCTTCGAAGACGGGCAACCGCCACGATCCGCAAGTGGCCAGATGTTCGGCAACGCTTTTTCGCACGACTGGAAGCACTGCGAGATCCGCCGGGAAAATTGATAACGTGGGAAGCTTAATGATGCGCGAGTCGGCATCGACATAAATTGCGGTGTCGAATTCCTCGAGCGCGGCTAAGAGCGCAAAACGTTTGTCGTGATAGGCTGCGGCGCCGCGACCTTCTCCGGTTTTAGGCAAGTGAGCCAGATAATCAACGGCCATCGGCCCCGTCGGGATGTGGCGAACCGCACGGACCGGAAGGTCGGCAAAATCTTCCGGCTCATCCGTCAGCACTATCCATGGAACTTGCGGCGCATCGGCGCAAAGAAGGCGCGCCCTTTGCCGGTATGGCGCATGAATCGCGAGTGTGCAAAAGCAGACAGTCACAGAAAGTTATTCGGGTCGATCTTGCCAGAGTGTCGAGTGGATCTGATCTTCACCTACAGCAGCGTCGCGAGTGTAATAGTAAAACGCCAACGACTTTCTGGTGACGTTCGGTGGACAATTGAGTGGCTGAGGGTGGCCATGGAAGGACGTTCGACTGGTGTTGAAGATGACACACCGGTTGAACACTGGAAGGATCCTTCTCTCGCACCGTTCCATCGAGCGGTTCCACAGTTCGAGATGTCCACCATATGCTTCGTCCCAATCCTTGTTGAGAAACAACAGCAGATTTATGCGGCGATACAGCTTTAAATCTTTCAGGTAATTGAAGTCGGCATGAACCGCGAGCTTACCCTGTGGCAGAATCTGATGCAGTCCGCCGCCAATGAGATGCGGATCCGGAATCAGGCATTCAATGCCCGTAAGCGTTTCCAGAAATCGAATCATTGGATGCGAATTAAAAGCGAAGATGATATTTTGAACGAATGGGTGAACCTCGTCCAATCGCTCGGCATTTCCGATCCCTTGTTTGCGCGGTTGATGAACCGTGTCCCGCTTTCGCCAGTCTAACCATACAGAATCGTTGGGTTTTGGAAAAACCAACAGCAACCGTTCGGCCACGCCAGCAGGCAGAAAGTTGTCAATCAACGTGTGTGGATACGGAGAGTTTGTAGAGTAAGCGGAATGATGTTGCTTCGCGAGTCGGAGCAGCCGCGAAGTGTTAAAGGAAAAAACCTCGTCAGTAACAAGAAACTGCCTGACCCAACCTTTCAGCATGGACACTGCCTTTGTCGCTTGTATTGAACGGGGCCTGCTCGAGAAACAGGCGTTGCTCCTTTTCGAAAGTATTAGACGTTACACAGGCCGCTTTCGCAACTGCCCCATCTATGCCCTTTCACCTCGCGAAGGACATAGTATTTCTGCGAGCGCCCGAAGCAGGCTCGACGAATTGGGTGTCGTCTATATTGACGAGATTCTGAATACAGATTGTCCCGAATATGGCTCTGCCAACCGAGTTGCTGCTGCAGCCTACGTCGAACAAAAACACCCACATGACATTTTGGTGATCCTTGATAGTGATACTCTGTTTCTGCGCGAACCTGACGAAATCCTGCTGTCGCCGGACGTCGATGTGGCTTTAAGACCAGTAGGCGTTAAGGGAATGTGCACGAGCGGTCCCACGGATCCCTTCGACGCATACTGGCGAGAGCTTTGTCGATGCTGTGGGGTGGACTACGACCAGATTCCCTGGACCGAATCCTTTGCCGATCGTTGCCGGATCAAGGCCAGTTACAATGCGGGCCTCGTGATTGTGCGTGGGCATAAGGGGATCATGCAACGATGGTCCGATTTTTTCTTCACTTCAATCCTGCAGCAACTGCGACCTTACGCGCATGATCGGCGCTTCCGTACCGGCGCCGGCTGGGTCGACTCAGCGGCCAGCAGGCTCTGGGGATCGAATCAAGCGGCCTTGTCCCTTGCGATTTGGAGCACTACAAGAAACGTAAAGGAGTTGGAGCCAATTTACAATTACCAGTTAACTCTGCACGACCTAATCGCCAGAAGGTTGAGGAAACGAATTTTCCCAAACCTCGTGCACGTTCATTATCACTGGCTGCTTCATGACCGGACGGCGAAGAATCCATTATTCGATCGCTCCGGGCCGCTGTCGGCTGAGCAGCGCGTTTGGTTATCGTCAGCCGTCAATGGAGATCAGGGATCTACAGATGCTTCAGTTATCCTCAGATTCTATTAAATAAAATTCTGTGTAATCTGCGGATAGATCGTTTAGTATTCGCAGCTAAATTTTTCGAAGGAAAATCGAAGTTGCCAATCTGCATCGCGGGCATGCATCGTTCGGGGACCTCGATGGTTGCCAGGCTCCTTCAGACCTGCGGTTTATTTCTTGGTCCGGAAGATGAACTCGGGTTCGATTCAAACGATGGTGAACCACACTTCGAGAATGTGCGGTTCGTGGCTTTCAACGACGAGATCCTGGGCCGTCTGGGCGGCTCGTGGAACAACCCGCCAGATTTTCCGGTTGCGTGGGAGACAATGCCTGAGATCGCGGCTTTGACTGTGAAGGCAAAGAAATTAATCAAGCGGTTAAGCAAACAACACAATTGGGGCTGGAAGGATCCACGTAATTCACTGACGCTGCCGTTTTGGCGAGCAATCGTTCCTGAGTTAAAGGTCGTCGTCTGCTTGAGAAACCCTTTGGAGGTCGCGCATTCGTTGTGCAAGCGAGGTGACTTAATCGGCGTACCGTGGTTTCTGCTATGGCTGACTTATTATCGCGAGCTACTCTCCGCGATACCGGCTCAACAAAGAGTAGTCACGCATTACGAATCGTATTTTGTAGATCCAACTGCCGAACTGCAAAGAGTCTCGAACCGAATTGGCATGGAAGTACAATCAGGCGTAATCCCCCGCGCCTCCGCTCACATAGCGAACGATTTGCGCCATAACCGCATGACGACAAGCGGGTTGTCGGCGACAAACGTACCCGATGAGGTTCTCGCTTTGTACTTGAAACTCTGTCAAGAAGCAGGACACGTATACCAGCAGTAAAAGCAAAACCAAGTTACAAATCAGGTCACTCTTGTCAAAGCATGAAAATCGCACTGTGTAAAACTACAATCTTTGGACCGATAAGCGGAGCCGACGAAATCATGTTGAACTATGCCGTGCATCTTCACCAGAGCGGGCATGATGTGTCGGTCGTGTTGTTATATCCGCCGAGTGACAACGATCAATATCTCAAGCGGCTGCAACGGAAGGGCGTGCCGGTTCGAACAATCGTTGTAAGGTCGTACTTATTCGCATTTTTGCGATTGTTTCGAAGCTTACTATCAAGCGCTCTGTTTTTTCTCTTCTTCGTGAAGCGCGCGCCCACGCGCCTTCGCAAGATCTGGCAGGTTGCAATTCGCGCAATCACGAAATTTCACTATCGCAATTGCCGAGCATACTTTGCCGGCCAGCCGCCCGATCTTTTGCATGTCTTCACACCAGACACCGGTACCGAGCTTATGATTCGGGCCGGTCATGAATTGGGTATTCCAGTTCTCTATCACGAGATGGGAACCCCTCATCACATGCCGATGCTCGAAGACTATTACCGCCGGCTGGAAAAGGTTTTGCCACTGTGCACTGAAGTCGCCGCTCTGTCTCCGCGGCTTGCCGCCGAGTGGTCCATTCGATATCCCTTCCTGCCATCAGTTTCGGTTCTGCCATTAATCATGGAAGGTTCTGACGCAACACACAGTCCTAATGGGTCGGACAATGGCGCCAACAATTCAGTAGAAACAGTTTTCGGATTCGCTGCACGCCTCGAGGAGGGCAAGGGACCTCTGGTCCTGTTGGACGCTCTCGCGAAGGTAAATCGAGAAAGGCCTTTGGCAGTAGCAAGGATCGCGGGCATGGGACCACAATTATTGGACGTCAAAGCCCGTGCGCGTGAGTCAGATCTCCGCGATGCTTGCGAGTTAGTCGGATACTACTCGGATCCACGGATAAGGAGCGCTTTCCTGAACAGCCTCGACGTCTTCGTGTTGCCGTCCTTGGCAGAAGGGACTCCAAACGGCATCATCGAAGCAATGGCTCACGGAATTCCAGTGATAGCCACAACCGTCGGCGGCATTCCTGACATCATCAATGACGACTCCGGCATCCTGGTTCCACCCGGAGATGCAGCCGCACTGGCCGACGCGATGGCGACCCTCGCGAAGAATCCTAAACGTCGCAACGAAATGGGCGCCGCCGCGCGAGAACGACAGCAAAAACTTTTCGCGCCCACGGTCGTCGTGCCGCTGTTACTGAATATCTATCAACGAGTCGCAGGAAATGGCCACGATGTAGGACACAACAACAATCATTCCCACCCATGGGCTTATCCACAGATTACACAGATTGATGCATAAAATCTGCGTAATCTGTGGATTCTAAACAGCTAGATACGGCGGCAGCTGCCGTTGAGTTGTGCTCCTTCTTCAACTATCAAAGCGGGTGCGGCGACCTGGCCCTTCACATTCGCCGTCCGACCGAGCACGAGTTCCTTGCTGGCGAGAATGTCGCCCTCGACGGTTCCGTTTATCCTTGCCACTGCCACTTTAATGACAGCTTTTGTCACTTCCGCTCCGGTGCTGACGATCAGCGTTCCGTCCGGTGAAGTTACAGCGCCGGAGAAATGTCCGTCGATGCGGAGCATCGATTTGAACGACACCTCGCCCGTGAAATTCACCACGTCGCCGACGAAGCCCAGCCAGTTATCTTTATTGATGTTGGATCTGTGGCCATTGACGAGTTTAGGTTGGCCGCGTTCGTCTCTGCTCGGAACCGCTTGAGTAGTCACTGGCTGCTGCCTTTCGCGCCGCCGCCGCTGCTTTTTGAATCGGGAATAGAAGAAGAAATTACCTGACTGATCGCACTATAACACTTGCTTCTCATTCAGGAATGTTACGATTAGATTGCCATTCAGAGATCTTTATCCATGTATCGACTGCTGACGACAGCTGATTTCCATCCGTTGTACGAGTGCTTTCTCGAGGCGTTCTCAGACTATCAGGTCGACATGCAAATGTCTGAGGAGCAGTTTCGACAACGAGTGGTGCGCGATCGCGTCGAGCTCGAAAGCAGTGCAGGCGCGTTCGATGAAGACAGAATGATTGGCTTCTACATGAACGGGCGCGGCGTTTGGGAAGGCAAGCAGACGGCGTACGACGCGGGCACAGGCGTTGTTCCTGATTATAGACGGCGCGGTGTTGCAGAAGAGTTGTTTGATTTTATGGTGCCGCAACTGAAGGAACGCGGGATTACGCAGTATCTGCTCGAGGTCTTGACTTCGAATGAGCGTGCGGTGGCATTGTACCGGAAGATTGGGTTTGAAGAGGTTCGACACCTTGCTGTGTTGCGGTCCAAGGCAATCATGAAAACGAGCGGCGATGTGGAGGGAGTTTCGATTCGCCGGATGGAGGAACCTGACTGGGACGTGTTTTGCGCGTATTGGGACGGGAAACCATCGTGGCAGAGTTCGATCGATGCGGTTGAGAGTGTTAGAGATCAAAGAGAGATTGTGGGCGCGTTTGTAGACGAGAAGTGCGTGGGCTACGGGATTGTTCATCAGCCGAGTGGACTGTTGATGCAAATGGCGGTAGGCAGCGCCTTTCGGCGAAGAGGAATTGGGCGAAAGATCTTGGCGGCACTTTCAGGAAATGAGATTCTCAAGATCAATAATGTAGAAGAGGAGTTGAAGGGGACGCTGGCGTTTTTTAAGGCTTGTGGGTTTGAAGTAGTTCTAAGGCAGTTTGAGATGATCAGGACATTGTAGCCACAAAGAGGCACAAACAGCACAAAATGAAATTTGATCTGCACACGCACTTTTACACAGAAGAATTTTTTAAAACCATTCGCGATTTGCCGTCGGAGTTTTCTTTCGGCACGAGTTCCAGCGGTCAGACGATCATCACGTATCGTGGCGCGCGGTTTTTTGGCGTCACCCCCGCGATGACCGACGTCGGTAAACGTATCGAAGACATGGATCGCGTGGGTATCGACGTTGAAGTCGTTTCACTCTCAACGCCGAATGTTTTCTTCACTGACGCCGAACATCAACCTGCTGTCGCGCGAATGATGAACGACTCGTACGCCGAACTCATCGCTCGTCATCCCAAGCGCTTCAAAGGTTTTGCGTCGATCCCGATGGACGCACCCGACGCTGCACTCGATGAACTTCACCGTGCCATCGACACTCTGAAACTCAATGGCGTGGTCCTGCTCAGTAACATCGGTGGTAAGCCTCTGACGTCGCCCGAATATCGCCCGTTTTTTGAAGAAGCAAACCGGATGAAGCTGTGCATCTTTCTGCATCCGATGATTCCTGCGAATTCAGACGCGTTTCGCGAGTATGTGCTTGGGCCAATCATTGGCTTTCCGTTTGATACGAGTTTGGCTGTGGCGCGCATGTGCTATGACGGGATGTTCGAGGAGTTGCCGGACATTCGCTGGATCATCGGTCATCTCGGCGGGGCAATACCTTACCTGATGGAGCGGATGGACAATGGGTTTCGTGACTTTGCCGACTGCCGGGTGAAGATCGATAAGCTGCCGAGTGTCTATCTGAAGCGTCTCTACTACGATACGGTGTCGTTCAGTCCGTACACGTTAAAGATGGTGCGAGACATGGTGGGTGCGGAGCACATGGTGATGGGCAGTGACTACCCGCACTTGTTGGGATCGATTGACAGGGCTGTGACATCGATCGAAGCGCTCGAGATTGATGATCGGGAAAAGAAGCAGATTTTTTCCGGGACGGCACTCAGCATTCTCAATAATATTTAGCCACGGATTAGACGGATTATTTTACGATGAAGTCTGCTAGTTGATAGGCACTTTTACCTGCCACACCGTCCGTTACTATAACCTTCAGATCGTATTTACCCGGCGCGAGTGTCTTTAACGCGAGCTCTTCGCCGAAGGGGATCCGCTCGGCATCCTGGCCGTTACTACTCACACGGCGCTGAGGTGAGCTGAGTACGGTTTGTCCATCGCGGAGCACCTGTGTCTGCACCGTCAGTTGCGGGTTTCCGTTTGTATCGCGTTTGGCGTTGTAGACAAACACCCAGTAACCCAACTGTGAAGCACGCGGGAACGTGTGGTTCACACTCAATTGCACATACTTGTCTTCGAGAAGCTGACCACCCAGTAGAACGCTACTCAATGTTAACTGGCTCTTCGCCAGATCGGGAATCACGATCCATTGAATCGCACTTCCAACACGCCCCGATTTTTCATCACGCGCGGCGACACGAAACTGGTAGATGCCGGGCGCGAGTGGTGTATGGTGGTTGTAAAAGATCGAGCCGGAGCCGCCTGCTTTCGATGAATCGACATTCAATTGATTCCTGAAGCTTGACGCGATTTTGCCCTTATCGTTGAGCACAACACCTGCGAGTTTGATTGTTGTAACGTCCCTTGCAGAAATCTCGATGGATGAAGTTGCCACCAGGCCGTTCGCAGGCGTGTTGAGATACGTCAACGACAACTGTGTCGGCAAACTATCTTCAGGATAGAAGTCGCTGAGCGCATCGCGTAACTCGGTTTCCGGAGTCTTGGGCTTAGTTGTATTAGTCGTAGTGGCTGCGGGCGCGGCCGCTGGCCCGGCAACATAACCTTTGGGCGCGCGGACCGTGAGCTCCGGTTGGTCCACAACCGTAATCTTCACATGCTTGAACTTCGGAAGCTTCTCTTCATCTTTTTCCGGACGCCATGCGACGACGTAATAGTTTGAAGTCTCGTCGAGAACGGTATTTACCCACCCGTCAAAAAAGTTTGTGCTGCGCAACGCCCGGCCGCCAGTCTGATCCGCGAGGCCAGTGAGCGCGTCCTGAGTCGCTTCGAGCTCACCCACTGACGCGATGTCGAGGCGGCCTTGCGCATCCATCGGACGCTGGCCACCCGGATCGAGGTAAGTGCTATTGACGAGGCCAACTGCGTGAATCGTGTAAACAACGACACCTGCACGCTGCGCACCGTCGATGACGTGATCGAGTTTATCGCGCACAGCTGCGGCATGTGGTCCGGCATCGAGCAGGAAACCGTCCGAGATGAAGAACGCCAGCTTGCGACCCGGCATACGCTTCATTGAACGCATTAGCGACTCGAGTGAGTTGTATGAGGTCTGAGTTATGTGCGCGGCCTGGATCAGAATTGCGCGCGCACTGCTCTTAGCCTGCGTTTCGCACGATGCGCGAAGCAGAGCCTTCGCTAAAGGGACCCTAACCAAGCCGGCGCCTTTCATACATTCTTCGATGTAAAAATTGAGTACCTTGCTATCGCTTTTGCTCGTCTCAATCGCGAGGGCCATGTACTCGGTCATCTTAGTTGTGCTTCCGACGCCATAACCGCGGGCATCGTACGGAAGCGGAAATAGTCGCGACATGGCGGCGTCCAGTACAGCTCTATTGTTCGTGAATTGTTCCAGAAATCCGACCTGCCCGCTGGCCGTTGCAATCGCGACGTTGTCCTTCGAGTTCATATCGCGATCGAGAAAATGCTTGAGCATCATTCGCGTGCGATTCATGCTGTCGGGTGAGAGATGTAAATCGTCGAGGAAGAAGACGATTGTGCGACCGGGAACTCTGGGCGGAGGTGTGGCTGTGGGCGTCGTGGTGGCGTTGTTGGTTGGATCCGGGAGCGTTGCGAGCTCTAGTTCGCGTGGACTGCCGGATGCGATGCGTTCGAAAAAGGCTACCGGACGCGGTTTGCCGTCGACCGTCAATTCAAACTGTTCGCGTTTGAGTCCTTCGACGAAGTTGCCTTTCTTGTCGAGGACGGTGATGGCAGTTTGAACCAGCTCAGTGTTGGTGCGTACGACCTCGGGTTCCTGTGCCTGCACCACAACACAACAGAGCGTTATCAGTAAAAGGGTCAAATACACTTTCATTTCTATTCTTCCCCGGTCAGTTAAACCACAGATTACACAGATTACGGGCGTTTACCCCAGGTCGGTGGCGCTGGTTCCTTCGGAAGACGCTCCACCGGACGCTCCTTCAGCATTCGCATAGCCTCTTGAACTGCCCGTTCCAGTTGTGGATCTTTTCCGGCGATCACGTCCTTGGGCCAGTTCTCGATGTCGATGTCCGGCGCGACGCCTTCGTTCTCAACCGCCCATCTTCCATCACGCGTGAAGAACCCGCCGCGCGGCGCGATCATCGATCCGCCGTCGATGAATGGCGGCGTGTCGGCTGTGTGCACGAGTCCACCCCACGTTCGCTTGCCAACTAACAGACCAATCTTGCGACGCTTGAACATAAAGGGCATCAAGTCGCCGCCCGAGCCGGCCATTTCGTTGACGATCATTACCTTCGGTCCCCAGATGCCGGCGGAAGGGCTCGTGAATGGATAACGCTCGCCGGCGACGTTGTTGAAGTAACCGTCAAAGTCGCGTTGCAAAACGTCGATGATATAGTCGGCCGCGGATCCACCGCCGTTGAAGCGTTCATCGACGACCACGCCTTTTTTGTCCTGCTGCGAGAAGTAGTAACGATTGAAACTGGTGTAGCCGGGCTGACCAGTGTTCGGCAAATAAACATAAGCGAGCTGGCCGTCCGAAAGTTTCTCAACCAGGCGACGATTTGACTCGACCCACGCGCGCGTTCGCAAGGCCTGCTCGCTTGCGACCGGCAGAACAGTGACCGTGCGCGCACCCTGCATTGAGGGCGTTGTGTTCACTGTCAGCGTCGTTTGTCGATTCGCCGTTCCATCCAGCAGTCGATAGATGTTGTCGGGCGCGTTCAATTCGACGCCGTTGATTGCAAGGATGTAGTCGCCCGCGTTGACGTTGGCTCCGGGCGTTGCGAGTGGCGAACGCAGATCAGGATTCCAACTCTCGTTGTCGTAGATCCGCGTCACTTTGTAACGTCCATTCTCGATCGCGAAGTCCGCGCCGAGCAGACCAGCAACCGGTTGCGGCACTGTCGGCATGTCGCCGCCGCGCACGTACGAATGGCCGATCGCGATCTCGGCGCCCATCATGTCCATCAGGTAGTTGAGATCGGCGCGGTGCATCACGAACGGCAGCAGTTGGCCGTACATCTGTTTCATCTTTGGCCA
>DATNFX010000272.1:0-3779 GCA_035606195.1 Pyrinomonadaceae bacterium
GTGCGACCCTGAAAGAGGTTGCCCAACATGTCTTTCATGTTGATGCCCATTTCTTCGACGCCTTGCGGACCAGCCAGTTCGATCACGGGAAAGTTTTTCTCTCGCACTTCGAGCTCGACTAAACGATTGTCGAGCTTGCCGCTGCGCAATTGCGTGCGAAGCTTTTCGCGCGAACGTTGAAACTGCTCGTCGCGGGTCGTAGTGTCGAGCTCGGTTGATGGTTCTTCAGTCGTGTCTGAATCGAAGTCGTAAAAACTCGACGACGAGCGCGGCGGCGGCAGCAGTAAGTCAAGAATTCGCTCCTCGACGTTCAGTTCCGCCTTTTCAGCGACCTCTTCGCTTTTGTCCTGACGCGTCATCTCCACCGAGATCTCTGTGAGATCGCGAATCATGCTCTCGACGTCGCGACCGACATAACCGACTTCGGTAAACTTCGAAGCCTCGACCTTCATGAACGGCGAGTTCGACATGCGAGCCAGGCGGCGTGCGATCTCAGTCTTACCGACGCCCGTCGAGCCGATCATGATGATGTTCTTAGGCATCACGTCGACAGCCATTTCGGGCGGCAGCTTCTGCCGTCGCACACGATTTCGCAAAGCAATTGCAACTGCTCGTTTCGCGTTGCGCTGGCCCACAACATGTTTATCGAGCTCAGTCACGATCTGGCGAGGCGACATCTCATCGAGTTGTGCCTCTTCGTCCACTTCACCAGCTAAATAAATAACCATTGCGTATTACAGCTTTCTCTTAAAGCTCCTCAACTATGATGTTTTGATTTGAATAAATGCAAATCTCTCCGGCGATGCGGAGTGATTCCACGGCGATATCACGAGCCGAAAGATCCGTATGTTTGATCAACGCACGAGCGGCAGCGAGGGCGTAAGACCCGCCTGAGCCAATTGCCAGCACGCCTTCGTCAGGCGCGATCACGTCGCCATTACCTGACAAAAGGAATGAAGACTTTTTATCAGCAACAACTAGCAGCGCCTCCAGATGACGCAACATCTTGTCAGTGCGCCACTCTTTACTAAGCTCGATGGCGGCTCGTTCGAGATTGCCGTGATACTGCTCAAGTTTGCTTTCAAACCGCGTCAAAAGCGAAAAAGCGTCCCCGGTCGCGCCGGCAAAACCGGCAATGATCTGATCGTTATAAAGACGCCGCACCTTCCTGGCGCTGGCTTTCATGACGGTTTCACCCATCGTCACCTGCCCGTCTCCGGCAAGCGCCACGCTGGCATCCTTCCTGACGAGCAGCACTGTAGTGCTGCGAACCCGATTTGATTTTTTCTGCATGTTTCTTGTACCGAGACTATAGGAACTCGTTTCGAGTTAAGTCAAGGACACCTTTTTCGAGTGTGGCGCCCACTTGAGTTATGATAGGGGCGATGATGCATAAACGACCACGCATCGGAATCACGATGCGCATTGAACAGACCACAGATCGCTTCTATTTGGGGCGTCACTACAGCGAGGCGGTCGAGGCAGCCGGCGGCGTTCCGGTGCACATCAGCTTGATTCCCACTGCTGATTACATCGACGCGGTAGTGGATGAGCTTGACGGCATTCTGCTGCCTGGTAGTGATTCTGACGTTGACCCGCTACGTTATGGTCAGCAGCCACATCCTGCGCTGGGAACGGTTCAAACGATCAAGGACGAGACGGATCTGCTTGTCATCAAAGCTGCTGAGAGGAAGGGAATTCCGTTATTAGCCATCTGCTTCGGAATGCAGATCGTAAATGTATCTCGCGGCGGCTCATTGATTCAGGACATCGGTTCGCAAGTTCCGGAGGCCATCAAGCATGAGCAGGGAGCACCTCGTGATCGTCCGTCTCACCGGATTAAGATGCTGGAGAGGAGTAAGCTGTCAGAGATTGCAGGTTCGGTTGATGCCATAGTCAACAGCCATCATCATCAGGCTATCGAGTCACTGGGCGCTGATCTGATCGCGACCGCATGGACCACGGATGGCATCATTGAGGCGTTGGAGGATCCGCGACCGGATCGGTTTATTGTCGCCGTACAATGGCATCCGGAACTCGGCTGGGAGAAGGATCTGCTTTCTCAAAGGTTGTTCCGAGTTTTCGTAGACGAAGCGGCTAACACGCGGCAAGCAGATCTCGCTTCGGTCTCCACACCTGCATGAATCCTTCGAATCTCGGTCTCGCGGATCGCGTGGCAATCGTGACCGGAGGATCACGAGGCATCGGAAGAGCCGTTGTCTCATTGCTGGCCTCTCTCGGGACTCACGTAGTCGTCAATTACGTCAAAGATGCGGCTGCCGCAAACGAGGTCGTAAACCTCGCGCAAAGCCACAACGTAAAAGCTATTGCGATTCAGGGAGATGTTTCGAAGCTGAGCGACGCTGAACGGTTACTTCAAGAAACAGTTAAGCATTTCGCGCGCATCGACTTCCTGATTTGTAATGCAGGTATCTGGGAGGGCGCGCCGGTTGAGTCAATCTCGGAAGAACTCTGGGATAAGACTCTCGACATCAATCTGAAGGGGACGTGGTCAGTTTGCCGTGCGGCGGTGCCAATCATGAAGGAACAACGATTCGGCCGGATCGTCCTCGTTAGTTCGACGGCGGGACAACGTGGCGAACCTAATTTTTCGAACTACGCTGCATCTAAGGGCGGTCAGATCTCCTTTGCAAAGTCG
This sequence comes from Pyrinomonadaceae bacterium, assembly GCA_035606195.1. GTDB lineage: Bacteria > Acidobacteriota > Blastocatellia > Pyrinomonadales > Pyrinomonadaceae > PSRF01. The sequence continues at coordinate 2,660 of DATNFX010000272.1, forward strand.
CTGGCGCCAGAGCTGGGACCGTTTGGAATCAACGTTAATTGTGTCGCGCCAGGGTGGGTTGAAACAGAAATGACGACGGACGCGCTGGCGGACGCCGAGTCAATTATCAAAGGTATTCCTGTAGGTCGCGTCGCGACACCGGAAGACATTGCAGGCGCGATCGTCTTTCTATGCAGCGAGTGGGCAAACCACATCACGGGTGAGGTGCTGAACGTCAACGGCGGATCGGTTCTGTGCGGCTAATCTTTAGCCCGCATGGCTTACTTAGCCTTGTGCGCTTTACTTGAACCGGGTCAGTACAGGGAGCGGTAGCGACCTGGTTCGATCTCAGACGCATGTGCTACTAACCAACCAGGCCGCTACCGCCCCTGTACTGACCCGGTCCAAGTTGGGTTTAGGAGAATTCAAGTATGACTTTAACTTTGGAACGCGAAGCAACTCCGACTAAGAAACAAGTCCAACATGTCGAGCTGGGACTTGAGAGATTACTTGAAGAAGGCCATCCCGCACTTCGAGGCGCGCGCGTTGGGCTCATCTGCAACCAGGCATCCGTCGATCATTCCTATCGTCACGCAGCGGACCTGATCCACGAGCACCCGGACATCCAACTGCGAGCTTTGTTTGGCCCGCAACACGGAATTCGTGGCGACGTCCAGGACAACATGATCGAGACCGGTCACAGCATCGATCGCAAAACCGGTCTGCCTGTGCACTCGCTCTACAGCGAAACCCGCGAGCCAACCGAAGCGATGCTCCATGACATCGACGTCCTCCTGTTTGACATGCAGGACGTCGGCTGCCGCATCTACACGTTTGTTTACACACTCGCCAATTGCATGCGAGCAGCCCGCCGGCTCGGCAAGAAAGTCGTCGTTTGCGACCGGCCGAATCCAATCAACGGTGTGAGCATGGCCGGCAATATCCTCGAGCCTGAATACGCTTCGTTTGTTGGTCAGTTTCCGTTGCCCACTCGTCACGGCATGACTTGCGGTGAGTTGGGACGAATGTTCAATGATCACTTTCAGATCGGCTGCGATTTGGAAGTGATTCCAATGCGCGGCTGGAAACGCGAGTATTGGCACGACGACACAAACGCACCGTGGGTACTGCCTTCTCCGAA
>DATNFX010000273.1:0-6548 GCA_035606195.1 Pyrinomonadaceae bacterium
CCGCCGATACGGAAGGTTCATGGGCACAGACGATCAAGACTAACCTGCACGAAATCGAAACCCGGCGCGTTCAGGCTCCTTGCCACATCGGTATAGCCGCACCGGGGCTTGCGGCTAAAGACGGCAGATCGATTGCCTACATGCAGGGTCGTCTGGCAGGACTCGAGGGTTTCATGTGGGATGAGTTCCTGCAATTGTCCTCTCGCGTTGTTGTCCTCAACGATGCTCATGCGGCGTTACTTGGTGAAGTTTGGCAAGGTGCAGCAAGGGGTTATCGCAACGTGATTCTGCTGACCCTCGGAACAGGTGTGGGCGGCGCTGTCCTCCTTGATGGTCGACTCATTAAAGGCCAGATCGGACGCGCCGGCCATTTGGGGCATACATCAATCAACTCCGACGGCACTCCGGACATTGTGAACACTCCCGGCAGTCTCGAGCAGATGATTGGCAACTACAATCTCTCTGATCGATCGAAAGGGCGATTCACTTCCACACGCCAGCTTGTCGAAGCACATCTTGCCGGCGACGCGGAGGCAACAACAATTTGGCTTCGGTCGATTCATCACCTCGCCGCGGCGATCGTCTCATTTATTAATGCTTTTGATCCCGAGATCGTGATTATCGGCGGTGGCATTGCACAGGCCGGGGCCGCATTGTTTGAACCACTTCGACGAGACCTCGATCGCTTTGAATGGCGGCCGATGGGCCACCACGTTCCCGTCATCGCCGCAGCACTGGGTGAAAAGGCGGGCGCAATCGGCGCGGCGAATCCACAGATTACACAGATTGATTTATAGAAATCTGTGCAATCGTGGATAAAGAGCGGTCTTTCGTTTACTTTCGTTCGAAACCTGCTACGATGTAGCTCCGCATGCTCAATCTCGAACGCAGAACCAAAATCCTCGAACTCCTGGAAAAACATGGCCAGGTCGCGGTTCCCGATCTGAGCAGGCGATTCAAAACCTCGGAAGTGACGATCCGCAACGACCTGAAGGCGCTTCACGAGCGTGGACTGATTCGGCGCGCTCACGGCGGTGCAGTTAAAGCGGCCACCGTCAGCATGGACCCGTCTCTCAAGGTCAAGGCGGAACTTCATGCCGACGAGAAGCGGAGAATCGGAGCCGCTGCCGCCGACATGATCAATGATGGCGACTCAATCATTCTCGACTCCGGCACAACCACTCAGCAGATAGCTCGCCAGATCAAACACAAAAAAGATCTGAAAGTCATTACGAACGGCCTGAACATCGCCATGGAACTATTCGGCGCTAAGGACATTCAACTGATCTTTCTCGGTGGCGTCATACGCCAGAATTCGTTATCCGCAGTGGGACATTTTGCAGAAGACATACTGGCCCAGTTATCGGCTGATAAGCTTTTTCTGGCAGTCGATGCATGCGATCTGGATTTCGGCTTGAGCACACCAAATGTGGAAGAGTCACAAGTCAATCAGGTGATGGCCCGAATCGCACGGGAAAAAATTCTCGTCGCCGACTCGAGTAAGTTTGGGAAAAGGAGTCTTTCCCGCATCGTTCCGCTATCGGATATCGACGTCATTGTCACCGACCGGGGCCTGCCGTCAGACCTCCAAAACGACTTGCGAGCACGCGAACTCAAACTCGTCCTGGTTTAGTCAAACTCAGCATCGCGTTAAGTCCGACAATCGCACTTGGATCGGGTCAGTACAGAGAGCGGTAGCGACCTGGTCAACGATTAGCATGCATATTCCTAATGTTTCTTGAGCACCATGGCTGACCAGGTCGCTACCGCTCCCTGTACTGACCCGATCTAAGTGTGAACTCTACCTTTGGAGCAAAGCGGCCATAATCAATAAATCGTGACGTGTGAGACTACGCGGCTAATGGCGCCGCGGGGGCTCGGCTCATCAGGTCGCAAGCCCTCTCGAAGCGATGCAAGCAAGCCTAACAACTGACCCACCAGCACGAATAACGGCGGAAAATACAGGTCGGAGATGGGACCTGAGAGCTCCAGATGAAGAGCATTGTGTGCGACGTTTGCCACGGCTGTTGGCGCAACGATCAAGCATTTCTCGGTGAGTTTTTTATCTTCGATCTCTTTGAGCAAATCAAGCTCGAATGCTCTGCGTCGAGAATCGCCCGATAAAAATGCGACGAGGAGAGTTTCGCTATCAACCGCAGATAACGGCCCATGTCTTAACCCCAGAAACGACTCAGCAAACCCCATCACCCGGCCGCCCGTGAGCTCCAACACCTTCAGCGCCGACTCGATCGCAGCTCCTTTGAGTGGCCCGGTTCCGAGGAAACATACTTTGGAAAATCCTTGCTCAACCATCCGTTCACAAACACTCATTGCCGGCGGAAGCACGAGCGACGCCGACATCGCAAGATTCTCTACGATCGAACCATAAGCGGTGAGCGTTCGGAGGTGAGCCAGAGCCTGCGCCGCGATTACCATGTTTGAAAAGGAACTCGTCATCGCGAGACCACGATCGTTTACCTCATCATCAAGAACAAGACTCAAAACATTTTTTTCAATTTCAAATGACCGGGCCATCTTTCCATTTCGATTGCAGGTAACTATCAGGTGCTTGATTCGCGGAAACTGCGTCAACGCTCGTTCTAAAACCGCCACTCCTTCCGAGCTGTCTCCGGATCTCGAAAAAGAGATCCATAAATAGTCGCGCTCGGGAATGACGTGGTCTTCCATATTCGTCAGGAGATCTGTGCTCGGAACAGCCTCGACATTGCAAAGCCAACTTTTCTGTAACAACGCGCAAACAGATTTTCCGATGTAATCCGAAGTACCGGCGCCTACCAGAAACACGTTGAGCGACTTCGCGCCTATGCCGCCACTTTCCAAAAATTGCGTGATCAGTCCGGAAGCAGACTGAACTTTCTCATAAGTCCGGCGCCAGGTTTGTGGTTGCTGCAGAATCTCGCGTAACGTGTGAACCAGACCGAGCGATTCACGTTCGGCTGTAGAGAGATCGAGAAGTTTGGAAGAAGCGGTCATTGATCTTGATGGGCGCGGCGGTAATATTCCTTTTGCAATTCGCTTTGACGTTATATTAGAATCCAAAACCATTCGAAAGCAATCAAAAGTATATCGATAGTATTTGAAAGCGCTTGCCGGATCAACATGAAGAGACCGTCAGTTCTCGTTATCGGCGAGTTGAACGTTGACATCGTGGCGACGGGTCTGCGTGGAGTGCCGGAAATGGGAGCCGAGATCCTGGCGCAGGATTGTGAGTTAACTCTCGGCAGCGCCTCTGCGATCTTTGCTGTAGGGATGTCGAAGCTCGGGCACAAAGTGACATTCGTGAGTCAGGTGGGTCGAGACTCCTTCGGTGACTTCTGCATAACGACGCTAAAGCACTTAGGGATAGCAACAAGCAACGTGTTACGCAAATCCGATGAAAAAACCGGCGTCACGCTTGCGCTCAGCGGCAGACGAGATCGTGCGCTGATCACCTATCCTGGAGCGATTGCTTCTCTCACCGCTGATCGCGCCAACCACGCGTTGTTGAAACAACACGATCACGTGCACCTGACTTCTTACTATCTACAGAAGCGATTGCAGCCCTCGTTCGGAGAAATACTGCAACACGCCAAAGCACTCGGATTAACAACTTCCTTTGACCCGAATTCTGATCCGAGTGACAGGTGGAACAGCAAAATCAATTCGGTTCTAAAGCACACAGATATATTGTTCGTCAATGAGCGGGAGGCTATCAAACTCAGTAGGGCAAAAACGGCGCAAGCCGCGTTGAAAATGCTAGGAGAAAAGACTCCCTGTGTCGTGGTCAAACGTGGGGCGAAAGGTGCTATCGCGATTCAGAATAACGAACTCTTTACTGACCCAGGATTCAGAGTCAAAGCTCTTGATACAACTGGAGCGGGTGATTCTTTCGATGCGGGATTCCTGTCTGCGTACCTGATGAAGGAACCAGTTTCCGAGTGTTTACGAATCGGCAACGCCTGCGGCGCATTGTCCGCCATCAGCATCGGAGGAACAGCAGGGCAGCCAACGCAGACAGAGTTGCAGGAATTCATACAGTCAAATCATCCGCAGCCCATTTAGGCATGTAATGCATAAGCTTTGTTCCATTCAGCCTTTGCTCGCCGCCGCAACGCGCGCAAGCAAAGCTGTTGCGGCACTGAATTTCTACAACGCGGAGACATTGATTGCGCATACACGTGCCGCAAACGCGCTTAATGAATCCATTATTTTGCAAACGACCGAAGCCACGATTAACTATCTCGGTTTACGAATGATTGTTGCGATGGCTAACGCTGCGGCGGATCAACTCGAAGAACCTGTAGCGCTGCATTTGGACCATGGCTGTAGTTACGACCTGGCAGCGCGGTGCATCGACGAGGGTTATACATCCGTGATGATTGACGGTTCGAAATTGGCTTTCAATGATAACTGTGCCCTCACGCGTCGCGTGGTGGATCTGGCACATGCACGCGGAGTATCGGTTGAGGGTGAGTTGGGACACGTCGGACAAAACAGTGAGTCGACTACCGCATCTCCCTTCACTGAGCCTGCTGACGCCACACGTTTTGTTAGTGAGACTGGCGTGGATGCACTTGCCGTAGCGGTCGGCACAGCCCATGGTTTTTACAAAGGAGAGGTTAAGCTGGATTTCGGAAGACTAAAGGAAATTAGCGCGGCAATACCTCAAACTCCTTTGGTCCTGCATGGCGGTTCCGGCGTTTCGGCGCAGCTTCTTCATGAATCGATTGCGTGTGGTATTCGAAAAATTAATTTCGGAACCGAACTAAAGAATGCTTTCACGGGAGCAGTTAAAGCTTCCCTTTCGTCCAGTAATGACATAGACCTGAGACGAACTTTCGCACCTGCGATCTCGGCGGTGGAAGAAATCTCCAGATCTAAGATTCAAATCTGCTCGCAACCCGCTTACGAAAGGGATTTCGGTAGCTCATGACAAACTTCAATTGGCTGTTGGATGGCAGCATCGTTGGTTTGTACCTGCTGGTGACTATGGTCGCCGGTTTGATGGTCCGAAAGTACGTCGGCAAGGTCGAGCACTTTCTCGTTGCCGGCCGAGAGATGGATGTCTATCTCGGAATCGCGTCACTCGCGGCAACGGAGTTCGGCATCGTCACCTGCATGTACACCGCGCAGAATGGCTACGAAAAGGGCTTTGCGGGAGCTACCCCAGGAATTCTGATGGCAGTCGCAATGGCAGGAGTCGGTCTGACGGGATTCGTGATCAAGCCACTGCGTGATTCAGGTGTAATCACGATTCCCGAATTGCTCGAACAGAAATTTGGCAAACGTATTCGCTGGGCTGCCGGCGTCGTGATCGTGCTCGGCGGACTCTTGAACATGGGCGTTTTTCTACGTACCGGCGGTCAGTTTCTGGTCCTCGTCGCCGGATTAAACGTCCGTTACCTCGAGATCATGATGACTGCGCTTCTCGTCGGGGTAGCAGTCTATACAATTCTCGGCGGAATGCTTTCAGTGCTTGTCACTGACTTTCTACAGTTCGTCGTAATGAGCGTGGGTCTGATCCTGGTAACGATTCTCATTCTCGTGAATGTGGGTTGGGAAAAGCTGGTGACGACTGTAGAAACACAGTACGGCGCCGGTGGCTTTAATCCCTTCGTGAATCCAACCATGGGCTGGCAGTACGTGTTATTCAACCTCATGTTGAATACCGCGGCAGTACTCACCTGGCAAACAATCATCGCTCGTGTCCTGGCAGCAAAGGATACCCAAACCGGCCGCCGGGTCTACACGGGAACTGCTTTCTTTTTTGTGTGTCGTTTTCTGATCCCCGGCATCTGGGGTATCGCCGCACTCGCGACGCTTGGTCCAGTCGCAAACACACTCGAAGCGATGCCGACTTATCTCAGCACTGCTGTTCCGGCCGGGCTCATGGGGATTCTGGTCGCTGCGATGCTGGCGGCTGATATGTCAACTGACTCGTCGTACATGTTGACGTGGTGTAGCGTGATCTATAACGACATCCTTGCGCCGTTTCGGAAAAGACCATGGTCGGAACGTAAAGGTCTGTTTTGGAATCGAACCATCATCGCGCTGATCGGAATTTTCCTCCTGCTATATGGGTTGTGGTATCCGCTCAAAGGCGATCTTTGGACCTATCTCGGCGTGACCGGCACGATTTATCTGGCAAGCATCTCAGTGCTTCTGATCGCTTGTTGTTACTGGCGCAAAGCAAATAGTTGGGGGGCAGGCGCTGCGATTCTGGTGAGCGCGATCATTCCAGTGACTTATCTGGTGATGGAACAGTTACCTTCAACAGGCGCACTCGCGAAGTCTATCGGTCCCTACTATTCGGGAATCGCCACCTACATTTTGTCAGGAGCAGCGATGGTTATCGGCTCGCTACTTAAACCACAAAGCCACGTCGAAGGGAGAACAGCATAAATGCCGAATCACTGGTTTTGGTGGACGATGACTATTGCGTGCGTGGTTTGGTATTCGACCATCACGGTCTACGTGGCAATCAAAGGTGCAAAAGACATCAAGAACATGCTCGCACGACTCGACGCTACGAGAAAGAAAGAGGCCGA
>DATNFX010000274.1:0-14325 GCA_035606195.1 Pyrinomonadaceae bacterium
ACGTAAGGCTCGGGAAGCTGCTGCCAAGGCCGCAGAGAACCCGACAGCTGCTGCTGCACCCGTAGACGCTGTAAAACCCGGCGCCAAGAGAGTTGTTGTTACGGTCACCTATGATGAATCGGGACGCGTGACACAGGCATCAGGTGGCGATGCAAACGCGTTGAGAATCGCGCGACAGAAGCGCTTCCCACCGGGCAAAGCCGGATCAGCGACGGTTTCGATTCCGATCAACTAAAATATCTGCGGCTAAATATTCGGTTTGATTCCAACGATCCCAAGTACAACCAGGAGGCCACGCTTTAATCCCAGATCTCTTTCGCGTGGATCGTACCATTCGTCGAGGCTGTGCGAGGCGCCGGAGCTGCCGCCCGCTCCGAGTGTGATTGCTGGTATCCCGAGAGAGATCGGAAGATTAGAATCAGTCGACGATTGATCGAGTCGTGGAGTGACGCCCAACGCTCTCGTCGCTTCGAGTGCGACTTCTACCACAGGCGAATCGGCGCGCGTCTCGCCTGTCGGCCTCTCACCAATCAGATCAACTTTGAGTTTCAGTGGCGGATCCCCGGCTCGTCTGATCGCGTTTTCTTCGTCAACCGCTTCTCTCATCGTGCGACGAAAGAAAGCGTCCAGACGCTGCAACTCTCTTTCGGCAGCAGAGCGCAGATCTACCTCCATACTCGCATGACTCGGAATCGAGTTGACGCTCGTGCCGCCTTCAATTCGTCCCACATTGAACGTCGTGCGTGGTTCTTTCGGAGCCGGATACGCAGCCAGTCGCGAGACCGCCCGGCCAATTGCGTGAACCGGATTTGGTAAACCGAAGTCGCCCCACGAATGACCCCCCGGTCCACTAATCTCAACGCGATAACGATGCGATCCGAGCGCTCGATTGGTAATGCGATCGAGTCCTGGTCCATCGAAACTAAGAAACGCTTCGATCTGCGTCGCCCAACGGCCTTTGGTAAAAAGATAGCGAACGCCGCGCAGATTCCCCTCGCCTTCCTCGCCGACCGTTCCCACGAACAAGATTGAACCTTCGATCGGTATTTGCTCGGTTTGAATCGCCTGGACGAGGGCAATCAGAGCGGCGAGACCACAGCCATCGTCTGCAATTCCCGGTGCGAACAGCCTGTCGTCGCGGCGGGTAACGGTGAAATCAGTGTCTTTTGAGAAGACTGTATCGAGATGCGCGCTTACGACGAGCAGCGGCGTTTGTGAAGAACCTTTGAGCAGACCAAGACAGTTTCCTTCTTCGTCGATCTCAACATCTGTTAATCCGAGATCCGAAAACTTCCGGCTGAGATATTCCGCTCGTGCCTGTTCACCAAACGGGCTTGCAGGGATCGAACAGATCCGGATCTGTTCCTCGGTAATAGCGTCAGCGTTTGTTTCGAACGAACGGAGTGCACGCGTCACGTGAGGGGACGATATGAGTTGGGCCACAGATTTACGCGGATGAACACTGGTCACAACAAACTCATAATCTCGCTCTCTTCGAGCACCCCATTCGCCGCTTTGGCTCTTTCGTAGATGCGATTCACGCGAACCTCGCTTGGTTCGAGGCCACGTTTCTCGAGCCAGTAAATGACGTTTGATTTTCCGCTCATCGGGCCAATCTCGATTACTTGCTCGAGCCCAAACTCTCCTGCCGGAACGCCCGAGTAAACGATATCAGCGAGGCGTTGATCGCCCTTCCTGTAGCTCTTGATTACCGCGGCCGCATGAACACCGGTCGCAGTGCGAAACGCATCGCGTCCAAACACCGGGTAATTTGCCGGTACGTTCCAACAGCACGCACGCGCGGCAGTTTTGCAATACTCACCGAGGCGCGACAGATCGTTATCAATCCAGCCGAGCAGTTTCAGATTCACCAGCAACTGATCGAGCGGCGTATTTCCGACACGCTCGCCAATTCCGAGTGCTGAGCCATGAACCTGATCTGCGCCACCCTGGATCGCAGCCAGTGAATTGATGACGCCGAGGCCACGATCCTGATGGCCGTGCCAGTCGAGACGAATGTTACCGCCCTGTTCCTCGATGATGTTCTTCACAAAGCGAATGACTGCGCGCGCACCGTCAGGTGTTGAATGTCCGACGGTATCGCAAACGCAAACTGCTTTCGCTCCACAACGAATGGCGGTTGTGTAGAGCGCGCGAATCGTCTCCGGTTTGGCGCGCGTCGTGTCTTCGGTGACGTACATGACCGGAAGTCCCTGGCTCACGGCAAACGACACCGCTTCCTCCGTCATTTGCAGCAACTTTTCGAGCGTCCAGTCTTCCGCAAAAAATCGAACTGAAGACGAGCCGATGAATGTACACGCTTCGATCGGGATTCCGGCGCGTTGCGAGATTTCGACGATCGGGATGATGTCGTTGCGATGAGTTCGCGCCGCACAGTTTGGTCTTATCTTGAGTTTCTTGTTGGCGATCTCGCGCGCTAATCGTTCGACTCCGGCCGCGTGGGTTCCTCCGGCGCCTGGTAGACCGATGTCGGCAGTATCGATTTGGAGAGCTTCCATCAAGTGAAGCAGCTCGAGTTTCTGCTCCACCGCCGGTTCCGAAACCGAAGGCGACTGCAAACCGTCGCGCAAGGTTTCGTCGTCAATGCTTATATGGCGACCGGGCGCCGTGAGAGAGGGTTCAACTGTATTCCAATCGTAAACTAACTCATCGATCGTCACTCAAACTACCTCCACCAGCGCGCATCCATTGCCGGTTATTTAACTCGGATTACAGCAACCACAGAATTGAATGTCAAGATGAGGGTTCTTGCCATAGTCCAGCTTCTGAGCTAGTTTTATGCAGCGGCTCCACAACACGTCTTTCGATCCCCAAAACTGAGGAACTGGTAAAAAGTTGACCCCCCCGAAGGCTCCATTTGATGAATTGCTTGAATGGCTCGATCCGGACCGCGAAAAAGCAGGTCAACGCTATGAAGTGATTCGCGCCGGATTGATACGCATCTTTGTGTCCAAGGGCGTGAGTGACGCCGAGTACTATACGGACGAAGCCATCGATCGGGTAATGAAGCGTTTGCCGGAGATCCAGGCTGGCTACGTCGGCGATCCCGCGCGTTACTTTCACGGTGTCGCCAGAAACATTGTTATGGAAGCCGGACGGCGGAGGGAAGTCCCCACCGCCACGGAAGTGTTGCCGCAAGGTCTCCAGCCCGAGCCTCCCATGAGCGATACGTCGGAATGTTTGACGAAATGCCTGCAGGAACTACCGCCGGATAAGCAGGAGTTTATTCTTGATTACCATCTTTACCAGGGACATGACAAAGTGGTGCATCACCGGGAGATGGCAAACGAGCTGTCAATCTCCGAAGGCGCCCTGCGAACCCGGGCGCATCATCTGCGCGTAAACCTCGAAAAATGCGTGCTTCGGTGTATTGACCATCATGGCAAGAACAAAAATACGCTTCAGAGTCATAGTAATTAGCGGCCAGTGGGAGGAGTTGCCACCATCACTAAAGATCTGGAAAACGAAATAAGACGGTATTTGTTTGGCCAATTGCCGGAGGCGGACGAAGAAAGACTCGAGCTTCGACTGCTGAGCGACCCCGCATTTGTGGAGGAGTTTGATACGGTAGTTGATGAAGTGACGGACCAGTACGTCCGAGACGAACTCGAGGCGGGGGAACGTAAAGGTTTTGAGAAGAGTTATTTGACTACGGCTGAGGGGCAGCAGAAGGTAAGGTTTACGTCAGAACTACTGGAGCGAGCTGCGTCCGAACGTGGTGCTCCCGTTGTGAAGCCGATCCCTCATCCCGGTTTTTTTGAGCGGTTAGGAGCGTTCTGGCAAGTTCAGTCATTGCGACTTGCGGCGATAGCGGCTGCGGTGACGATGATTGCGGGTGGCGGGTACCTGGCTTTGAGGCCTGCGATGAATTATGCGCCGCTCGCCTTGTCGATCAGCACCGCAACCCGTGCTCAGGGCTCTGCGCCGGCGAAAGTGAAGCTCGAATCGGGGGTGCCGGGTGTTGAAGTGAATCTCGCTATTCCAGAACAGGCTAAAGGCGCAAAGGACTATCGCGTCAAGTTGGTTAGTGGTGATGAATCAGAGCAGGATCTGCCGATTGAGAAACGCGACGATCAAACCGTAACGATTAGGATTCCCGCCTCGTCATTAAGTCCCGGACAATATGCAATCAAGATGTTTCGCCTCACTCCCGACGGTTCCTTCACACGAATCCAGGGCAGCTATTTCTTCAACGTCGAATAAGCCACAGTTTACACGGATTGGAAAACGGATTTAATTCGCGCGGCGGCGGCGGTAGCCCCAGGCGATGCCGGTGAGAAGAAGTAGAAGGAAGGCGATGCCGACGGTGTTCTGAACAGCTCGTGGAGCGCCGCTGGGTGCGGGCATGCGGATTGGTTCTTTAAACTCTCCCTGGAGTACGAAACCAGCCCAGAAATGCGGAGACTGCCACTCCGGATTTTGTCGCAGAGTATTCTGCGCTGAGCGCAATGCCTCTGCCGGCCGCATACCTTTCTGGAGCATGTTTGTATAAAACTGCTTCATCAATTCCGCTGTCGCCTCATCATCAACTTTCCACAAGCTCGCCACTACACTCGACGCTCCGGCATACATGAAACCGCGAGTCAGACCGATCAATCCTTCGCCTCGGACGTCTTTCCCGAGTCCCGTTCTGCACGCACTCAACACGACGAGATCGACCGGCGCATGAAGACGATAAACATCCTGCATGGTGATAAAGCCATCCTGCGGACGACCCGACTGATCGACCATTGAAAGAAAGAATCCGGAATGTTCAGGTCTCTTGGGGTCTAGCAATCCATGAGTCGCGAAATGAAGAATCGAGTACTGCGACAGATCGAGATTATCGAGAGTTTTACGAGAGGCTTCAAAGCCACTCACAACGCGCGACTGCGCGCCGGCAATCTCAGTCAGATTTTTTAACTCACGCTTCGTGTACAGCAGCGGTTGAATACTGTTGGGATCGAACTTGTCTCCCTCCACTTCGATATCGCGCCACGCGTGCTGCCAGGTGGGAATTTCTGTATCGGCTGCCACGAATTCGCCGGCGCTCGAGTTTTTATATTGCGCGTAGTTCGACGCAAAGACCGGATCACCAAACGCCGCCAGAACCTTCATGCCGGGCCGGCGTTGCTGCTTCTCCTGGCGCAACTGTCCCAGGATCGATGCTGACGGCACGTTTACGATCTCGTAGTTTGCAATCAATGGCTCATTATTGGCTAAGCTATTCAGCAGCAATTGAAACGGTATGTAATTGAGTGAACCATCAGCAACCAGGATAATTCGTTTTTTATTCAAAGTAGTGGCTACGGGAGCGATAACCAACCGGCTGAGTTCCGCGGTGGCTTTCTTTAATTCAGCTTCGCTACCTGACGTAGGAGGATTTGAAAGCAAGTCATAAACTCGCCGCCCTGCTTCGTTAATATTCTTTTGTGGACCAAGCTTGTAACTCGTGAACCCATTCCGCGTAATAGTCCAGGCATAACTGTTCTCAGCGCCCAGAATGTACTCGAGCAGGACGTCGTCGTCCGACAGCACATCGCTTTCAATGCGGGACAGATCCCACGCAGTGGGTCTGCTGATTTCATCGTAGGCTGGAAAGCGCGATCGGATCGTGTCGGTGAGGGTCTTATATTCGACTTCCAAACGTGCGATCACATCTTCAAGAGCTTTTAGTTTTTCAGGCCCGGCTGTTTGTGCGAGCAGGCTTACGCGATCGTTCTCTCTCAGGCGGATTACCTGTTGCAACAATTTTTGTCGAGCCGCGAGCTTCGGATCGACCCCGGGTGCGAGGTTGGCCTGCATCGCGAGTAACATTTCAGAAAGAGTGCGCGCTCGACCAAGTTCACTTGTCTCAAACGCCTTAATTGCAAATCCGTGTGTTGGCTGCAGCTCATGCTGCTTCATCAGACATTCGACGTAGGCTTCGTAGCGATCCTGCACAGTTGCGGAGAAGGCAGACATCAAATCAGCGCTGGGCCTGAGTCTGATGCCTTCCGTGACCTCGATCGATTGTCGCAGGTGCTCACTTGCAGAAGCGTAATCACGCACCTTCATTTCCATCTTGCCCAGGGCATAGTAGACGGCTGATTGGTTTACGCGGTCATGTTGGGTGACAAAAGTCTTTAAGGCTTGCTCATAATAATCTCTTGCACGACTCGACTGTCCCTGGCGATCGTATGCCTGCCCTATCAAAGCGACTACACGAGCCGCCTCGTTCGGATTCCCGATTTTTGTATACAGGTTGAGGGCGGATTCGAGATCAGTCAGCGCCGCTGCGTATTCGCCACGCACTATATGAACTCGACCACGAATTTCGAGCACGCTCGCAGTTCCAAGCTCAAACTTATAGGCCTTTAGAGCTTCTTCCAGGTAATTCATTGATTGATTGAGATCCCCGGAAAGGAAAGACAATAGTCCCAGACTGCGCGTTGTGTAGCCAATTCCACTTCGATCCTCGGCTCGGCGATATAAATCGAGCGCTCTCTGATATTGCGTCACCGCAAGTTCGAGTGATCCGCTCTCCATGAATGATGCGCCTAAACCTGCAGCGAGCCTGCCCATTTGCATTGGTTCAGCCTGTTCATCCAGCATCGGGTAGGCTCGACCAAGATAAGTAACAGATGCTTGCCAATCCGCTTTCTTGTATTCGACAAAAGCTAATGAAATTAGTATTGAGGCTTGCTTGGCCTTGTCATTCAATCCGCGAAAGAGTGTGAGAGCCCGCTCCCAGTTCTCACTTGCCTCGGCAACTAAGTTCTGAGCGTAGTAGTAAGTTCCAATCTTGTCATAGGCACGCGCGAGGCCATCCTTATTGTTCTCATTTTTCCAGATGGCCAGAGCTTCCTGCGCAGTGACCACTGCGGTAGCATGATTCGCTAGATTTTGGCGTTCGCTGAGAAGGAGCAGTGCCTCTGCCTCGCCTGCTACGTAATGAATGTCTCTGCTTGATTTGATAGCTTCTTCGAGTGCTGCCTGTGCGAGGTCGAGATTGTCAGGCGCGTTGGGATCCGTACTGGGCGGCATATTCAAATAGGCCGCGCCCTTGCCCGTCAGGTTGTCAATTACAAGCTGTGGATCGGGTGATTGTCGAAGCAAGTCCAGAGCCTGGAGGTGACTGGCAACGGCGGTCTTCGGATCGTTCAAGAGCAATTGCAGACGGCCCGCGCGAGTCAAACTACGAGCAGCTTCCAGCGTCTTTCCCTTACTGAGTGCGAGTCGAATTGATGCTTCCAGTTCGTTTAAGACACTTCGGCGCTCTTCCACAGTGATGGGATTGTTGGTAGGGCTTGGTGAGGTTTGCCCCATCACAGCCCCGAGGCTCGCTGAACGCCTCGGGGCATTTACTTCCAGCAGGGGAAGACTTAAGAGAATCAGCAGTAGTGCAAGCGTCGCTCTCATTCGTTACGAACCATTTGAATCGCGGACCAGGAGCTGACCCTCCAGGAAATCTTCGCTTGCATGGAACGGCACCTCCTTACCACCGTCCAGTTTCACTGTGCTGGTGTAAGACGGGTAGTTTTTAATAGTCGGGCACGTGCAGTTTGAGGCGCCAGCTGGATCATCGGGTCCCCGACTCCCCATCGGAGCATCGGGACCTGGCTTCGATAAGCTTCCATCACCTGCAAACACGTGCGCTCCAATTTGGCCGATCAGCGCCAGAAGTTGGTTGGTGTCCAAGTTGTCGGATCCTGTCTGTCGTTTCGCTTCGCTGCCCTCGGGAAGTCTCGGTTTTCCCTTTTCTCCAAGCTCGTCTTCCCTGGTTTTACGCATGGTCATTTTGAAATAGACGTCCAGAAATTTCCGCCAGTGGGTTTTTTCATTTAACCGGTACTCCTCGTACTCTGTTTCCCACATGCGATCGGTTGGTCGCGTCCAGGGGAAGAAGATCGAGTGGCCGTGTGAGTATTGGAAGGCAGGCCCGGCGAACGCAGCCAGAGTGGTCAACTTTCCGCTGCCTTTTTCCAGCACGTTCTTCATCTTGTTACAGGCATTGACAATACCCTCAAGAGTGGGAAAGGCTTTTAGCGCAGCCTCGATCTGTTTAGCCCTTAACACCTCCGCCTGTGTGGGATCTGCCTTTACGAGATCGGGGTCAATTGGATCAGTCTTTATTAGACCAGCCGCAATAAACCCACCCACTAACTCGTTGGTTCGATTCGTGAGAGAGAAGCAAAAATCGTACAGGTCAACATAATCCTCCTGATAAAAGCTTTGAGCGTCCCAGTGCGCCAGGAGAATAAGCTGCTTGGCCATCGGGTCTTCGTTCAGGGCTGTCATCAGAGTGTCGGCCAATTGATTGATTGGCTCCTCAGTCTCCGGGACCTTATTCAGATTGGTTAGGCACAGGTCATACGGGTATCCTGCCAACTGAAAGTCGTAACTATTGTAGAGACTGTAGTAAAAGATCTTACGCAACATAGTCTCGATGTTTTGTCTCGGAAAACGAGATAGTTCGGGGAATACGTCGGCAAGAAGGTGGCGATTAAACCTTTTGCGATTGACTCCGCCGAGTAGGCGCTTGCCGTTGCCTGTCCCGTTCCCGTTACTGGCGCCGTTGCTGTGGATCTTTTTCAGCAATTCATCATGAATGTCTTCGCGCGGGAGGAGCTTGTTAAGATCCTCGAGGATGTCCGACAGCAATGTCGAAGCGGATGCCGTTGCAGACCCGAACGTCTTAAGAGCGTCCTGAGTTTCAGGTGAAAGCTTTTCACGGATAAACTTAGACACTTCCTCAGCCGGTTCGACCAATCGGTGGACAAAACTCTGCTGCCCGTTATCTGGACCAACTCCGCTAATGTCGGTAGAGGCGATATCTGCGTTCAGATCATTAAAGACTCGAATCAGGATCTGTTTGTAAGGCAGATTTCCCACGTAATTAGGTCCCTGCGAAGCCAGCATATAGTTAGCGGCGCCTTTTAGTTCGTAGGCGACCTCCATCGCGCTCATCGAACAACTATGGAGAGCTATCAGTTCAACCTGGCCCGGCTCGCTATCGTGCTCAACGTCGGCATTGAAAGTGCGTAGGACTTCGCCCAGCTTGGTTAATGTCAGCGCCTTTTTGCTGGCGTGGTCATCGAAAAGAAGATTGTCGTTACCGACGACCTGACCATGTCCGAGAATAAAGAGCATGTAGTGTCGAGCTGGGTACGACTCACGGCAGAACTTGAGGAAACTTTCGAGCGCTTTATCAGGATCCTGTTCTCCTTCCATTTCAGCCTTGGGCTCGGGTGGATCATACTTCGTACCTTTCGGAGTCCAGTCGTCCCTTCCGATGTGAGCGATGACTGCTTGTCGAATAGTTTCGTTGCCCTCTCCCCAGAGCCGATCCATCACCAGGTCTCTAATAAACGGATCGTTGTTTCTGAAGCCTACCTCCGATTGGTTTGGGTTCCAGAACTTGCTTACGTGGTTGACGTCGAAAATGTGCGTTGGCGTGTTCGGATCGTGGGGGTCAAAGTGACAAATCACATTTGCATCCGGATGGTACCCCGCGTCCTTGATAGCCTTAAGTTGCGAAACAATCGTGGAAGCCAGTGGGTTATCACTGGCGAAATAGAACATGAGCGTCCATTCTTTGCTCTTCATCGCTAGATCCTCCTAAAAGGGGGGTTGGGAGCCAATTTGTTCCGGGAAGACTCTAGGCCTCGAAATATTCTTCCCTAACGGCGCTAAACAGGTTTAAGTCGTACAGAAAATCCGAGGGTGCTCTGGGCAATTGAAGATGCGAATCAGAGGTCCGACAGGCTATTCCTATGTCGTCGTTCTGTCAATATTTCTTTGACGCCGCTGCTCGACTCTCAAACACCGATTCCCTAAGTTCCTCTCCAACTTCGAAGCCTTCACTTCTTTATGTCACGGAGTCGCAAAACATGTCTGCTGTAGTGCAGTTTTGACGGATCGCTTTTCTGTGTTATAGCCTCTCACGCAATTCAGCTTGTATCTATCTCCCGACGGCAGGAACCAATCGAGTAACGGTGCCAGTTAAGACAATCGCCCTGGGGTCTGATCGTGCGGCAAAAATCATGGCAGTGCGTGCCAGTGTTGCACGTGTTGCCACCATTGACCCCGATTGGGCTAACGCAAACGTGGTCGCAAGGCGCGTGGAAACCAACGTGCCTGCCATGCCGCTTACCGATTGGCAACTGATGCAGGGTGCCCGCGAACGAGCGCTTGCGGCGCGCGATGCGTTGCGTAGCCGGCGACTGGAAGCCGACATTTACGTTGGTCTCGAAGGCGGTTTCCATTCGGTCTCAATCGAAGGTGAATGGCATACGTTTCTACGCGGTTGGGCGTTTGCGACTGACGGAGACCAGGGCTCATTTGGCGCCGCACCGTCCATCTCAGTACCTCCACAAATCGTAAAGAGTGTGGTCGAGGGCCGTCGTGAGCTGGGTAATGTCATCGACGAGGTCACCGGCGGTCACGATATCCGCAGTAAACAGGGAGCGTGGGGAGTTTTGTCACGCGATCTGGTCACCCGATCGATGAGTTTTGAGCTCGCATTGATTGCCGCCTTTGCACCTTTTTACAACCCCAGACTTTACAAACGAACAGACCCCGATGGATGAACTAGTCGCACAAGTGAATCACGAAGAACCACCCCCGCGCTCGCGTGAGAATGCTGGTTGGGTGGAAGTAATTGCCGGTTCGATGTTCTCAGGAAAATCAGAAGAACTGATCCGGCGTTTGCGACGCGCGAAGATTGCGCGGCAGAAAGTACAGGTGTTCAAGCCGGAAATCGATTCGCGCTTTTCGGAGAATCAGATTGTTTCGCATTCTGAGATGCGTCACGACTCGGCGAATAGTCGCTCGGCGGCGGAAGTGCTCGCCAAAGTCGATCCGGATACGGAGGTCGTGGGGATCGATGAAGGACAGTTTTTCGACAACGATCTGGTGGAAGTTGCGAACACTCTCGCGCGGCGCGGCGTGCGCGTGATCATCGCCGGGCTCGATCAGGATTACACCGGCAAACCGTGGGAACCGATGCCGCAGCTTCTGGCAATCGCCGAACACATCACCAAAACCCACGCCATCTGCATGAAGTGTGGCCAGCCGGCGAATTATTCACAGCGCACGTTCGATTCCGACGAACGAGTCGCTGTCGGCGCCTCAGACAAATATGAAGCACGCTGCCGGATGTGCTTCGTGCCCCACGCCGACGCGCCAACCGTCCACGGCGATTAGCCACTAAAAGGCACAGAAAGCACATAACCGGAATTCCTGTTCCCTTTTGTGCTTTCTGTGCCTTTTTGTGGCAAGTCCCTCAGCAGGGATCTTAAGGGACAAGGCTGGCCCTTCTTTATCAGAGCACATTCGCGCATGCAGTCTGCGAGGTTCGATCGGATTTTGTGGGCGCGGTTGCGAATGGCTCCCGTACTTATTTTCATCTCGACCGCCATGTCCCTGTGGTGCTCGATCTTTCGAATTCCCTCGTACAAGTAATACTCAAGAATCAGATCCCTCTTATTCGCCGGCAAACGACGAAGACAGTGACCGAGACACACCGACTTCTCGCTTGGCTCAGCTTGAGGCTCAACCACGATCTCCACACCTTCGCCGGAAATCTCTCTTCGTCTTCGTCTTTCACGAATGATGTTCCTGGCGACGCCGTGAAAGTAGTACGCAGGCTCGCTCGTGTAACCAATCACGATATCCGGCAATCGACTTATGACGCGATTGATCGTCTCGTCGGCAAGATCTTCAGCATCGTTGTAGCCATTCAACACAAACGTTTTGACGAGACTGGAACGAATCGCCTCATAGTTCTTCCCGGCCAGCTCACGATCGGCGTTGAGCCAGGAAAGCAAAGAGTCGAATTGTTCTTGTGTGATTGTCACGGTCGTAATCCTACGAACTGAGAATATTGAAAGCGGCTACCACAGAGCCGGGTTCTCGATTTGTGTTGTCGAGGCTTTTGGCGGTTCTGGCGACGAGAGCGATGGCGTCGGGTGCGAGGGCGGTGCGCGCGTTCTTAACTTTCTCGTCGAGTGTTCCACTCAACTCACGCGCCGACACCATCGCTTGCTGAGCGGCGTTAGCCCGTTCCGACAGGCGCGCGATCTCTCTTTTCAGTGATTGTTCGTTTTGTTGTCCAGGAATGCGGCCAAAGTAATAGCCAATGATGACGAAGACCAGCGGTTCAACTCGGGTAAGTAGTGCGGGATCGGCGATTGTTTTGATTTTTCCCAATAGAGCGAGGCCGTAAAGAACAACAAATCCCAGACTCACGGCCGCCATTACCCACCCTCGAACAGCTTCGAACCCCGTTCCTTCACTTAAGTAAGATTGCTTGAGTTTTGTCACAGCGAAAAAGGCTCCTGTCATGAATTTCGGTTGCAAGAAAGCGGCTGGAGCTATATAAATGGGCCGCATTCAGACGCGAGTTGCCGGGTTTATGGTCACCACTCGTGGGATGAGGTTCTTACCCAGCCGATTTAGTCTCCACTAATAACGCACTGGATCGCCTCAAGAGCTATCACCAGACCTGAACTCTTTCGCAAAATTCGCGTAAAGAAGTTTGTGGTGAACACTTCGGTCTTCCGAGTTGTTGGAACCCTTACCCCCGAGGATTCATGACCGACCACTCATCTCAGATCACGGGTCTACTTGTTGATTGGAGTAATGGCGACCAGACGGCCCTCGACAAGCTTCTGCCGCTGGTAGAACAGGAGCTGCACCGGCTTGCTCACGGATACATGCGTCGCGAGAATCGCGACCACACGCTGCAAACCACGGCTCTCGTAAACGAGGCCTACCTGAAACTCATCGATCAGAACAAGACCCGGTGGCAAAACCGCGCGCACTTCTTTGCCATCGCGGCCACGATCATGCGTCGCATTCTTCTGAACTACGCGCGCGACCAGCATCGCGACAAGCGTGGTGGGAAGGCAGTGCAGATTTCACTCTCCGAGGTTTCGGTCGCTCACTTTGGAGTACCGGACCAACTAATTGCTCTCGACGAAGCGTTGACGCGGTTTTCGCTGGAGTATGAGCGTCAAGCTCGAGTGGTTGAGCTGAGATATTTCGGCGGGCTGGAAAACGATGAGGTCGCCGAGGTGCTGGGCGTTTCATCGATTACGGTGATGCGCGACTGGAGGTTTGCGAAGGCGTGGTTGCTGCGTGAGATGGTAAATGGCGAATAGCGACTTATCACAGGTCGAAAATGTTTTTCAGGCGGCGTTGGATCTGCCTGCCGAAGAACGGGCGGCCTATCTTGCACAAGCCTGTGCCGGCAATGAGTCGCTCTATGCCGAAGTTTGTTCACTCGTCTCCGCGGCTAATACCCACGACAGTTTCATCGATAAACCGATCCTGAATCTTGGTTTTGAAGTTCTTACCAGGTCTGAAGAAGAGGCGATGATCGGTCGCATGATCGGTTCGTACAAGATTCTCTCGCGGCTTGGTAAAGGCGGGATGGGCCAGGTTTACCTTGCGGCCGACACTCGTCTCGATCGCAAGGTGGCTTTGAAGTTTCTCTCGCAGGAGTTGGTGAACGACAACTGGGCCAAGCGCCAGCTCATCAAGGAAGGCCAGGCGGTCGCGCAGTTGGACCATCCGAATATATGTTCCGTTTACGGGATCGAGCATGAAGGAGATCACCACTTCATCGTGATGCAGTATGTTGAGGGTGAAACTCTTTACCAGTTGATACATCGCAAGGTCGTTGAGAACGTCGAGATTTTGGACCTTGCGCAACAACTCGTCGGCGCCATCGCAGAAGCTCACAATCACGGCATCATCCACCGCGATATCAAGCCCGGTAACGTCATGGTCACTCCTTCGGGGCAGCTAAAGGTTCTCGATTTTGGTCTGGCTAAGATCATTCAGCGAAAACAACCCGCAGACGGTCATGGGGAAAGCCTCAGCAATCTTTCTCAAGCAGGAGTGTTGCAGGGCACGGTTGCTTACATGTCGCCCGAACAACTGCGTGGTGAAAAACTCGACTATCGCACGGACGTCTTTAGCATTGGAACGGTGCTGTACGAGTTGATCAGCGGATCGAATCCACACGTACGAGCGACGCATGCTGAAACCATTTCTGCGATTCTGAGTGAGACTCCGGTTTTGCTGAATCGCGGGTCGAATCGTGTTTCGCATCAACTCGACATCACCATTCAGAAATGTTTGGAGAAGGATCGCGAGGCTCGCTTCCAGTCAGCCAGCGAGTTGCTGTTGAAGCTGAAGGGGATCTCGGGTAATCCATCGTTGCACAATCAGATCTCGAGGGGTATCAACGTACAAGCACTTTTATTGTTAGCTGTAATTGCATTGGTTGCGATTGCCGTCTTTTATTTTGTTTCGCAATCGATCAAGCGCCCTAGT
>DATNFX010000275.1:0-9032 GCA_035606195.1 Pyrinomonadaceae bacterium
TGACGGACACGCCTCAGGATCTAAAAGACTTTCCTCGTTTACTGGAACATATACTCGAACGATTCCGCCCGGAGACAGATCTCTTTATTTTTTCAAACGTGTCGATGGATACGCTTGATTACACGAGCGGCAAAGTTAACGAAGGCAGCAAAGCAATCATGTTGGGTTTGGGAGATCCGGTTCGCAAGTTGCCGAGACAGTTCCAGGGACAATTGCCGGCTTCGATTTCGCGTGCTGAAGTGTTTTGCGGAGGTTGTCTGGTACTACAAGGAAGCGAGTTGGTACCGTCGAACATAGCAAAAGATCCCGTGTTTGCAGATTGGCCACTGATCGTCTTACACGACGATGCTCGCGTAGCCCAATCCTCAACGGATTTTCTGTGGTCCACCTGGACCCGCTTCGAACCAGCCGCAGATATCTACGCGGCCAACACGACGATCCAACGCCACCATCTCGTCTACACGGCTCCAATCGTCATCGACGCACGCACCAAACCCGGCTTTCCGGATGAACTCATTGTCCGAGACGACATCGCAGCCTTAGTCGATCGTCGCTGGAGTGAATATTTTAGCCGCAGATGAACGCGGATAGACGCTGATCGTAAAAACCGCGCCACCCTCAGGCGAATTCGCGGCCGTAAGCGTCCATCCATGTTGCGTGATGATGCGATGCGTCAGCGCCAGCCCGATCCCATGCCCCTTAGCCTTCGTCGTAAAGAACGGTATGAAAATTTTTTGCATGTCGCTCACGGGAACCCCTGGTCCAGTGTCGCTAACCTCAATAACATCACCCTCAGTTTTGACCGATACCTTTCCACCCGGATCGGCCTCTGCGCCGTTTCGCATCAAGTTGAGCAACGCGAGTCGGAGCATGCGTTCGTCCGCCTGAACTGTTAACGATTTCTCCGCATCGACAATCAACTGAACCTTCAACTCCTGAAACAATGGCGCAAGCTCAGCGGCGCAATCGTCGATTAATTCCGAAACCGACACTTCCTCCAACTGCAAAGGTTGCGGGCGTGCAAAGTTCAAAAATGCAGTCACCATACCGGAAAGATTTCGCACTTCATTGAGCAGTGACCCAGCGGCGACCTGCGCTTTGTCGTTCAAGTCGAGACTCTGAAGAAGCTGAGCATAACCCTGCAAGGTCGCGATCGCATTCTTGAATTCATGCGCGAGGCCGGCCGACATCTCACCAAGACTCTCGAGGTTGTTCTTCAGCGCGACCTGTTCGCGCAACTCAGTAACCTCGGTGATGTCAGTCAACAGGCATAACGCGCCTCTTGGACCACGCTCGGGTGGTAAGTCAATCGGAGCGATCGTCGCGCCCAATCGTCGCAACGTTCCATTCGGACTAACCGCTTCGATCTCCGTTCGCCGGTACACGGTGCCCGTTTGCAAACAGTCGCCGACCATGTTCGCCAGTTCTTCATGAGGGCCGAAGAGTTGTTTATACGACTCGCCAAGCGCGGTGCCGTTGACTTCCAGAAGCAAGCGTCCGGGAGTGTTGATGGCCATTGACAGGCCCGCTCCGTCAAAAGCGATCAATCCGGAAGGTAAACTGGCCACGATACGTTCACTGAATTTCTCCGCAGAACTGGCGCGTTCCCGGGCCTCGGAGCTGAGTTGTTCCAGCTCTTTTCGTTGCTCCTGAAGTTGAGCGACGACCGATTGAAACGTCTCCAGTACAAACTCCGCTTCGTCCTGCGATTTGATCTGATCGGAAACGGAAGCACGTTGCGCTTCGCCGACGAGCTGGTGATAAGGACGCAACAGCCAGCGCAACAAAAACAAGATAGCGAGCAAACTGCCGATCAGAATCGCGATGAACGAAGCCAGCAGGATTGGACCACGGGCAGCTGGAGTCTCAGGCGTGATTGCATAGAGCAGAATCGCAAACAGGACCGCCACCAGAAAGAGCCCTGTGAGCATCGTGAGTCCGGATTGGAAGCGTGTGCGATTTTTCATTGCCAATTGCCAATTGCCAATTGCCGATTTTGCTCCTTTAGCGATTTCACCGTCTTCTAAATTGGCAATCGACAATCGACAATTGGCAATTACCTGAATTGGCCTGCGTACCATTCAACCAGCGGCGCGCCGAAGAGTAATGCCGCGACTGCGCCGAGACCGAGAAAGACACCAAACGGAAGCAACATCTGCATGTTTCGCTGGCCCTTGCGAGCCATCAAGGCGATACCGATCACCGAACCGGTGAGGACGCCGACAAAGATCGTGAGGATCGTGAGTCGCCAACCAAGGTAAGCGCCCACCATAAACATCATCTTCACGTCGCCCAGACCCATCGCTTCGATGCCGCGAAGTTTTTCCCAGGTCCAGCCCATGAGCCAAAGCGAGCCACCGCCGATCAACGCACCGATCAATGCTCCCGCAAGCGAGATCACGCCGATTGGCATGTTAGCCAGTGCTCCGTGTGAGAGGGAAGGTATATCGTCGAAATGTGGCGTGCCCGTTAGATAAGGAATGGCGATGCGAGCTATGACGGCAAACACGATTCCGGGATACGTGATCACATTGGGAAGAATCATGTGTTCCGCGTCGATGAACACAAGCGCCAGCAACGCAGAAGCAAACACAAGATCGAAGGGAAGTGCTGCAGTTAAGCCCGCATGCCAGGCAACCGCGACAAACAGCGCCCCCGTGATGAGCTCGACTGCCGGATAGCGAAACGATATGCGCTCCTTGCAACTCCGGCATTTCGCCCCGAGCATCATCCAACTGAGAACAGGGATGTTGTCGTAGAAAGCGATCGCTCCACCGCACGAAGGACAACGTGAATTCGGAAAGACAATCGACTCTTCGAGGGGAACGCGATGAATTACAACGTTGAGAAAACTTCCGATGACCGCCCCAAAAACTCCCGCGATCACGTAGCCAACCAGTGGGGAGACTAACCTTAAATCAGGCATCTTTTATCTGTGCGAATCCGTGTCTTTATCGGTGTTATCCGCGGCCTGCTTTTCCCAAAGCATCAGGTGCTTCAGAAATGCATGATGCGCGGCGAAGCTCGCAATCGTAAAGCCCGCGAAGCCGTCTCGTAACCCGCCCTTCAAAATCAAACTACGAATGAACGCCGCTGGTCCAGCCGAAGCCACTCCAAGAACTGAAGTGCGCCGCCCTTCTTCAAACATCTGGCGCGCAGCCAGAGGCGCATAGCGCTCGCCAATCATACGGTGATGATGCGCCGCATCCTGTGAAGTGTAATGCAACAGATCGCCGCTCAGCTTTTCAACTCGCGCGCCGTTGTCCATCGTCACCGACTCGTGGATGTGACGTTGTTTCCACTGTCCCTTAGACTTTCTGAAGAGTCGTAACTGTCGATCGGGATACCAGCCGCCGCCACGTATCCAGCGTTGTTGATAATAAGTGCGGCGGGCGATCTGGTAACCATCGGCAAGCTCAGCTTCGGGCTTCGATCGCAGTGTCTCGATCGATTTCTTCAGTTCGTCTGAGACGCGTTCGTCGGCATCGAGACTGAAGATCCATTCGTGTTTGGCTTGATCCACTGCAAACTGTTTTTGCGCGCCAAACCCCGGCCATGTATTCGTTAAGACGCGGGCGCCGCAAGCTTCAGCCAACTCGCGTGTGGCGTCCGTCGAGTTTGAGTCTACCACCAACACCTCGTCGGCCCATGCAACTGATTCGCATGCGGCTTTGATATTTGACTGCTCGTTGAATGTGATGATGGTGGCGCTGACCTTCACGTGAGGTAGCTTACCAAAGGCAAACTCAAAAGGCCGCAGAAATCTGCGGCCCTTTAGGAGGTGACGTTGAGGCGTCCTTATGGAGCCACGGGCGAATCGACTACCACGTTGTTTGCTCGCAGTGTCGTCGAGGTCGCACGCTGCAAGTCGGCCAGCGCCTTGTTGTAGTCAGTCTCGGCTCGCAACTCTGAAGCGCGTGCGTTTGCCAGCGCGTTTTCACGTTGGAAGAGCAGGAACGTCGTCGAACGTCCCACCTGGTACAAACGCTGCTCGCCCTCGAGCTGCATCTCCGCATTCACTCGCGCTTCGCGAGCTGAAAGCACTCGCTGCCGCGCGGACTCAACCGCCTGGGCAGAGTTACGAACGTCAACTTCGATAATCTGCTCCTGCGATCTCATCGATGCCTGCAACTGCTCCTTCTGAATTCGGGCGCCCGCAAGATTCGCTTCCGCGGTCTTGTTCTTGAACGGGAACTGGATGGCGACTCCCAGCGTCACGTTGCGTGTTTTGCCGCCGAATAGGTTTTGAAGAGTCTGCCCGTAACCACCAACCAGACTCGGGTTAACTATATTGGATTCCACGACACCCACTGGCACCGTCGCAACTGGCAGACCCTGAGCCCTCTGAATATTTTGAATCTCAGTGAGTAAGAATGCCGATGGATTCGTCAGCGGATCGCCCACAATGATCGGCTGCGTAGTGCCCGGAGGAACCACCGTTGCGAGGCTGTTTCCAGCAAGACCCGTGAGCGCGACAGTACCAACCAAGTCGATTTGAGGCTTGGTCTGGTTCTTGAAAAACGTGAGATCGATGTCGTTGATATCGTTCTGCAGACGCAGGCGACGCAGTTCCGGACGATTGTCACGCGCCGCTTTCAACGCATCGGGAAGATTTACCGGGTTTGAATCAAACTGCGGCGTATCGGTCGGTGTTAGTTGCGCCGACCACTCAGGATTGCTGGGAGACTTAAAGATCAGGATCTTGAGATTGTTTTCTGAAATCGACACTGCCTGGATTGCCGAGTAGAGCGCGGTCTCACGATTGGCGAGCTCCGTCTGAACTTCAGCTCTTTCGAGTGGGGCTTTGGCGCCCGCAGCGATCTGCGCTTCGACGTTTCGCAAACTCTCGCGCGACAGATTCAAATTGGCGAGGTTGTTCTGCTGATCGCGCAGTGCGAATACCAGTTCCCAGTAGGCCTGCTGCACGCGCGTGATGACATCGATTGTGCGCTGGCGAAAGTCTGCGTCTGACTGGTCCAGCCGCTTGCGCTGAATGCGAATCTGCCGGCGGTTGTTGTCGATCGAACGATTCTTCAGTAGTGGTTGTGTGAACTGCAGCGCCAGGTTCGACGAGTAGAACGGATTCAGCAAGCTGAAAGTGTTACTCGTGTTCGTATGCGAGTTTTGGAACTGTAGAAAATAGCTTCCGCCGCCTCTGCCAAACTGTTTCTGCACGGAAGGGTTGAGTGACCAGGTCGTTGTGCTGAGGGTACCGGATGTTCCGGAGCCACCGCCCAACTGGCTCTGCTGCGGCGAGATGCGCTTGTCGTATTGCGGTGTGACCCCGAAGATCGGATCGAAGACGCCTTCGAGCGCGCGCAACTGAGTCTCCGCAAAA
This sequence comes from Pyrinomonadaceae bacterium, assembly GCA_035606195.1. Taxonomy (GTDB): domain Bacteria; phylum Acidobacteriota; class Blastocatellia; order Pyrinomonadales; family Pyrinomonadaceae; genus PSRF01. The sequence continues at coordinate 5,339 of DATNFX010000275.1, forward strand.
CGAACGTCGTCACGTGCGACTTCGATGTCGTTGTTGTTTTCAAGTGCACGCTTGATCGCATCGTTCATCGATAACGGTAACGTGTCATTGCCAACACCTAGACGTGTGAGACTCGGAACCGGCGGGAGCGGCTTCGCCTGGAACTGTGGAATGTTTGGCTCACGCATTGGCTCGCCCGTTCCGCTCGGCGCAGTCGATCCGCCGGGCACGTTACCTGCCGGTGGTGTCGGTAATGGCGTTGCTTGTGGAGTGACGACACTTCCCGGCACTGCGGTCGGACTTGTTTGCTGTGTACCCGGCGGCGCCGTTGGACTAATCGGCTGCCCCGTGCCCGGGATTGGTTCGGTTCCGGGCGGTCTGGTCGGATCACCAGGCGCAGGCGTCGGTCGCGGTGTTGCTTGCGGCGTTTGTGCGACGGCAGCGCTCGCTCCAGCGAACAGGATGCATGCCAGAATCGCAGGCCTTACTAAGTTGCGAGATATCAAATTAAACATCAGACGAAGAGCTCCTTAAACGTATTTCCTTTAGTTTCGACCGCTTTGCAAAGGAAGAGTCGACTTATTCTGGCAAACGAAGGTCCGCCGCATCAAGCCTGTACTACGTCTCATGCGGAAATGCAGTTTCAAAAAGTTGAAGAAGTTGAATAAAAGCCTCGCTTGACACGCCGAAACCCTCCGCATAATCTTGCCTTTCATTTTTTACAAGCAGTTTGCACGGGTGAATAGGGAAAATCTGTCCCACAATTGCGACAGCGCTTATCCCACAATCGAGACAAAATTCAATTGAACGTGGAGGGCTTCGGCAATGGCGGTTAAGGTTGGCATTAACGGGTTCGGTCGTATCGGGCGAAACATTTTTCGCACTGCTCTTGGTGATCCAGACATCGATTTCGTCGCCGTCAACGACTTGACCGACACTAAAACGCTTGCACATCTGCTGAAGTACGACTCCGTGCTCGGAAATCTGGATCATCAGATCACGTCGACTGAAACCGGAATCAGGGTTGACGACGAGGAATTTCGTGTCTTCTCGCAGCGTGATCCGGCCGCGATCGATTGGGAGTCAGTCGGCGCTGAGATTGTGGTTGAGTCGACCGGCATCTTTACCAAAGCCGAGGATGCGAAGAAGCATCTTCATGGAAGCGTGAAGAAGGTGATCATTTCCGCTCCGGCGAAGAATGAAGACATCACGATCGTTCTTGGAGTGAATGAAGAGAACTACGACCCGGCTGCTCATCACGTCATCTCGAACGCTTCCTGCACAACCAACTGTCTCGCGCCGGTGGCGAAAGTTGTTCATGAGAAGTTTGGCATTCGTTCCGCGCAGATGACGACGATCCACTCGTACACAAACGATCAGCAGCTTCTCGATCTGCCGCACAAGGACATGCGTCGCGCGCGAGCTGCGGCACTCTCGATGATTCCGACGTCGACCGGAGCGGCGAAGGCAGTCGCGCTCGTGTTGCCGGAGTTGAAAGGAAAGTTTGACGGTATTTCCGTGCGCGTGCCGACGCCGAATGTTTCGCTCGTCGACGTGGTGATGGACCTCGAGAAAGAGACGACGGCTGAGGAAGTGAATCGCGCGTTCAAGGATGCAGCGAATGAAGAGCTGCAGGGAATTCTTGCTTTCAGTGAAGAGCCACTTGTGTCGGTTGATTTCAAGCGCAACTCAAATTCGTCGATCGTAGACGCTGAGTACACGAAAGTGATTGGCGGCACGATGCTGAAGGTGCTCTCGTGGTACGACAACGAGTGGGGTTACTCGTGTCGAGTTCGCGATCTGATTAAATACATCGCCAGTAAGGGTCTCTGATCGTTTTTGTGCCCTTTGTGCTTTTTGTGCCTTTTTGTGGCTAAACTTTCTATCAAAGATCTATCTCTTAGTGGCCAACGGCTCTTTGTCCGCGTCGACTTCAACGTGCCGATCAAAGATGGCAAGGTTGACGACGATTCGCGCATCACCGCTTCGCTGCCGACGATTCAATACGCGATCGACCACGGCGCGCGTGTGATACTCGCGTCGCACCTTGGACGACCGAAAGGCGAGCGGATCGATAAATACAGTCTTCGTCCGGTCGCACAACATCTGTCGGAGTTACTGAAGCCCGTGGCATTTGCTGACGACTGCGTTGGCGAAGCGGCGGAGTCGAAAGTTCGAGAGCTTAAGGACGGCGACGTCTTGTTGCTCGAGAATCTTCGCTTCCACCCTGAAGAAGAAAAGAACGACGACGGGTTTTCCAAACAGCTGGCCGGCCTGTGCGATCTTTACGTCAACGATGCCTTCGGAACTGCGCACCGCGCGCATGCGTCAACAGCCGGCATAACTCGCCACGTATCAAAAGCCGCAGCCGGCTTGTTGATGGAGAAAGAGCTCGACTATCTCGGCCGCGCCATCAATCATCCCGAGCATCCGTTTGTCGCGATTCTTGGCGGCGCAAAGGTCTCAGACAAAATTCCAGTCATCAACGCCCTTGTCGATCGCGGTGTCGACAAGATCCTGATCGGCGGCGCGATGGCCTATACATTCCTGAAAGCTGAAGGCTTCACGGTCGGCAAGTCTCTTGTGGAAGACCAGATGTTGCAGACCGCGCTCGAGATCAAGAAGCGTGCGGAAGAGAAGGGAATTGTTTTTCTCCTGCCGACGGACCATCAGGTCGTCGACAGTTATGAGCCGATCAAAGGCGAGAAGATCGTCACCAAGACCATTCCCATCGAGTTCACAAACATCGGTCTCGTCGGCATGGACATCGGTGTCGAAAGCGTGGCCCACTTCGCCGCCGCGCTTCAGGACGCGCGCATGATCATCTGGAATGGTCCAATGGGCGTCTTTGAAGAGCCGCCATTTGATCAGGGAACTATTGGCGTCGCCAAAGCCGTCGCCGAAGCCTCGGAACGCGGCGCAACCTCGATCGTCGGAGGCGGCGACTCCGTCTCGGCAGTCACACGCGCCGGCGTCGCTGACAAAATCACCCACATCTCCACCGGCGGCGGCGCCACGCTCGAGTTTTTGGCCGGGGATGAATTACCTGGCGTGGCAGCGCTCACTGAGAAATAATCTTGTTCATCCTGTGAATCTCGTATGCGTAAACCTGTTATTGCCGGAAACTGGAAAATGTACAAGACGCTCAGCCAGGCAGTCGATACTGCCCTCGCGCTGAAGCCACTCGTCGCCAATGCGAATCATTGTGACGTCGTGATCGCGCCGGTGTTTACGGCAATCAAGACAGTTGCTGACCGGCTCGAAGGCTCGAACATTCGTGTCGCTGGTCAGGATTGCTCGACGGAAAGAGAAGAGGGGGCACATACGGGTGAAGTGCTGGCCTCGATGCTCAAAGACGTCGGCGCTCGCTACGTGATTGTTGGCCATTCGGAGCGCCGCCAGTTCTACGCCGAGACTGACGTGCAGGTGAACCGGAAGACGCATGCGGGTATCGCAGCGGGTTTGAGTGTCATCATGTGTGTAGGCGAGACACTCGAGCAGCGCGAGCAGGGAAGCGCGGAAAGTGTTGTTTCTCAGCAGTTGAGTGCGGGTTCCAGCGGGTTGACAGCCTTAAACCTCGACCGTATCATCGTCGCTTACGAGCCGGTCTGGGCCATTGGCACTGGACGCACAGCGACGCCGGAGCAAGCGCAGGAAATGCATGCGTTTATCCGGCGCGTTTTCGCGGAAAGGCATTCTCAAGCGGCCGGTGGGG
>DATNFX010000276.1:0-10798 GCA_035606195.1 Pyrinomonadaceae bacterium
TGCCTTGTTCTATATCGAAGCCGGTGTTTTGAATTTTCCCGCATGGAGTCACGAATACGCCGGCGTGATTGCGTTTGTGTTGGAAGCCGTGGGAATCATCTCCGCAGTATTCATGCTCCAACGAGATATTAAGCCTGTCCCGGTTCAACTGTAGGGGCGGCCCTCCGTGGCCGCCCTCGGTTGGAATCGTGTTCGCCAAACCCGAGACTGTTGCTTCTTGAATCCGTGCATAAACCAAGGGCGGCCACGGAGGGCCGCCCCTACAGTTACGCCCAAATCAGTATGCGACGTAGCACTGTCTTCTACATAATTGCCTGCGTAATCGCAGCGCTCGTGCCGTACTTGTCTACGCAGTATGAAACTGCGGCGGGCACGTCTCCGGCAGTGATGTTTCCGGGCTGGCCCAGCAAATTCGAAGGCAAGACTCTGACGCCCCTGGCTCTAAACGAAATGGAGACGAGCTTCGCGTCCGACTTTCCCGGTCGCATCGCACGCTTCACCGACGGTGAGCGCGAGTTAATCATTCGCTGGGTGACTGAACCTACGCGTAAGTTGCACCCTTCGTCCGACTGCTTTCAAGGACTCGGATATACGGTGAAGCCGCTGGCAGCGCATCGAGACGAACACGGCAAGCTTTGGGCAAGATTTTCCGCAGCAAAAGGCGACGATCGGTTGCTCGTGTATGAACAAATTCATGCTGACTCAGGTGAAACATGGACGGACGTGTCCGCGTGGTACTGGTCAGCATTGCAACAGGAAAGCGGTTCCTGGTGGGCGATCACGGTAGCGGAGAAAGAGCCTTGATTCTGCTAATATCGTTGCCTCTTACATCCGCTTTGGAGGAAACGATGGCCGCAACCCCCAGAATGCCAGGCCGTGTTAATGACCGGCGGCTTTACATACTCGCAGCGATTCTTATCCCACTGATCGTACTCGCAGGTTTTGCCCGTACTTATTACCTGAAACCATTCTTCGCCACACCCGATCTCCCAGGGCGCATCGTTCACCTGCACGGCATCATCATGACCTCGTGGGTCATTCTGTTTATCGCGCAAGTGTCGCTGGTAGAAGCACGGCGCACCCGAGTTCATCAACGTCTCGGAATCTTTGGCGGTGTGCTGGCGGCATTGATCGTGATCGTCGGAATTTTGACGGCGCTTTACGCTGCGGCTCGCGGCCATAGTCCCGGTCCACCGGCGCTCGCATTTTTAATCATCCCGATGGGCGACATGCTGATCTTCTCAGTGCTGATCGGTCTGGCTCTTTACTACCGCCGTAAATTGCAGGTTCACAAGCGTCTCATGTTGCTGGCTGCAATCAACTTGTTGACCCCCGCCATTGCACGCATTCCACTCAACTTCATCATCAACGGTGGACCACTCGCGTTCTTCGGCCTAACAGACCTGGTTTTGCTCGCGTGTGTTGCATTCGACACCATCAAGCATCGGCGACTGCATCCGGTGTTCCTGTGGGGCTCGATCTTTCTCATCGCCATGCAGCCGTTGCGCTTGTTGCTGGCGGGGACGAACGCATGGATGAATGTCGCTGCGGCGTTAGTCAGACTTGTACAGTAACTAAGAGGACAAATATGAGGAAGATTGTTTCATCGGCCATCCTGGTTTTGCTAGTGAACTGCGGAGTCTTTGCGCAAGCGGCGCCTGACGCTGCCGAACTAACCAAACTGTTGAATGACTTCTTAGCCGGCGCTTCACGCAACGACGTTGCGATTCACGAACGCTTCTGGGCCGACGATTTGATCTACACGCGTTCCGCTGGCCGTCGCGTGAATAAGGCGGAAGTAATGCACGACGTGCGTTCTACTCCGCCGCCAAAACCAACCGATCCCAAAACGGTCTACACTGCGGAAGACATTCAGATTCAGCAGTACGGCAACACGGCTGTGGTCGCGTTTCGTCTTGTAGCTACTACGGACACCGGCGGCGCTAAGCACGTCGCCAACCTGCTCAACAGCGGCACCTTTGTTAAGCGCGACGGTAAATGGCAGGTAGTGAACTGGCAGTCGACGCGGATGCCACGCACCGAAGCCGAAAGCAAGAGTGAGGTCACGTCAGCCACCACTGCATTTGAAGAAGCCATACTTACTCCCAACCTCGAGCAGATCACGGAGTTGACCGATCCCACATTTGTCTGGATACACGGCTCTTTTCAAACCACTCGTCAACAACTGCTCGATGATCTGCGGGCGCGAAGAGTTAGGTATGGAAAGTCTGATCCGGCTAAGGTGAGTATTTCAGTTTACGGCGATACAGCGATCGTCCGAGGTGTGGCGCTAGCTCCAAACACTACGCAATACACGCTGACGTTTATCAATCAGCTAGGCGTCTGGCGAGCCGTCTCCCTGCACACCAGTTCCTGACTTTCTCTTTTGTGCTTTTTGTGCCTTTTTGTGGCTAATTCTCCGGCTTTCGTGGCTTAGGAGCAGGCGTCTCAGCCGGCGCGGCATCCATCTGCGCACGTCGCTGTTCAAGCTTCGCACGTAACATATCTACTTCCGCATCCGCGTTCGAAACAGCCCCCTCCAAACGCGACCGGCTGGTCTCCGCGAGTCTCAACTGCGCCGTAACTCTACTTTTCTCACCCTCGAGCTGCTTCCTACGAGCGTCACGAGCCGCTTCAGGACGCGTGCTTCCGTAACCGGCAGTCGAGTTTTCGATGTTCTCCGGCCGCAACGCAAAGTCGATCTGCTCGAGTTTGGCTTCAAAGTCAGCAATCTTGGCCTGGACGTCCATCAATTGGGAACGCAACTGCTCCGCACGCTGTTCGGCGCGGGTGAGTCGCTCCATATCCAATTGATAGCGATCGTCTTCCGTCATCTGGGTCAGCTTGTTGTTAAGCCTGTCCACTTGCTTGGAAAGATCGTTGAGCGTCTGCTGCGTCTTTTCCTCCCCGGTCGGTTCAGTAGGGGTTACTTTGGTCTTGGAACCCTGTTGTTGTTCGGTCGATTCTTTGTTGGAATCAGCGGTGCTGATGATCTTTACGTCGCCGGCGTCATCGGGACTCTTCGTCCCGTCCGGCGGAGCAATTGTAGGATTCGTGATCACGGGCTTTGGCGCTGCGGGAGCGCTGCGGCGTCGCTTTTTCCGGCGCGTTTGCGCGTCGCCCTCAGCCACACAGAAGCTGACAATCAAGCACGCTGCAATAAGGAACTTGATGTAATTACGAATCCAAACAGGCATGGTGGTGCTCCTTTTCGCGCCTCTAAGATACCCCGCAATTAAAGATGCCATCAAGCTTCAGCCCGATGCTCCGAGGTTTTCACGAGCCTGCGGCTTGCCTGTTCCAAAACTAAATCCGCCTTGCAACCACTTCATACAACGCATTTTTGAAGAACACGCGTTTGAGTCGATCCCCGGCATGCCGAGGCGGCTGTTTACGGGTTCGTGCCCGGGTCTCGTCGACGTTGCTCCTCGCGCTCAGAATCTGAAGTGGAAGATTCTCGAACAAGCTTGCCGCGCCTTCGAGCGTCAGATGAACCGTGTGGTCGGCGAACGGCCCGACCTCGTAAGGGACGCCCATCGCTCTCCAGCCCGAATGCAGTCCGGCAGCAAGGGCGTATACACGATGATGAATATTCACCGTGAAATAGAGTAAGCCACCTGTGACCAGAACTCGCGCGAGCTCTCCCACAATCTGCCTGGGCGATTCAGCGTGATCAACTACGTTGTCGCAAAGAACGACATCAAAACTCTGATCGCCAAACGGTAACGATTCGCCACGCGCCGCGACAGTGTTTGCGCTGCGCTGCCAGCCCGGAAACAAACGCCCGTAACTAACCGCGAGTGGATCGACTCCCACACCAGGTTCTGCTCCGAAGTAGAAGATTAGCCCATGCGCTCCACTACCAACTTCAATCACACGAGCGCCAGGCTTGATTGGTTGAAACGTCTCGAGCAACTCGCGCACGCGGTGCGACGATCGCTTCATCGCACTGATGATCTCGTCTTCATGGCCACGAACGTGTTGTGCCTTGCGTTGCTGATATGCAAGTTGCCGTTCGAGCGCCCGTCGGGCAAGCTTCTGCCTCCAACTCATTCTTGTGCTTCTTGTGCCTTTTTGTGGCTAGAAAGGTTGAACGTTAAAGCTGATATTCATTGCCGGGGCTGCACTAGTTAGCGCCTCGACCCGGATCAGTTGTGCGCCTGCTGTGGCGTACTCACGTACGTTCGCGGTCATAATCTGTCCGGCACACTCAATCGTGATCGAGTTCGATAAGTCTTTTGCGATTCCTGCGAGTCGCGCAAATTCAGTCGAGCTGAGATCCCTGATCACAAGCACATCAGCGCCTGCGGTTATCGCCTCCTTCACGTCACTCTCACTCGAAACCTCCACTGCGATTCGGTGGAGGTAACCCAACTTCTCTTTCGCAATCTTTACCGCACTCGCCACGCCACCGAGAATCGAAACGTGATTTGACGTCACCACTACGCCGTCGTCCAATCCGAACCTGCCGTTGAAGCCGCCGCCAAGTTCGACGGCGTATCTCTCGAGGGGCCGCAGGCCAGGCGTAGTCGCGCGCGTATCTGCGATCTGAGCGCCAGTGCCTTCCACAGCTTTCACGTACTCGTTCGTCAGCGTCGCAATCCCGGAAAGTCGTTGCAGAAGATTGAGCGCAGTTCGTTCGGCGGAGATCAGCACGTCGGCAAAGCCAATCATGCGTGCGATCACTTTGCCTGCTTCAACCGGTTCGCCGTCCGAAACAAACGCTTCGAGCTGTTGCTGGGAGTCGAGTGTCAGAAAAACTTCTTCCGCAGCTTCCAGTCCGGCGACGATCATGTTTTCACCGGCCACGAAGCGAGCGCGAGCGCGTGTGTTGCGAGCGATGATCGACTGCGTGGTGATGTCGCCACGTCCGAGGTCTTCGCGTAAAAAGAGACCGATCTGCGCGTACAGCGCGCCTTCGTCAACCCAGTTCATTGTAGGTTCTCGACTGTCTGCTGAAGTTGGGAAGACTGTTGCGCAATCGCTGCGATGCGTTCACGTACTTCGTTGACGCGCTCTACCGGAGCTCGCTCGACAAAGTTCGGATTACCCAGTTGCGCCTCGAGCTTTGTTGCTTCTGCCTGCAGTTTCTCCTGTTCACGCTGCAAGCGACGGCGTTCCTGTTCGAAGTCGATTAGCCCTTCGAGCGGTACTGCTAATTCGGCTCCGCCCGACAATACTGCTCGTGCTGAAGCTTTCGGCGCGTCGAGACGCTCATTCACTGTAACTTCAGAAGCACGAACCAACCGCGAGATCTGATCGCGCGCGGATGAAAAGACTCGACGCAGATTCTCGCTGGACGATGCGACCACCACCGGAATCCTCTCGCCCGGCTTGATATTCATTTCGGAACGGATGTTACGCACGCGTGAGATCAGCTCGATGATGACCTGCATCTCCGACTCCGCGGCTTCGTCGACCAGGTTCGTCGCGCCTTCGGGATATGCAGTCAACATCACCGTCGGTTGCGCGCCCGAGTAAGCAGCATGCAAACCCTTCTCGCCGGGCAGACGCTGCCACAACTCCTCAGTAATGTAGGGCATGAACGGATGCAACAAACGGAGCGCGTGTTCGAGCACGGTTAGCAACCTGGTCCGAGCTTCTGTACGCGCGGCGCTGTCTTGTTCTGCAGTTACATCCGCTTTCGCAAGCTCGATGTACCAGTCGCAGAAATCATCCCAGAAGAAGTGATAGAGAGTTTGAACAGCGCCATGAAAGTCGTAAGCGTTGATAGCGGCGTTGAGATCGCGTGCCGCACGGTTCAGTCGCGAAACGATCCAGCGATCGTGGAGCGCAGTACTCTGCTCCAGTATTTCAGGTTTGACTTCCGCGCCTTCCGAGTTGAGCAAACAGAACCGCGCGGCGTTCCAGATCTTGTTCGCGAAGTTTCGATACGACTCAACCTGCTTTTCATTCCAACGGGTATCAGTGCTGCCGACCTGTGCGAGTGTGAGACGCGTTGCGTCGACGCCAAACTTGTCGAACACGTCGATCGGATCGACACCGTTCATCTTCGTCTTCGACATGCGCTGACCCTGGCTGTCGAGGATTGTGCCGGTGATGAAAACGTCTGCGAACGGTTCATCGCCAACAAATTTCAATCCCATCATCACCATACGCGATACCCACAGGAAGATGATGTCGCGCGCGGTTACGAGCACGGACGTCGGATAGAAAGTTTTCAGATCCTCCGTATCGTTGGGCCACCCTAGGGTTGAGAAAGGCCAAAGCGCGGAAGAGAACCATGTATCGAGAACGTCCGGATCCTGCGTGAGTTCACTCGTGCCTGCTTTTGCACGTGCTTCTTCTTCGGACGTGGCGACAATCACGTCTCCGCTCGGGGTGTACCAGGCGGGAATCTGATGGCCCCACCAGAGTTGTCTCGAGATGGTCCAGTCGCGCAGGTTCTCGAGCCAATCAGTGTAAACCTTTCGATACGTTTCAGGAGTGAAATGGGGTAACTGTTCGCGCGACATCAAAGCGAGGGCAACGTCGCGCAACTGGTCCATCTTCATGAACCACTGTGTCGAGATCAAAGGCTCGATGACGGTTTTGCAGCGTTCACACTTGGAAATCGAAAACTCGTAATCAACTATCTTCTCTAGCAGCCCCAATCCTTCGAAATCGGCGACGACTTTCTCGCGTGCTTTGTAACGATCGAGTCCGGCGAAGTCTACCCCCGCGTCGGCCGTCATTTTTGCGTGCGGATCGATCACGACAACCTGCGGCAGATTGTGACGCAGACCCATATCGTAATCGTTTGGATCGTGTGCGGGCGTGATCTTCACCGCGCCCGTGCCAAACTGCGGATCGACGTACTCGTCGGCAATAATCGGAATCTCCCGATTGGTGAGAGGCAAGAGCACTGTTTGACCAACGAGAGCGCCGTAACGCTCGTCGCCTGGATTCACAGCGACGGCCGTATCGCCGAGCATTGTTTCGGGCCGCGTTGTTGCGACCGTCACGCGCTTGTCGCTGTTCTTAATAGGATATTGCAGGTAGTAGAGCTTGCCAGCCTGCGGCTGTTTCTCGACTTCGAGATCCGAAAGCACCGTCTGATCCTGCGGGCACCAGTTAACAATGCGGTTACCGCGATAGATCATTCCATCTTCGTAAAGACGCACGAAAACTTCGCGTACGATACGAGAAAGATCCTCATCCATCGTGAACTTCTCGCGTGACCAATCGACCGAATCGCCCAGGCGACGCATCTGCACAGTTATCTGTCCGCCCGATTCGCGCTTCCACTGCCAGACGCGTTCGACAAACTTCTCACGCCCGAGATCGTGACGCGACTTTCCTTCCTTCTTCAGCGCGCGCGAAACCATTAGCTGCGTTGAGATGCCGGCGTGGTCCATTCCGGGCAGCCACAGCGCGCGATAGCCGCACATACGCTTGTGCCGCGTCATCACGTCCATGAGCGTGTGTTGCAGCGCATGGCCCATATGTAGAGAGCCGGTGACGTTAGGTGGAGGGATAACTATGCTGAAAACCGGCGCCTTCGGATCACGATTAATCTCCGGCGCAAAATAACCATTCTTTTCCCAGCGTTCGTAATGATGCTGCTCCGCCTCTTTGGGGTCGTATTGTTTGGGGATATCCATTCGTAAACTCTGTGGCTTAGTTGACTCGAAAACGAAAAGCTAGAGTCTACGATACGAGGTGCGCAAAGTTCAAAACACGATCTCGGAACGTACTGTAGGGGCGGCCCTCCGTGGCCGCCCTCGGCTGAGCACACGGAATTCGAGAATCGCCGCTCTCGGCTTTGGCGAATACGATTTCAACCAAGGGCGGCCACGGAGGGCCGCCCCTACAGTACGTTCCGAAATGTTCTCTTCACTCAGCCACCTAAAACAAAAGCAGGTGACTCGGTTGAGTCACCTGCCTGAATAATCCAGGTAGTAAGGTTTTCTACTTCGTCTTTTCCAACTGCTCCTTAATCAGCAGCTCCGCCAGATCCGGAACTACTTCCCACGCAATCTCACGGACCACTTTGTCGGACATCATCTCAACAACGCGTCGTGCAATCACGTCGATCATTTCCGGTGTCAGTGAGCCGGCGCTAATCGGAGCAGACGCTTCGGCAGCGGCAACCGGCTCGGGTTCTGCGAACATCGGTTCCGGCTCGGGTTCGGCAACCGCGACATCCTGCATCTCAGGCGTATATGGAACTTCCTGCGTGTCTGCAAACGAAGAATGAACCTGCGGTTGATAAGTCAATTCATAAGAACTTGCTGCGGCCGCAACTGCTTCCTTAACTTCCGGCTCGACAAACGCGCGCATCGGCGTCGCTGCATAAGCAGGCTCGGGTACCGCACTCGGTTCGTCATCGAGATCCAGCACAAAGTCATCGTCCGCACTCGCCTGCACTGGCTCATAGTCGCCGAGATCCAACAGTACATCAGAATCGCCTTGTGAATCGTTTCGTGGTTCGGTTTCCATGTTCTCCTCACGTGGAAACGATTCCGTTGCGGCAACCGGCTGTTCCACCTTCTGTTCGGATTCTTTAATCGCGTCCTCCAGCGGGAGGGTGTCCGCCGTCGTGACTTCCAAGTCGTACGTGTCCATGAACGCTTCTTCATCCTGCGGTTCTTCAACCTTTGGAAGTTCAGCGGTGGGACGCTCTTTCTCGACAGGGGGCTTTGTAACCAGGGCGCCCACCCGGTCGATTAGTCGTCGTATCGATTGAAATGGTTTGGTCAAGATGTCATCCGCGCCAACTCTGCGCGCCTCCGCTTCGTCGAACGGCTCAAACGAGCCCACGAGCAGCATTACTGGGATATGTTTCAGCTTTTCGTGTGTTTTGACATATCTGCACACCTCATAGCCATCGGGGGAGGGCATGAAAACGTCTGCGAGAACTATGTCGGGTTCAAGCTCCAGGAGCTGGTCAATTGCGTCCTGGCCATTGCCAACGGCCACGACTCGCACACCTTCGTCAGCGAACGTAAGGTCGATAACTTTCTGAATGGTGGCCGAATCGTCGGCGAGTAGGAGTTTGCGTCCAGCTAGCAAAGCTAATCCTTTAGCTGAATTGCACCATCGGCGGGGTCCAGTGCGTCTGCACGAATGGCGCGGGCAAGTTCACGAAGCTGGTCTCGGGAATGAGACCCGACAGAAAACCTAACACCCGGAGGAAGTAGCAGTCAAGAGTTTGTTTTAGAGCGGGTGCTTCAGGCGGGGGTCGTTGACTCTGTAGGATAGCGGCCCCGAACGAAGCGATGGGCATGGCTGGCAGCGGAGAACGTTGAGATCGCAGCTGGTGGCTGATTGTGTCCTGCTTCTTGAGTCTCTTCGCGAAATTCTTTTACGATTATTTCCGAGAAGGAGGAATTTGAAATTCCTCCGACAAGATGGTTTCAATCATTACAATTTGTTTAGCTTCATCGCACTTGGCAAGTCTAGGATTACCGTACATGTATGTCCGGTATCTCCGATTTACGTTCGTTTCCACGACATAACCTATACCATCCAAAACCTCAGTCTTACAGTTCACAGATCCATCTGGAAGCGTCAAGATATTGGCGTCCGTCAGTCTTTTCCATGTCGCTTCCCAACCTGATTTCGGTGCTCCGAGGCTCTCGTGCTGCATCGATAACGGCTCCTGTATGTACCTTTGTCTAAGATACGTGGCGGACCACTTTCCAGTCGAACGACGGATGATCACACCACTAATAGTCTCAAAATGATCGTACCAGAAGCGCATTTCAAGATCGTTATCGGGGAGCACCGTTTCCCTTAGACTCAAGATCCCGATTTTATGTGTTCGTTCCTCAAGAGCTTTAAAAAAGAACGGTTCCCAACGAGCATCCGGTACTTCAAGGGTCAGGCCCTGTGTTTGATCGGCGGGTGCAGCCTTGCGTTGTTGCGTCGCTTCTTTACCGTTAAAGACGCACGCGACTGTGGCTACGACACTCAGCAGAAATGCCAAAAGTTCAAGTCTGCTCCTACTCACGTCTGAAAACTCCTTTTGCGATGCTTAATTCCTCTGGTGATTAAGAGTCCAGATGCACTCATTTGCTCTAGGATCGTTTGGCCAAAAAGTCTTACCGTTGCTAAAAAACGAATAACCTTTGCTGGTCCTGATGATACCTAAGGCATTCTGGTGATCCGACTGATATTGGATGTCATAATTACTAGGATTGCCGCTTCTGCTGCCCATTGAATAAGGATAATCGGGGTGAGTGTGAAAGACCGCCAGGAGGTACACCTTCTGGTTGGCTTTAGCGAAGTCCTCAAATGCTTTACGCGTTTCAGGTCCGATCTCTGGCATCGCCGGAACACTCGTAATTCGATCGGTCATGTGACGTCCTTCCGACAGCGTGACTTTTGGATAAGTATTCGTTGCCTGCTCATAAAAGATCAACGATCCGTTCTCTTCCCCCGATTGCGTTGTCCTCGCCCACTGAGCCTCGAATTCTTTTTTGAAATGCGCCACAATGCTATTCGGTGTAGCGCAGTTCTTTGCAGCACGTTCAGCTAAAGCAGGGCTCTGTGGACCAGTAGACACATAATCCGCACCGGCAATCACTGTTACGCTTGAATCAGAAGTTCCCGCTAGAATCACGGACCCGGAATCATCAGCGTGGCCACTGCTGCCAGTACTACCTCCAACTGAGCCCACTGGAGAACTGCTAACAGCCTTTCCCAACCGGTCGCCGAATAAGCCCGCTCCATATCGGTTTCATACGACCGTCTTTATAAACCGCATATACCGTGGCCGGGACCACTTCATCAGCGTATTCCAGTTCAAGCAGGCGGTACACGGACATGCAGTCCCAGGACATGCCTTCCACGA
>DATNFX010000277.1:0-22665 GCA_035606195.1 Pyrinomonadaceae bacterium
AAAGGGTTCGTTTCCCTTGTGACACGTCTCGCACTTTCGATTGGCCAGGCCGCCGAGATCAACCGGATGCTGAACATCGATCGTCTTGATGATTGACGACGGTCTGGCTGAGTCCGAGAGTACCGTATGGCAGATGTTGCAGTCGTTGCGAATCACCTTGCCAGTGTTACTGACGTGCTCGCCATCGTGACAACGAAAACATCCGGACGAATAGAGATGACCAATATTGTTTGGGTGAGTCGCCCAATTAGTTCTCATCTCGGGGAAGAAGTAGGTCTTGAAAATTCGCTGCGTCTCGCTAATGGCGGTTTTGACCCCGTCCGTTTTTTGAGCGTACAACTGGCTGTAGTTGGTCCGATAAAATCCATCGAGCCCTGACGCGATCGTGCTGAGGGCCTCTTGCTCCGTCGTGTACGATTTGTTCAGCACTTCCGCTGCCTGTCTCTTGAGGTAGGGCAAGCTGGGATCAAGACGCCCGGCAGCAAACGACTGATCGAGAGCTACGTCCGGTGGCAAGTACGTATGCGCGGGCCTGTTGTGACAGTCGATACAATCCATGCGTCGTTTTTCAGACGAGGCAATTTGTTCTGCGCTGAGCGGTCGCGTGCGATCGTAATACTCGGTCACGTTTCCGTTGCGATCCTTGACGCGAATCCACGGAATCACCTGTCTCTGCTTGTCGGCGGCTATGAAAGTGATTTCATTACCCAGATTCATGTGCCAGTGAATTCCCGCCACTGGGCCAGTCGACGGATCACCACCACCCACGTTAATCAACATACGAGTTTGTCGCAGCGAGTTTTGCTCGTCATAAGCGTAGTGATTGAAGGTCTTGAGCTCCGCGCCGTGAAATTTTGAGGGCCAGTGACATTGTTCACACGTCTGATTGGCAGGGCGCATGTTATGAACCGGAGTTTCGATCGGCTTTGAATAGCTGCCGGCCATCAATGAAAAAAGTTGACGCGCACCCGACAGCTTGGACCGTGCATACGACTCTGCGCCGTGGCCCACGTGACAATCAACGCAGCGAATTTTGGCGTGTGAGGTTGCATTGAACGCTACGAACTCCGGCTTCATAACGGAGTGGCAGGCCTTTCCGCAAAACTCTACCGACTCCGTGTATTCATAAGCTCGATAACTTCCGAAGGCGCTCGCGCTCACGAACGCGAAACAGAAAGCCAAAATCGCGAGGGCGAGATGGCGTTGTCGTGGTTCGTTCAGATCGATTTTGGGATAGGGTGGGATTTCCGAAGCAGGCGAACGCCGCCGTCTTCGTCTTTCTAACAACATGCCTGTGAGAACCACGAGCAGCCCAAAGACGAGAAAACCCGGCAGGATTATGTACGTCATGATGCCGAGGTACGGGTTGCTTGCTGCTTGCGTCAGTTCGATTAAGAACAAGAGCAGAATACTCACGAGCGCGGCAAGTACGATTACGGCGCCTGCGAAGCTTATGTAGTTTCGAAAGAGTGTTGGAGGTCGTTTTTTTTCTTCGCTCATCGCGAGTCTCAATGAGTGTGCTGTAAAGACGGATATCTCCCATGCTGCAGGTCAACCAGCATGGGAGGGCCGTGGGGAAGACGCTGTGTGCGAAACTTACTGAGCCGATCTCAGTTGCTTCATATGGTCCAACAGCGCCTTTGCTTGATCCGCTGTTACTCCCTTTTCGCCATAGGCCGGCATGTTGGGAGGCTTCTCGGGTTTCTTGCCCTTCAGTATTGCGTCGATGTATTGCTCGTCAGTCAGAGTCGCGTCGAACTTCTTCTCGGCCTTTGGCCCGTGGCAGGCGACGCATTTGGCCTTGTAAAAGGCAGCCGGGTCCGATGGTTGTGGTTCACCCTGGGCCAAAGCCAGGCTGTAGAAGATGACGCCGAATAGGAAGATGGCGGTTAGGGTTATCGCTATGTTTTTGACTCGCTTCATCATGCCTCCGGTTAGTGCAACGTTTGTGCCGATTCTATTTGGCCCCAAAAACAAAGAAGAAAATTGTTTTCAAGCGCGCTTTTGCTCACACGCTGCGGAACTTTCCACAGCCGTTCAGCGAACTGTAGGGGCGGCCCTCCGTGGCCGCCCGTGGTTTTGATCGTGTTCGCCAAATCCGAGGCCGTCGCTACTTGAACCACTTTACTCAAACCAAGGGCGGCCACGGAGGGCCGCCCCTACAGTTGCGCCCAAGTCGTTCCTTTGTGACAGCGTTTGCAGGCGGAGAAGTCGTCGCCGCCGAAGGCGCGCTGGCCGTTGTGGCAAGACGCGCAACTGAAGGCCCTCGCCGGTGCATGGTGATTCAGAGGCAACGGCGCCGAGACTTGGCCCCTGACCTGATGACACGCGCCACAACTCAGCTTCTCAGACGCATCGTGATTTGCATGACTAAACCCAACTCGAAAAGCCCGTGCCTGCTCTGAAGTGCGAACCAAACGCCCAAGCTGATGACAGGTGCTGCACGACGAGATATTGCGCCCGTTTGCCTGTGCGTTAGGCGTGTGACAGCTAAAACACGTGACGTGAGCATTCTGCCGCGCAGGAATCGACAGCCCCACACCGCCACGGTTTCGTCGGTGACAGGTAGCACACGCAGCACCCGCGTGTTTCGAGTGATCGAACCTTGCGTCGAAGCTACGCAACGGCGGAAACGCCTTAACCTTTCCGCTCTGAACGTCCGTGTGACAGATTGTGCAGATCTCGCTGGATGAATTTGCAAACTGCTGTGCGTGACAGCCCGTGCAAGGCGCGTGTGCGGCTTTGCCGGGCAAGGTCGGTTGCGGCGAGTTGTTCTCGCGGCGATGACAAAGCAAACAGGGAAGCCGGGCGTGATTGCGATTGTCGTGTTTGAACTGCGAGAAGTCAGTTGGTTCGAACACGGCATGAGCGAAAGCAACCGCCGGCTTCGGAATCGCTTTGAGATGACTCTCAGGTACCGCTTTGTTCCCGAACTCAACATGGCACTTTGTGCAAACAAACTTCGCGCTCTTGTTTCTCTGATCGATCTCGTAGTTGAGAATCCCGCCATCATCCAACGTCGCAGTGACGTGGCAACCCTCCGCGCCACCACACGATTTCACCGCCACCTTTCGCATCTCAGGTCCGTTGTGGCATTGCGTGCATTTCAGATCGGGATGAGCTTCATGTCGGAAAGCGCCGGCTGAGGTTCGTTTGCGCCATGCGGTCAACGTCCACCAATCTGCGACACCGATCTTCGCTGCTAACTTCTCATCAAAATCTGCGGTACGGTTTTCAGGAAGCGATAGTTTGTGACAGCTATCGCAGTTTTGAGGGAGTGGAGCCAATTCGCTCTCCTGGTTATGACAGGTGAAGCACGTCGCATGAGTGAATGGTCGCGACTTAAAAGTACCTTTTTTCAACCAGAATGCATCGCCGATGTCTTTTGGCGGTTTGGTAACGAACTCATCATCGGATTTGTCCTGCGGCTGATGTGTTTGATGGCAATCAGCGCACTCCGCATCCGAATGTTTATCGTGTGGGAAAGCGACACGGAAATCGGAGACGAAGCGCTTTGCTGTCGCGAGGAACGCTTCGCCTAAACTAGGAAAAAGTTTGCGTGACGTGTCGACCGGCGTCGCTTTTACGTGGCAATTGGAACAAATCTTCGGAACTGGTCGCTCACGCGCGAAGAACTGCTGCCGGTGGCAATTCAGGCATGATGCGTGTTCGGGAAATTCAGTTACGTCAGGAAAGGCCGCGTCGCCCTTCCGAACTTCTTTCCAGTTTTTGGTTGGAAACTTGTGACATGTACTACACGCGAGCTTTTCTTTTGTGACGTGAGTTGAATGAGAAAAGTCCGTGTACGCAGTGCGCGATTGCACCGCCACACCGATTAGTAGGAGTGTGAGTAAATTAAGCACGCGGAGAAGAATACATCATGTAAATCCTGCAAATCCTGTCATGTTTGACAGGATTTCAGGATTGACAGGATTACATGATTAATCTGTCTATTCTTTGCGACCGAAGTACAAGCGCAACGACGTGTAAGGTAGATGCGCGTGATAATTCTGCGGCCGTGGGCCGACGATCGGGCTTTCGTTGTAATTGTAATACTGATAGCCGACATTCCAATCCAGCCGTTGGTGCAACTTAATCGCCAGCCGTGCTTCCGGCGATTGATAACTCATCGGATATGACGCGATCAATGTGCCCGGTTTTCCCGTCGGATCGGCGACTCGATTTCCCTGACCGTTATCTTTGTTGATTCGATAGGCCGCAAACAGCGACACGCGAGGCGTAATTCGCGCGACCGTTTCGGCAAAGAAGAAATTGTTCCGCACGAAATACAGACTGTTGCCCAGTGGGTGCTGCACGCTGTTGAAGAAGTAGTCGACTATCGCGTGATTGTTGATCCAGTGATAGTTGTAGCCGGTGCTGATCGAGAATCTCGATGTTGCCGTCCAATCTACTGACGAGCTGAAGATTCTGGATTTTATGTTGACACCAAAGTCCTCCAAGGATACTCCAGCGATCTCGGAAGGATTCGAATTGTTTTTGGCGATGAACGCGAGGTTCAAAGCAAACCTCGTGGTTGGTTTATACCTGCTCTTCGCGCGAATGTTGGTGTAGTTGTAATTGCCGATGCGTGAAAACACGTTGTCCGCTGTTCCGTGCTCCGCGTCGAAATAGATATTCCAGTCGTTTAGCGGCCGCGCCTTGAAACCGCCGAGGATGGCGTGCGTGTTATTTTCCTCGGTAATGTTGGAAGGCACGAGCGCAGTCGGTTGGTTAGCGCCGAGATTGAAGCCGCTGATTGCTTCGGTGATGCGGCGCCTCCCGTAACGATAGCCCAGGTGAACGGAGTAGTCACGATTGAACTGGTAATCACCTTCGATTGTGTTCTGATACTTTCGATAGTCAGTATTTGTGGAGACGTCGCGATTGCTGAAACCGATCGTATCCGTTCTCGTGCCGCGCGTGAGTGAGAAGAAGTCCGCGAAAAGAGCGGCGCCGTTTATTTCAAACGTCTCAACCCTGAATGTATTTGAGAGCCGAAACTTATCAGTTGCGAGAAATGTCAGGCCCACATCGCCGAGCCAATTCGGTCGTTCCGTGTTGCCGGTGAGCGTGTACTGGCCGAGGTTGAGAATGTTTGGAGTTGCAGCGGGCGGACTCGGTGGGAATCCCGTGATGCGCGGGTTCCAGTTGCGACCAGTAAAGCTCTCGACGGAAGAATAGTTCTGCTCGGCCTTGCTATAGATGATGCGCCCGGTGATGTCGAGTTTCTTAGCTACGAGAGTTTGCAGGCTGAACCTGGTGTAGTTAACCGTGCTACGGGCCGGCTCATTACGATCGAAACTGGTCAGACTTGCCGCAGCTGGATTGAGGTTTATTCCTGGAGTAACTCCGAGATCGATCACGCTGTCGTCGCGAAAGCGTCGAAAGCCCTGCAGGAATGAATAGTTCAGCGGACCGAGGCTCCCGTCAGCGCCGACTCGGAAGTCGTTGGCGTGCGATCTGAGTTCAGACAGCAGCATAAATTCATTGCCGCCCGAGTGATAGTTTGTGAAAGCGGGGCCGCTGTAGCGCTCAGGCGAGTAGCCAACGTTGAAACGAATGAGTCGATTCTTTGGCAGCAGCGTGAGATCGAAATCGCCGAGTTTTACTCTCGTGTCGTAGCCGTGTTCGCCAGTCGACTCCTTCGGTGGAACACTAAAGTTCGCCGGACTGAACACCCAGTTCGGGTTCGCAAACGTGTTGAGGAAACGGAAGTATTTGAAGCGACGATAAGTGCCGTCGAAGCGATACCACTCAGGTTGTTCGACGCTGACGCGAAGATTGCCCTGCGGATCGGCTCCCCAGCCAGTTGAAGTCACGAGAAACGTTTCAAAGAGATCGCCTTTGCCTTCTTTCGAGCGGAGAAGGAATGAACTGTCGAACAGGCGTGGCCCGGCTTTGTAATTCAGATCGCTTTGATACTTGTTGAGATCGCCGTCGACTCGCAGACCTCTATATCCAAACTCCACGCTGGAAATAACGGTGAAATCGCCGGCTCCTTCACCCTGTTCAGGCGTCTCCGTCGAAGGTGATGGTGATGGTGATGATTGCTGCGCTACCACTCCTCCCGTCGTCACGATCAGGACGAGCACCAATCCCATTAGGCGCATAGAGATTTTTTGCTTCGAGCTCATGACCCAACCTCATTCGGTAATTAACGGAAAAATACGGGGCTCGTTCGCGAGCCGTGGATCTTGATATGGCAGTTCGTGCAGTTCGCATATTGCGCGTTCAGGTTGTGTTGTGGACCAGCAGGCTCGTCGGCGCCGACACCGTGCGAGTTGCTGTGACACGTCAGGCACAACTGTGCGACACGGCTCGTGATCAGTAAACGTGGATTAGACGAACCGTGTGGGGTGTGACACGCGATGCAGCCGTCAGTCTTAACCGGGGCGTGTTCGTAAACAAAAGGTCCCTGTTTGTCTGCGTGACACTTGATACAGGCTGCATCGGCCCCCGTCGCCAGTCGCGTTTGTTTGAGCTCGAAACCGCCGTGCGGATTGTGACAGTCGCTGCACTTCATCGCGCCTTCCAGCACTTTGTGATGGAACGGCAAATTGAACTGGTGCTTTGTCTCGCCATGACAACCGAGACAAAGCTGTGGTTCGCTGGTTTTTAGTAATCGCAGATCGGGAATCCCGGGCTTCTGCGCGTTCGCTTTTGAAATGAAGACATTCGAGGCTGCTAATTGGCGTCCGCTTGGTTGCGAATGGGTTGAGTGGCAATCAGTGCAGCCGATATCGTTGCGCCAGTGTTCGCCGCGGCGAAAGTTGTTGTGCTCCTCCTTGCCGGAGTGGCAGCCCAAACATGTTTCCGAGATTTCTTTCGAGGATTTGTTCTTGAAGGAAATGATCTTCTTCGGGTCGCCTTCTTCGATGTGTGCCTTGCCTGGTCCATGGCACGACTCGCAGCCAGTTACCTTGTTTTTCCAACTGCCGATTTTTACGAGCTGAGCGTGAGAGGTGTGCGAGAAGGCCTTGAACTGATCTTCGTGACAATCTTTGCAGGTCTCGCTGCCCACGTAATCTTCGGGCTTGTATTTGGCTTGACTCGTTTGATCAGCCTGCGACGAGCTGCTGCCGCTAAACCAGACAAACGCCGCAGCTATGAGGACACAGATCAGCAATGCTTTGATGATTTTAAGCATAGGGCCTTCCTTGAATTCCGTTTGACCGTTTGACTTTGCCTGACCCTGAGTTCGACGTAGACGCGAAGTATTCTAGGTTCTTGTGGCCGTTTTTACTGTGACGACCGTCACCCAATCTGCTCTAAAGCAAGGCGATCGAGAATCAGGATGCTGTCGGACGTGACACGAATGACCTGCTGTTTGCTGAGAGTTGTGAGCAGGCGTGTCACTGTCTCTCGCGACGTGCAAATCATTTGAGCCATCTGTTCGTGAGTCAGGAACTTGTCGAGGGCGCCGTCGAGCAGCAGTTTGGCCAGGCGGCCGCTGACTGTTTGTGGCAACAGTACCAGCTTGGCGCGATCGGTGAGTTCGGTAAGCTCGCGGCTCAGCATCTTCAATATGGCGCGAGCGCCGGGCTCGCTCTGTTCCATGAGCTCGATTAGTTGCGCCCGCGGGATGAAATCTGTGCGACACGGTTCCAGAGCCTTTACTGTCGTATCGTAAGAACCGTTTTGCAGGACTGAGTTCAAGCCCAGAACATCGCCGGCCTGCGCGACACGCAGCATGACGACTCGTCCCTCGCTCGATGAGATTGAAACTGAGGCTCGGCCGGAGCGCAGTATGTAGACGCCCCGAACAGGTTCGCCTTCGGAAAACAGCACTATACCACGACCGTGAACTGAGTTCAGATTGCTACCGTTGGACGCTCGGAGCCCGTTCAGGAGCGACTCGAGATCGTCCTGGCTGCGGTCCGTTACAGCTGATGGTCGGTCAAATCCTTGTTGTTGCGCGCTCGGCATTTGTGTGTCCCCATACGCCCTCAGCGCAACGCCCATGCCAAGCAAAACTGGGCGAATTTTCAGTTATCTTTTCCGGCCGCCGTGGAATATCGCCCACACTGCGGAAATTTTGACCCCATTCACCGAACTGTAGGGGCGGCCCTCCGTGGCCGCCCGTGGTTTTGATCGTGTTCGCCGAGTCCGAGTCCGCGGCTTCTTGAACCCTTGCACAAACCACGGGCGGCCACAGAGGGCCGCCCCTACAGTTCGACCTGAAACAACCACATGTTTAGGGAGTGAGGTGTTGGTGGAAGAGTTTGGCGGAGGCGTCGAGGAAGTCGTAGGAGGTCACGATCCCCACGAGCTGATCGCTCTCGACAACCGGAAGACAACCCACGCGATGCGTGCGCATGATCTCGATTGCTTCCAACGACGACGTCGACGGCGAAACGACGACCGGATCCTGCACCATGATCTCACGCACCGTAACCGTTTCGCTGCTGCCACGGCTGATCATCATGCGAAGCAATCCACGGTGAGTTACGAGTCCAACTAACCGCCCTTCCTGATCTTCAACCGGAACGTGCCTGATGTGTCGCCAGTCCATCACGCTCGCGGCAAGATCGATCAAGTCGTCGGGCTTCACCGTGAATAGGTCCGTTGACATGAACTGCCCGACAGTCCGATAGCCCTGTTCCCATTCATCAGGCTCCGCCGTCTTTACAATGGGCCAGCTATGAACCGGTTTTCCCTGTTTCTGGTTAGCCAGTATCTCCGCCGTCAATCTTCTCTGGCTGGCCTCTTTTGACGCCGACGCCCCAATCGTCGAAAGCGACTTCATTACCCAGCGCGCTCCGGTTTGCCGGCATTGAGCACGTTCTTCGATGATGCCGAGATACTTATCAATGTCTGCACCCGCTACGCGCGAACTAGTCAGTCCCTGACGCGCAATGGGAAGCAACTGCTCCAGGATGAGCGTTGCGGCGTTGTGACTCTGCCCGTCGATCCATTGGAAGTGAGCATCGAGACCATGTCTCGCGGCGCGGAAGAAATTCAACTTCGCATCGTCAAACACCATTCGCTTCGCAATTTCACCGTACACGTGCGGCAGGGCAACCATCAATCCGGTGAAGAAAGCGGCATTCGCAATCTCGTCGACAATCGTCGGACCAGAAGGAAGCGCGCGGTTCTCGATTCGCAGGTGCGGAACTCCTCCGGAAACGCCATAGCACGCTCGATTCCAGCGCCAGACAGTTCCGTTGTGCATTCGCAGCGCGGAAAGTGAAGGCGTCTCGCCGCGTGCCAGAACTTCGAAAGGATTCTCGTCAGGCTCGGAAATCATGATGGGACGAAAACGAGTGATCTGATCGTGAAAGAGCTCGATCACGGAGTCTTGTAGCCAGCGGTCCCCGAAACTAACGCGCGTCGGTTGATTGCGAGCCAGTTGCGGGCGGGAACGCTCGTCCGTCGAATGCTGAAACAACGCCACACGTGTTTCCTGCCACAAGCGCAGACCAAACAACAGCGGTGAATTGACGGCCACCGCCAGCACCGGAGCCGTTATGGCCTGTGCAATGTTGTAATGATTGGCAAATTCTTTCGCGTTACTTTGGAAGTGAACCTGGAAGCTCGTATTGCACGACTCCATCATGATGTTGTCGTGCGTTAGGTGCAGCTCGTCCAATCCTTTGATATGAATCGAGAGCGGGCCGCCGCGCATCTGGATCACGCCGCGGTCCAGCTCATGGTAACGAGCTACGGGAGTCAGGTTGTCGAGCGTCAGATCTGACTTTTGCAGCGTTGGGAGAATGCCGGCGAGAAGAACATCGGCATTCTGAGTCGTAGCACTGTTCCGCGCCAGTGCGATCAATTCGACGAGCTCCTGCTCCATCTGACTAAAACAGTTGTTCTTTAGTTTGAGCGGGCTGAGGTTGGCTTCTAGATTGAAACGAGCGATCTCGGTTGTCAGTCGCGCGTCGCCGGCATGTTTGAGAACTTCCAAAGAAACCGGAGCGGGTCGCAAGTAGCGATCGATCAGGAACATCTCCTGTTCTGCTCCGATGCGCGTAACGCCACTCTCGACACGATCGTCGGCGAGCATGAACGCAAGCGCGCGCAAATCTTCCAGCAGTGCCTTCATGAAGGCTTGCGCTTTCCGCTCATCGACCTGTTGTTCGACCTTATGTTCTCCCATATTCAGAACCGGACTTGGACACTGTGTCCAAGTGCAGCCTTGACACCGTCATGTTCGGCTTTAACGGTCGCGCGACCAGGACAGGACACGGCGCCTGGCGGAGAACGCGATCGACATTCGATCCAAACAACGCGCGCATTCCGAATTCAGCGCCATGCGCCCCAACACTAATCAAATCGATCGCATTCTTCTCCGCGTAATTCAAAATCTCGCGATACGGTTGTCCTTCACTCACCGCTGTTTTAACTGAACACCACAGATGGACCTCAGCCGGCACGACTCTCTGCAGGCGACGTGCAGCCGTGTGATATGCGGATTCACCTTTGATCGGGTACCAGGCAATCTCAGGTTCGTTCACCGAGCGCGCCGGCAACACGTGCAGCAGGTGCACTTCCGCCTGGTGTTCCTGCGCAATCGACAATCCATACTTCAGAGCCACCTCTGCGTAGTCGGAAAAGTCGTAAGCAACGAGGACGCGCTTCAGATCGACTCTCAGTTCATCGTTTACAAATTCACGCTCGTCGCTATGCATAACAAGCACCGGACACGGTGCACTTCTGCAAACTGATTCGGCGGTCGAGCCGAGTAGCGCCGCGCGGTGTGGACGGCGCCTCGACCTCATCACAATCAAGTCAGCACATTCCGTCTGGGCCTGCGTCATAATTGATTCGTCAACATGATCCGGCGGTGCGATCGCGAGACGACAGCGAGACTCAGAAAGCTCAACGTGTTCCAGTAACCAGTCGTTGAGTTCTTCTTTGCCTGCCAGACTGTCGGTGCAGTAGAGCAGGATCAACTCAGCATCGTGGGCGCGCGCCAGTGCCAGCGCGTATCGCACTGCGTTTGCAGAGTACGGCGATAAGTCGGTCGGACAAAGAATACGCTTGATATTGATCATGTTTGAAGGACCTCCTTCCGGCTCTTACGGCGTTATGGCCACTTTCATCACGCCGTCGAGTCGTTCGCCAAACAAATCGTAAGCTTCACCGATCTTCTCCAGTGGAAAGGTGTGCGTGAGTAGCGGCGTAAGATCGACGCGACCATGACGCACAACTTCCATCAACCTGCGCATACGCTCTTTGCCGCCGGGGCAAAGCGTCGTCACGATCCGGTGATCGCCAATGCCGGCCGCGAATGCTTCGTAGGGAATCTGGAGTTTGCCGGAATACACGCCAAGACTGGACAACGTTCCCGCCGGCCGCAAACTGCGCAACGAGCTCTCGAACGTTTGTTGAGTGCCAAGTGCCTCGATGGCTACATCTGCGCCGCCACCGGTCAGACGTTTTACTTCACTCACGACGTCCGTCTCGCGATAGTCGAGAGTGATGTCTGCTCCCATGCGTTTCGACATCGCGAGTCGATGGTCGTCTCCATCGACTCCGATGATCAGTGCGGCGCCCATGAGTTTTGCGCCGGCTGTTGCACACAAACCGATCGGACCTTGTGCAAACACGACAACTGAGTCGCCGATTTTTATGCCGGCAGACTCGGCCCCACTAAAGCCGGTGGAGGCAATGTCGGCGAGCAGCACTACTTGTCTGTCAGTAAGCTCATCAGGAATTTTTGCGAGGTTCGCCTGGGCGTAAGGCACCTTGAGATATTCAGCCTGCGCGCCGTTGATTGTATTTCCGAAACGCCATCCGCCTAATGCTTCATACCCTTCGCCATGGCCGCATTGTGCCGAGTGGCCCCACAAACATGCGGCACACTGACCACACGGCGTAATTGCGCCGACGAGCACGCGATCTCCGATGTTGTATCCGGAAACGCCTGCGCCCAGCTCTTCGATGACGCCGACCGGTTCGTGTCCGATCACTAAACCCGGAGCAACGGCGTATTCTCCTCTGACGATATGAAGGTCTGTACCGCAAATCGTGGTGAGCGTGACGCGAATAACAGCTTCACCGGCCCCCGCCCGCGGTTTTTCTACCTCTTCAATCCGAATTTTGTTCTTACCATGGAAAACATTTGCTTTCATTTCACTACCTCGACTTAATGCAGAGTCGCCGAGAGATCGTCGAGCGAGTCCGCGTTGGACATCAGCCGATCCAAAGCATCGTCCACCTGCCGCAAGCGGGCCTGGAGCAATTCTTTGCGGTCGTCATCCTTTAACAGAGCCTCGCAGATCTCTTCGCGTTCTCCGTGTAACCGGTTCCACATGAACCCGCCTGTTCCTCCGATTGGGATTTCAACCAGCGTAATTGTGTGATTCTCGTTCATGATGTTGGCCCTCAACTATGAATGCGTAAATTCCCAATGTCTCTGCTGCAGGCGTTTTGCCCACACCCAAAAGGGATTTTGTCTGACGGTGGCCGCATCGTTAGTCCAAATGTCTTTGTGCAGGTAGAGTCCAGTGCCGCCCGCCTCATCAATCACGAAACGCAGCTCATGGGAGTAGTGAAAAGTGGATTCCTGTCCTTTAATTTCCGCGACGAGGTTCGCCGCTGCAATTTCGCCCTGTCGCACCGCCATATGGCCCATCTTCGGTCCGCTGAAACCTACACAATCCCCGACCGCGTAGACTCGTTCGTGCCCCGGCACGCGCATAGTCGAATCGACGTGTATGTACCCATCCTTGTCTGTGACTTCCAGGTAGTGAGCTGCTGACGATCCTTGAAATGGCGGAACCAGCATGAGCAGGTCGAAATCAACCACAGCTCCATCATTCGTGGTGGCCGAGTTTTGGGTTAGAGACGTGATGCGGAAGTTTTCCAACAGTTCTATCTGTTGTTTATGGAGCATCTGCTTGAGCGTGATGGCTGCGTTCACATCAAGAAGATCGGACTCAATCGTCTCCGGGCTGACGACAGTTATTCTGGTTCGATCGCGCTGGCCTTTCTTTTCGAGGTGACGTGCCAGCGCAAATGCTGTTTCGTAGACAGGTACCGGCAACCGGGCGCCAAAACACTGGCCCAAAACGGCTCTTCCTTCCTTAAACTCGTTGATGGACTGACGAAACTTGATTGCTTTATCGACGTTCAGCAAGTGGTGAGCATGTTCGTAGAAGCCGGTGATCTTTTCCGTTGCCAGTCGCCGGCCAAGTGCGAAGACGAGATAATCGTAAGGCAGTTTTCCTTCAACCTGGCCGTGCGCAATCGTCACCTTTCTCTCGATTGGATCGACATGAGCAACTTCAGCTTCGACGAAGTTCACTCGACGATCTAGCATCGTGTAACGCAGGTCGAATGAAACGTCCTTCGGAGAGCACTTGCCGAACGCGAGTCGCACCAATGCCGGATAAAAAATGAACTGCCGGTTGCGAGACACGAGCGTAATCTGGTGCTCGTCGCCAAGCTGTTCGGCCAGGCGCTCTGCGGCTACCACGCCGGCGAACCCGCCCCCGAGGATCAAAACCTTCGCCATCTCTTCAAAGCCTTTCGCAAATCACAGTAGGCCGTTCCTGGCCATTCACCAGCCTGAGTGCACGACCCGTACCACTTTGTTTTCGTAGGTTTTCAGGCAGGACGAGACGATGCGGAGTGCGGGGTATTTCGCAGAGGGCGTTGATTTTCCCGCAAAGCTTATCCACAGATTACACAGATTCTTAAATCTGCCTAATCTGTGGATTGACATCCGAAAGGGAACGCTATAATCTGCCGCCCGCACTCAGGGCAGTAACACGTATTCCAACTTTACCTCGCATAGTTAGAACAACTGACTACCCTCGCGCTCCTCCCATATCAAAAGGGTCTTCCCCCGCGGCTCGTCATGCCTGCATCGTCCAGACTGGCATTAAGCAATAACGACGAATAACCCTCTACCTGTCAGTCACACTGGAAAAGGAGCTGTGATGAAGAAAATCGCAAAAACCATTTCACTGTTGATGCTAGTGTTCGCTTTCGAATTCTCCACGTTCGCGCAAAGCCTGAGCTGGACGCAATGGAGCAAAGACGCTCAACACACCGGCGAGATAAACGTCGCCGGTCAAGGCCTTAATACCGTCCTCGCGGACCTCATTTACGACCCCTTCGTTGACATCGAGAAGAACCCGGCGAATGGAGACGGCGACCTGTTCGTGCACTACCAGACGCCGCTCGTCGATGGCGACGACATGTTCATGGAATTCAAGTCGGGCACCTACACGTCAATCACTACCTGGGAGTCGCAGACCTGGAACCAGAAGCGGTTCCATTGGGAGAACGGGCAGCTAGTTGAGAAGTGGAACTTCCAGAGTGACTGGAAGCCCGTTCCATTTGGAAGCCCTGGTTGGGAGCCGGTCTACCACGCTGTGCTTGCAGGCGGTTTCGTCTACGATCCCGGCTTCGGCGGAACCGTGTACAAACTCGACCGCGCGACGGGCGCCGTTGTCGCGCGCATCAACCCTTTCGGCAATAACGTGGACGCGAAGATCTTCGTGGCCGGCCCGTTAAGCGCCGACAACGCGGGTAATGTCTACTACAATGCAATTAAGCTCGCCAACAACAACCCTTGGACTGTTGACGTCATCAACTCCTGGCTTGTGAAGATCACCCCCAACGGCACGGCTCTGAAGGCAACCTTCACGTCGCTTACCCCTGGCGCTCCGGCGGCGAACGATCCGTGCAAAGTCGGGTTCAGCAACAACCAGCTTCCCTGGCCGCCGAGCCCTGATGCCATTCCGCCAACGAGCCCCTGCGGTACGCAGCGGCCCGGCATCAATATCGCGCCGGCCATCGCCCCGGATGGGACCATCTACACTGCTAGTCGCGCGCACTTAGTCACGCGTTACAATTATCTTATCGCCGTGAACCCCGACTTGACGCCGAAATGGAAGGCCTCGCTGCGCGACCGGCTCAACGACGGGTGCAATGTTTTAATACCGCCCAACGGCACACCCGGCGGCTGCCGCGTCGGTGCCCACACGGGCGTTGACCCGAACACGAACGAGCCACCGCCAGGAAGAATCTTCGACGACAGTACTGCCTCGCCGACGGTCGCGCCCGACGGCAGCGTGCTCTTCGGCGTTCTCACCTTCTACAACTACGCGCAAGGCCACCTCTTCAAATTCAGCTCTACAGGGGAGTTTCAGGGCTCTTATCCCTTCGGCTGGGACGTGACGCCCGCGATCTACTCGCACGGCGGAACTTACTCGATTGTCATCAAAGACAACCACTACGCAACCGGGTCGTACTGCGGCGTCGAACAGTTTTGCCCGTCCGACCGCACGGCCACCACGCCAAACGACCCGGAGGCTTACTTCATCACCCAACTAAACCACAACATGAACGTCGAGTGGAAATTCCAGAACACGAACACGCTCAGTTGCACCCGACAGCCGAATGGGTCGGTGACGTGCGTTGATGATCACCCAAATGGCTTCGAGTGGTGCGTCAATGCTTTCGGCATAGATCGTGACGGGGTGGTCTACGCGAACAGTGAGGACGGCAACATCTTCGCCATCAACCAAGGCGGCACGCTCAAGCAGAAAAAGTTTTTGCAACTTGCGCTGGGCGCTGCTTACACACCGCTCACCATCGGGCCCGACGGTAAGATATATACACAGAACGACGGGCACCTGTTCGTGGTGGGCAATTAACTCAATACGGGTAATTGGTAAATATTAGACGTACTGTAGGGGCGGCCCTCCGGGGCCGCCCGTGGTTGGGACAGAGTTCGAGGAATCGACAGTCTCGGGTTTGGCGAACCCTATCAAAACCACGGGCGGCCACGGAGGGCCGCCCCTACAGTACATTCCTCAGTTGTTGACCTAACTCTTCAACACCTGCGCGATGGCGTTGAGTAGTTTCTCAGCGGTGTAGGGCTTGTTGAGGAAGATGGAGACGCCTTCCAATGGACCTTCACCGGCGCGTTGGCCGACTCCAAGGCCACTGGCGGCGATGATACGAACCTTCGGATTCATTCTTTGCAACGCGCGGATTGTGGCTGGGCCATCCATGAACGGCATGACCATATCCGTCAATACGACAGCGATTTCGTTCTTCTTATCGGCGTAGAGCGCGAGTGCTTCGGTGCCATCAGCTGCGGTCAGGACTGCGTATCCGAAGGTCTCGAGCGTGCCGCGTGTTATCTCACGAATTGATTCTTCATCGTCCACTACTAAAACCAACTCGCCGTGACCGAGCGGAAGATCGGTTTGCAATGCCGCAGCGTCGGCTGCGCCCGGCGTATCAATGGCCGGAAGGTACAACGTGAACTGACTTCCTTTATGTAGTTCACTGTAGACATTGATGAAGCCGCCATGACTCTTCACGATCGTCAGTGCCGTGGAAAGACCGAGTCCCGTGCCTTTAGTCATTTCTTTGGTAGTGAAAAACGGTTCAAAAATCCGGCTTTGAATTTCCGGTGACATCCCTGGCCCGGTATCGGTCACGGTGATCATCACAAAGCGTCCGGGCTTGGCTTCGAGGTGCATCCGAGCGTAATTTTCGTCTACAAACACGTTCTCCGCTTTGATCGAAATTGAACCGCCTTCGGGCATCGCGTCGCGGGCGTTCACACAGAGATTCATCAGTACCTGATGCATCTGCGTTGCGTCGGCCGAGATAATCCAGAGGTCGCCCGGAATATGAAAACCGATCTCGATCGATTTCGGAAGTGTCTCACGAAGGATTTTGACGATCTCTTTAATCAGGTGCTTGGGCTGCAACGCGACGCGCTCGCCTTCGACTCCTCTCGCAAACGACAACACCTGGCGCACCATGTTTCCGCCGCGCTCGGCATTTGTGCGCAGGACGTCAAACCACTTCTTACTCGTTTCGTCGGCCGCTTTCAGTTGCAGCATGTCGATCGCCATTAAGATTGGCGATAGGACATTGTTCAGGTCGTGCGCGATTCCGCCGGCGAGCGTGCCGATTGACTCCATTCTCTGGGCGCGCAGGAACTGCGACTCCATGCGCTTCTTCTCCGTGATGTCCGTGTTGATTACGAGGATAGAGTTGGGCTGACCTTTTTCATCCCGTACGAGCGTCCACCGGCTTTCTACTGTAATCTCCGTACCGTCACGACGAGCTTGACGTATCTCACCCTGCCACTTTCCATTTTGAATTACATCACGGCGTGCTTCGTCAAACGGCGCTGAGGGCTCTCTAAATAGGAGTTCTTTAGCGTTTTTACCCACGGCCTCTTCGGCGGTCCAGCCGTAGATCTTCTCCGCTCCCTTGTTCCAGAACAGAATATTCTGATCGAGATCCCGCACGAGAATCGCATCCTGCGCCTGGTCCAGGAGTGCGGCTTGTTCTCGAATCTGCTGCTCGGCTCGTTTCCGCTCAGTAATGTCACTTCGGATCGCAACATACTGGTATGGTTTTCCTTCGGCATTCAGAAAGGGGACTATCGTCGTGTCAACCCAGTAGTAGCTTCCATCTTTGGCCCGATTCCGTATCTCGCCGCGCCAGACTTTCCCGCTCGCGATTGTGGTCCAAAGCTCTCTGATGAACTCTTTGGAATGGTAGGCCGAGTTGATGATCCGGTGGTCCTGACCGAGTAATTCTTCGCGCGAGTATTTCGAAATCTCACAGAACTTGTCGTTGACGTAGTTGATGATTCCGCGTTGATCGGTGATGGCGACGATCGCCGATTCATCAAGGGCAAACTTGATGTCCGCTAGTTCCTTTTGTGAGCGTTGTAAAGCTTCTTCAGGGGTATTGGGTGTTGGATTAGCAACCGTCATGAAATTACGTATCGGTGTCGGCGGTGGCGACCTGAGCGTCTTCCAGTTTCTTTAACCGGTATCTTAGCTGATCGCGTGAGATCCCGAGTAGCTCCGCGGCTCGTGTTTGATTGCCTCCGCTTCGCTGAATCGCTTGTCGCACAAACGACAGTTCCGCTTCGTCGAGTGAGATTCCTTCAGCAGGCAGCACAAACTGCGCAGTGGTTTGATCGGTCGCAACGCGCTCGAGTCTTGGTGTTTCCAATAATCCCGCGGGCAGGTACTCAGTCGTAATGTGGTCGCTGTCTTCGAGGATCAGCGCCCGCTCGATAACGTTGCGGAGCTCGCGGACATTCCCCGGCCATTTATATTTTCTAAATACTTCTGACGCTTCCGGCGACAAGCCGGTGATTTTCTTGTTTCGCTTCAGGCGGGCGCCGATAGTATCGACGTAGTGTTGAGAGAGTAGCAGAACGTCGTCACCTCGTTCGCGTAGTGGTGGGATGTCGATTTGAATAATCGATAAACGGTAATAGAGATCGAGTCGAAAGCGTCCCGCTTCACTTTCTGTTTTCAAATCGCGATTGGATGCAGCCAGTACCCGTACGTCGAGTGAAATATCCTTCAAACCGCCGACCCGGCGGAAAGCTCCTTCTTCCAGCACGCGCAAAAGTTTTGCTTGCAGCGACAGCTCGAGCTCGCCGATTTCATCGAGTAGGAGTGTTCCGCCTTCGGCCTGTTCGAACAACCCTTCTTTCCGCGCTTTCGCGTCGGTGAATGCGCCTTTTTCGTAACCAAACAGTTCCGACTCGATGAGCGTCGCGGGAAGGGCGGCACAATTAACGGCCACAAATGGTCGTTCAGCTCGCTCTGAGCCATAATGAATTGCTTTGGCCACGAGGTCTTTGCCGGTTCCCGATTCACCCTGGAGCAACACGGAAGATACCTGGCTTTCGGCGACCTTCGCCGCCAGACCGAGCATTTTCTTCATCGCAGGCGACTCACCGACGATTTGCCGGAAGTTAAACTCGCGGGCTCGTTCTTTTCTTACCTGCTCGACTTCAGTACGCAGATGGCTCGCTTCGATTGCATTGCGAATCGTGACGCGGAGCTCTTCCAGGTTGATCGGTTTTCCAATGAAGTCGTAAGCGCCGCCGCGGAGAGCCGAGATCGTGTTGTCGATCTGCACATTGCCTGTGATCATGATCACAGTCGCTTCCGGCCGCTCACGTTTGATCTCTCGCAAGACGTCGAGACCGGAACCATCAGGCAGATCGATGTCGAGTAAAACTGCAGCAGGGGATTCCGCTTTGAACTGCGTTAAAGCTTCAGCGACCGAACCTGCTTCAACCGGAGCAAATCCCCACATCTGTAGCGCTTCGGTAAGCGTCCAGCGAATGGCCTGGTCGTCATCGACGACGAGTATTTGTTCGTTTGTATTCCTGGGGGACATTGATGATTCAGAAGTCTGCGGTCGTGATTATAAGCGCAGGGCGAGAAACGAGAAAAGTCGAAATCGACGTTCACTTCGACATTGGACCACACCGCGAAACACACACCGCCTCCGGCGCTCTAATCGGTTTTCGCGCAAAAGCGCAGTGTCAGCCTGCGAAGCAGGCGGGGAGCATAAAGCCTGGGGCGCAAGCCCCAGGTCCGCCAAAAAAACACACCGAGCCCGTGAAACGGGCGGCAGCCCAATTATGCATGGATGCTGTCGCCCGTTTCACGGGCTCGATGCGCATTTTATTATCCGCTCCTGGGGCTTGCGCCCCAGGCTTTATGCTCCCGCCTGCTTCGCAGGCTAACACTGCACTCTTATTCCGAAACCGCTCTAATCTCTCACCCGAACTACTTCCACCGAACACTTTGCATGCGAAACTACGGCCTGCGAAACAGAACCCAGCAGAAGCCGTTCCCAAGCACGATAACCGTGTGAACCCACCACGATCAGATCTGCCTGCCAGCTTTCTGCTTCATCCAGTATCAGCGTTCGTGGAGGACCAGGTAATAACACGCCATCGAGCAAAATGCTCTTGTCGAGCTTTGCTTTCAGCGTTTGTATCGCGCGGTCCACCGTGTTGCGTGCCTGTTTCTGCAGCGCAACGTCCAGGTCTTTGAAATAGTCGAGCGGCAACGCCCATGCCTCAGGTGTCGGTGGCATTGGCAGTTCGTATGCAGTCAGCACCTTTATCGTTGAGCCCTCGGGCCAGGGCCGGCGTGCAACTTCTTCAACCGCGGCATCGCTGCACGGCGAACCATCGACAGCCAATAGTATTTTCATACTTCACCCCTTTCCCAACGTCGTGCGTGAATCCTCCCGAGATTCATAAGTGCAGTCCATGTACAGGAATGCACATCCGATCGCTACCCAGAATCCGACTCTGATCCAATTTGAGGTTTGTAGAGCCTCGAGTGTAGCGACACCAAAGAAGAGCAGGAATACCGCGAAATTGGTGCCGAATCTTATTTTCCTCATTTCAGCCTCCATTCAATCGCAAGTTGAAACACATCAATGAGCAATGAATGTGCCTTAGAAGTCAGAACCCGACTTGGATACAGTCAGAACCACCTCGCGGTAGCGGGTGGGTACGCCGTAGGCTTCCATCGAGACGCTGCGCTTGCACCCACCCGCTAACGCGAGGTGGTTCTGACCCTGTCCAACCACATTTTTTGACTTTTACGGAAAAGCATTTCATCTGCACCGGTGCCACTGGTTGTGGACTTTCCCACATCACTTGCGAAATGTTCCTCAGAGCCGCTCCCGATTAATCGCAAAATACTGACTGGTCCAATGTGGCATATGCCTTGCGCTCATGCGCGGCGGGAATTGCGACCGTCGGAGCTGACGACCGCTAACCAGTTTAGGTTAGTCAAGACCGAATGAAATGGAGGTTTACCGCCATGACAACGGATGAGCGCGATATTCTCGAAATCCTTAAAGAAGAGTTGGACTTCATTGAAAAGGGAGGCTACGGACGGTCCGTTCGTACGCCATGGCACGAGAAATCAACATTTCAGGATTCTCTGTCCTGCATTAACTATGGTTACCCATATCGCGCTCATCCGTGCAATGAGTGTCATCTGCTCGGCTTTGTCAGACCGGAAGATCGGACGCAGCAAGTGCCCTGTCACTTCATACCTTTAAATACTGATGGAGAAACCATCCAGGACCTGGAGCAGCAGGACAATCAGGCAAAGCTCGAACGAGAAGTTAAGGAATGGCTTCGTGCCAGGATCAAAGAGATCGAGGAGGAGCGAACCGGACACGCGACTGTTTGAGTCGAAGAAGAGGTCAAAACATGAAAACCGCAGGAGGCTCACTGATAGCCATACCAATCTTGACTGCGGCTCTCTGGTTCGGCACTGGCAGGCTTGTCCGCGCTCCTCCAGGCAACGAGGTTAACCTTAAATAGACACGAAGGCACAGATGAGGTTGATGCTAAAGCGTTGATTTCGTTTGTGCTTTTTTGTTGGTTCTATCACCGCTGTGAAGGATGTTCGGAATGCGACAAACAGTAACCATCGACGGTAACGAAGCGGCCGCTTACGTTGCTTACAAAACCAACGAAGTGATAGCGATTTATCCCATCACGCCTTCCTCTAA
Source organism: Pyrinomonadaceae bacterium (assembly GCA_035606195.1). Classification (GTDB taxonomy): domain Bacteria; phylum Acidobacteriota; class Blastocatellia; order Pyrinomonadales; family Pyrinomonadaceae; genus PSRF01. The sequence continues at coordinate 21,292 of DATNFX010000277.1, forward strand.
TATGGGCGAACTGTCCGACGCCTGGGCCGCTGCGAAGGAAAAGAATATTTGGGGAATGACACCACTCGTTCGCGAGATGCAATCCGAGGGCGGAGCAGCGGGCGTGGTCCATGGGAGTTTGCAGTCGGGTTCATTGACCACAACCTTCACGGCCAGCCAGGGTTTGCTGTTGATGATCCCCAACATGTTCAAGATCGCAGGCGAGCTCACCAGTACTGTGTTTCACATTGCGGCTCGAACCATTGCCACTCACGGCCTCTCGATCTTTGGCGATCACAGCGATGTCATGGCTGCGCGATCGACTGGCTGGGCGATGTTGTTTGCCAACTCAGTTCAGGAAGTGATGGATTTCGCGTTGATCTCGCAGGCATGCACGCTGGAAGCACGTGTTCCTTTTCTGCATGTCTTCGACGGCTTTCGGACTTCACACGAAGTCATGAAGATTACGCGGTTATCTGACGAAGAGATAAAGGGACTGATAAAACCGGAGCTGGTGCGACAACATCGCGCGCGTGCGCTCACGCCCGATCGGCCTGTGATGCGCGGTACTGCACAGAATCCCGACGTTTTCTTTCAGTCGCGTGAACGCGCGAACTCCTTTTATTTAAAGACGCCGGCAATTGTTGAGACCGTAATGGAGCGGTTCTTTGCGCTCACTGGACGGCGTTACAACCTCTTCGAATTTGTCGGCGACCCGAATGCCGAGCGCGTTATCGTAATGATGGGTTCGGGATGCGAAACCGCTGAAGAAACGGTCGAAATGCTGTGCCGCCGGGGAGAAAAGGTTGGCCTCTTGAAAGTTAGGCTTTACCGGCCTTTTTCAGTTTCGCACTTCATCGACACCCTGCCCGCTTCGACGAAAGCGATCGCGGTTCTCGATCGTACTAAAGAACCCGGAAGCACCGGGGAACCACTGTACCAGGACGTTGTGACCTCGCTGTCTGAGGCGAGACGGAATGTATGTGTAATCGGCGGACGTTACGGCTTGTCGTCGAAAGAGTTCACACCAGCAATGGTCAAAGCTGTTTTTGACGAACTGAAGAAACCGGAACCGAAGAATCATTTCTCAATCGGAATTGACGACGACGTCACCTTCTCGAGTCTCTCCTTCGACCAATCGTTCAGTACTGAGCCCGACGACCAATGTCGCGCGCTATTTTGGGGTCTCGGCGCAGACGGAACAGTCAGTGCGAATAAAAACTCGATCAAGATCATCGGCGAAGAAACTCCAAACTACGCACAGGGTTACTTTGTTTACGACTCCAAGAAGTCAGGCGCCATGACTGTTTCGCACCTGCGTTTTGGACCGCGCCCCATCAAGAGCACCTATCTCGTTCAGCGCGCCAACTTCATCGCGGTGCATCAGTTTTCTTT
>DATNFX010000278.1:0-13478 GCA_035606195.1 Pyrinomonadaceae bacterium
GACCGAGCTCCAGCGGTCGACAGTCTCGGCAATCGTCGAAGATCTCAAAACCGAAGGCCTGGTCGAGGAAGTCGGAGAAGGAGAGTCAACCGGCGGTCGCCGGCCCACCCTCCTGAAGTTGCGCGCGGCTGAGCCGATCGCACTCGGCGTTTCGATCACCCCCACATGCACCACCGTTGCCACGAGCGATCTCGCCGGCCGTGTTCTCGATCAGAAAGAGTTTCTCACCGATCCGGAAAAGACAATCAGCGACGTGATCCGCGTCGTTCGTGATTTCACTACACGATACAAAGGATCGATCGAAGGCGTCGGCGTAAGCCTCCCCGGCCTCGTCGATCCTTCCACAGGCACAGCGTTATACATCCCTTACTTTCTCTGGCGCGATCTTCCGATCTCGAAAATGATCTCCGACGCTGTCGGACTTCCAGTCGTGATCGACAACGACGCCAACGCCGTTGCGCTCGCAGAACTCTGGTTCGGACGCCCCGAAGTCAATAACGCCAGAGACTTCATACTCGTACTCGTCGCCGAAGGCGTCGGCACCGGCATCATCTTCGACGGCCAGGTCTATCGCGGTCAGCGTGGTGCTGCGGGTGAGTTTGGTCACATGGTGATTGGACGTGGAGCTCCGGTCCCATGTTCGTGCGGTAGCGACGACTGCTGGGAAGCGTTTTCATCTGAACGCGCAGCCATCGCCCGTTATCTGAATCTGTCCGGTGCAGCAACAGACTCCGACATCAGTTTCATCGAAGTAGTCGATCGCGCGCTCGGCGGAGAAGCACACGCAACCACCGCACTGATCGAAACTGCGCGATATCTCGGCGTCGGCATCTCGAACCTCATCATCGGATTTAGCCCGGAAGCAGTCGTCGTTGGTGGTGAGATCGCGCGGGCGTGGGATCTGATCGAGAACGCCCTCACCGAAACGATAGCCAACAGCGTTCGACGCGGTCTTCCTTCAGCACGTATCCTCCCTTCAACCCTGGGTGAAAACCCGACTCTACGCGGCGCTCAGAGCCTCGTCCTGGCAAGTAAATTTGCCGCCGCCTTCGCCGCATAAAGTTCGCGATCCGGACTAAACCTGCGTCGATCCGTGGCTAAAAAAACTGTTGACAGATCAAGGGCACCTGTACTAAAACTTAGTTGTCTGCGACAACAAACTAAGTTTTGAAGTGCAAAAACCGAGGTATTAAGCCTTTTCACCTCGGTCAATCCAAGTAGGTTATTACAAATATCCCTGAAGCAACGCGGGTAACTCCGCGTCGTTTGTGTCTTGCTTTCAGCTCTCGAGGAATCAAAAATGAGAAAGCCACGCGCATTGTCTGCCCAACTCCCGCTACTTGCCCTTTTGACTTTCATTTTCGCCGTCTCCGCCGTTGCCCAAAACAACAAAGGCGCGATTGTAGGCACTGTTAAAGACCCCAACGACGCCCTCGTTGCAAAGGCGCAGGTCAAAGTTACCAGCGTGAAGACAGGCGAGGTTCGCACCACCGACACCAGCGACGATGGAACGTTCACCGTTACCAATCTCGAGCCTGGACCATACACGGTCATGGTGGAAGCCACCGGTTTTCAATCGGTAACGATCGAAGCGGTGCAGGTCGAGACAAATGCTCGCCAGCCGTTAGACGTGAAGTTTGCGAGCGTCACGACTGGTGGTAATTCGGTAACGATCACTGCCGAGTCGGCGCCGCTGGTTGAAAGCGAGACGAGCGTTCGCGGCGATCTCATTACGGGAAGACAGGTAACCGATCTCCCCATTCCGCAAAGAAACTTTACTTTGCTGGCGGGCCTGTCGCCGGGTGTTACGCGCCCGAATCTTGGTTTGCTTGGCGGCGGCGGCAACTTCGTACAAGGAGGCGGCGGTCAGAACAACACCGAGTCGACCCGTTTTCGTGAATCAGGCGGTTCGGTCCTCGTGATCAATGGCGCGCGTGCGACCAACAACAATTTCACGCTCGATGGCGTCGACAACAATGAATCGCAATTCGGTCAGATCGCGATCTACCCGCAACCGGATGCGATTGCAGAGTTCAAGGTCGAGTCCAGCGTACCAACGGCAGAGTCGGGTCGCGCGGGTGGCGGCATCATCTCCACCACATTCAAGTCTGGTGGCAATGACTTTCATGGTACGGTCGGTGAGATTTATCAGGGGCGTTTCCTGAGTGCGGCGGCGGGCAAGTTTGACGATCCGACTTCGCAGGACGTCCCGAACTACGTTACTCACCAGTTTTACGGCACGGTTGGTGGTCCAATCTTTTTGCCACGTCCCGGCGAAGGTACACCGCCTTTTTATAATGGACGTAATCGTTCGTTCTTCTTTTTCTCATACAACGGACAACGAAACAGCACGCCGATTTTTGGCGGTACTGGCGATCCGCAGGCGGTGCCCGTGCCGACGGCCCGAATGCGTGTTGGGGATTTCAGCGAGCTTCTGCACCCCAACGAACCTCTCATCGACTACGCGATTGCCGGTGGCGGCACTGTCAAAGCGGTTCGGGGAACGATCTTCGCTCCGAACGGCACGCCCATTCCTGGAAACGATCTGCGTAACTGTCCGAGCTGTGGTCCATTTTCACCGTTTGCTCTCGCTTACATAAACGCGTTTCCACTTCCGAATCTTGCCGGAGCGGGACGAAACTTCCAGACCAATCGTAAGGAACACGCCGTCGTCGATAGCTACGACATTCGCATTGACCACAAGATCACCGATAAGAACACGCTCTGGGGGCGCTACAGCAAGTCAAGCACAGCGCGTGCGCGCGACAATTTCTTCCCGCTTGGCACTTCGCCGAACGGAAATGACTTGCCGGCTGGCCCGTCGGCAGGCGACGAGTTTGGCGACGCGAAGGGCTTCACGATGAACGACACGCATATCTTTTCGCCGAGCATCGTGAACGACGCGCGTTTTGGTGTGACGAGAGTGCAAATCGGAATCTTCAATACCGGCGTTAACGGTACGGGCGGTTTTAGTCCGACAGTTTCCGCAAACCTTGGCGCTCCTAACATCAACATAAGTCCAAACACGAGCGGAATCGTGCTGGTGGGAATCGTCGACACGCTCACGAACGAGGATCGAGCGACGGAGTTCACCGGGGATGGCGGTCCGTTCTATTTCCTCTCGAACAACTTCCACTTTGCCGATGCAGTCACCGTCGTTAAAGGCAATTCGACATATAAGTTTGGTGGCGACTATCGCATCCGGCAAAACAGCAATTATGACGGTGGTCGCAACGGCGGCACGAAGGGCAACTACCAATACGGCACCACCAACAGCGGCTTTGTTAATGGAAATTACAACGGAATTGGTCCGAACGATACCGGTTCATCTTTGGCCAACTTCCTGCTTGGATACAGACCGGGTTTTGTTGGTCGAGGTGATCCGGGTGGTCCGTACTTCCAGTCGAATAAAGAGATGGCTTTCTTCGTGCAGGACGACTGGAAAGTTAATCCTGAATTAACTCTGAATCTCGGACTTCGTTACGACATCTTCACCGCGCCAACGGAGCGCTTCGATCTGCAAAGCAACTTCGTGCCGGCGACTAATACGGTGCAGGTGGCGGGCGACAACGCGCCGGGCGGACGCGACCTCGCAGACACGGACAAGAACAACTTTGGACCACGCATCGGATTCGCGTACAGCGGATTCAAGAATGATAAGAGCTTGGTTCTGCGTGGTGGCTACGGTTTGCTCTACGCCACCGATACCTCCGCGGCGCAGCCGCTCACTGCCAACCCCGGTACGGGCGCGGGTCAATACCAGTGCGCGCCAATAACTAACCCGGGTGGCTGTTTCCCATTCTTTCTGGCCCGTAATCCGTTTGATCGCGGTGTTCCCACGGCGCCGTTCACGGTGCAATCACCTGGTGCAAGTTTTCCGGCGCCAACGGGAGGTTCGATCCGTTTCAACGATCCGAATCGCAAGGACGAGATGTATCACCAGTACAATCTGACGTGGCAGTATGAGTTTGCCCCGAGTTGGCTGGCTGAAGCTGCTTATGTCGGATCGAAGGGCCGGAATCTTCTAACGTTGCAAAATATCGGCACCGGGAACGATCAGGGAGGCCCCGGCGCGCGACAGATAGCGGGCAATCAAATCATTACCCAGAGGTACAACGGTAGTTCGAGTTACGATTCGCTTCAGACAAAACTCGAGAAACGTTTTAGCAAAGGACTGTCAATCCTTTCTTCCTACACATGGGCTCACGGCCTCGACGATTCACCGGGTGGCATTTGCAGCAACGGTGCGAGTGCGCGTGATTGCGGTCCGGACGATCCATTGCGACCCGAGCTCGAACACGCCACCTCGGACATAGACGTCAGACATCGTTTCACCTTCGCTAATGTTTGGGATCTTCCGATTGGACGAAACCGGCGTTATGGCGACCAGATGAATCGCGGTTTGGATTTTGTAGTCGGCGGTTGGCAGTGGAACAACATCGTAATCTGGCAGAGTGGTCCGGTATTCAACGTCACTTGCGATGGTGGGCGCGTCGATCTGGTTGGAGATCCAACCCCGACTTCAGCCAACATCGCTGCTGGTCGCGAGCTCAACCCCGCAGCCTTCCGATGCTCAACTACAAGAGTTTTCGCAGGGGATCCGGCGGTGCTTCCCAATGGCAGTAACAGGGGCAACTTCCCCAATATTGGCACGCTGGGCCGCAACGTCTTTCGCGGCCGCCAGCAGTTTTACTGGGACGCTTCGTTTTTCAAGAACTTCCCCGTTACGGCGATTAGTGAAGCGTTCAATGTTCAGTTCAGGTTTCAGGCGTACAACGTTCTGAACCGTGCGAATCGTTCGACGCCGAACGGCGACATTAACAATGCGAACGACTTCGGCCGGGATTTAAACGAGCAGCGGCGCCGGCAGTTGGAGTTCTCCCTCAAGCTCATCTTCTAACGTAGTAGGACCACAGGCACAGAAAGCACAAACGTTTGAACTTTAGCGTTTGTGCCTTTTGTGCTTCTTGTGGCTAGAATCAAACTCAGCCCGCGAAGCGGGCGGTAGCATTTAGCCCGCGAAGCGGGCGGCAGCATTTAGCCCGCGAAGCGGGCGGTAGTATTTAGCCCGCGAAGCGGGCGGTAGCATAAAGCCTGGGGCGCAAGCCCCAGGAATAGCGATCAGTCTCAAGAGTTGAGCCCGCGAAGCGGGCGACAGCCTTCGATGAGAATCGATATGACGGCGCATTCGCCCGCTAGCGCGGGCTCCGATTCTTGTTTGTTTTTTAACCTGGGGCTTGCGCCCCAGGCTTTATGCTGTCGCCCGCTTCGCGGGCTTCTGTTGCTTTGTTCGCTATCAGTAATTGCTAGTGCAATGCCGCAACGCACGGCGCCGAGTGTTGACACGCTGTTGAGCGAGGCCGGCAAGCTGGTCCAGGCCGGACGACTTCAGGAGGCGGAAGAAGCGACGCGAAAAATCCTGACGACGCATCCGCGAAGTGCCGAAGCGCACAGTTTGTTGGGCGTGATTCTGGACCAACGCGGGCTAACTGCCGAGGCTGAAAAAGAGTATGGCGCTGCGCTGCGTCTGAAACCGAATCTCGTGAGCGCCCTCTCGAATCTCGGTGTGTTACTAGCCAAAACCAATCGCGGGAAGGAAGCAATTGCAAAGTTTGAAGAGGTATTGCGGATCGACCCCAAACACGAAGGGGCGATCTTCAACCTCGGTGCTTTGTACGCGGCGAGCGGCGACTACAAACGCGCGGTCCCGCTGTTGGAAAAGGCCGCCGGCCAGGATCCACGAATGCTGTTTACGGTTGGCCTGCGCCTGGCTGAAGCGCACGAGTATGCAGATGCAGTGCGCTTGTTTCAGCGCACTAATGAACTGCGTCCGCATACCTTTGAGGTGCTCTATAACCTCGGATTGGCGTTATACAACCTCGATCGACTTGATGAGGCGCAACAGGCTCTGTCGTCAGCCTCTGCGCTGAAACCCGGAGAGCCGGAACCGTACTATCGCCTCGGCTTGATCTCGTCTGCGCAGAACGACACGAAAGCAGCGCTGACGTATTGGACCAAAGCGCTCGAACTGCGGCCCGTGTTTGCTGAAGTCAACTTCATGATTGGCGAAGAGCTGCTCAAGAACAGGCTCGCTGAAAAGTCGGTTCCGTTTTACGAGAAGGCATTGGAACAGTCGCAGGGCCAACTGGTCTATCAACTGCGGCTCGGGGTTGCGAATGTACGCGCCCAGCGTTACGAGCGCGCGCGTGAGGTCTTTACCAAAGCGCTCGAGCGTTATCCGGACAATGCGAACCTCTACTTCCTGCTCGGCTACGCTGGACGAGCGGAAGGGCAGTATGACCAGGCAGTGACGGCGTTTCGACAGGCGCTGAAGTTGCAGCCTGACAATCCGGATGCGATTGCGAATCTCGGATACATCGCGAGCCAGCGTGGTGAGAACGTCGAAGCCGAGAAGTTGTTGAGACGAGCAATCGAACTCAATCCGAAAGCCTTTCCTTCGTATCACGATCTCGGCCGGTTGCTGGTGAAGTTGAAGAGATATGAAGAGGCAGTGCCGTTACTGACGCGCGGAATAGAGCTGAACGACAAAGATCCGGGTGTGCACTATCAACTCTTCCTCGCGTACTCGAGACTCAAGCGCAAGGATGAAGCGGACAAGGAGCTGGCGGAGTTTAAGCGCCTGGATGAAGTTAACAAGCACGACGCAACACCGCTGATGAGTACGAAGGACGGCGAAGCTCTGCCACCTTTGCCCGTTACGGCCGCCGGCGACAGCGCCAAACCACGTACGCCGGGAAACTGATCCAAATATGACAGCCACAAAAAGGCACATAAAGCACAAAAGTTTTTCCTCAATTGTTTTGTGCCTTTTGTGCCTTTTTGTGGCTGACTCTTTTGGGCAGGCTCCGTCGGTTACGAAAGTCGATCCGCCCTCGTGGTGGGCCAAACACACGATCAATCCGGTTAGGTTGCTCGTGCGTGGCGCCAATCTCCGTGGGGCGCATGTCAAAGCCATGAATTCGGAGATGCGCGTATCGGGAGTCTCCGTAAACGAGCGCGGTACTTATCTTTTTATGGATGTTGAGATCAGTCCATCTTTGGATCCGGGCAAGTATCCTCTTGTTGTCGAGAGTGCGAGCGGCAGCACCATGATTTCGTTCAGCCTCCAAGCACCGCTCGATACGCGCAGCAACTTTCAGGGCATTAACACCGACGATGTGATCTACCTGATCATGACCGATCGCTTCGCCGACGGGGATCCATCGAATAACGCTCCGAAAGACTCGCCGCCCGAAGCAAACGAACGCAACAACCCGCGGAGTTTTCACGGCGGCGACCTGCGCGGCGTGATCAATCAGCTTCCTTACCTTAAGGATCTCGGCATCACCGCGATCTGGCTAACGCCCTGGTACGACAACTGGAACGGCGTTAATCGGTGCGGCAAACCGTGGTGTCCGAACACGTATTATCACGGCTATCACGCGATCGATTATTACGCGGTTGAAGATCGTTTTGGGGATCTCGCGACCCTGCGCGAACTGGTCCAGAAGGCGCACGCGCTCGGAATAAAGGTCATTCAGGACCAGGTCGCAAATCACGTCGGTTCGCAACATCCCTGGGTCAGCGATCCGCCGCTCAGCACCTGGTTTCACGGCACTCTCGCGCAGCATCAGCTCAATAAATTCCGAAACAGCGTGTTGTTATCTCCACACTCGAACCCTGTCGATGTTCGTAACACACTCGACGGCTGGTTCAGTGACGATCTGCCTGACATGAATCAGGAAGAGCCTGAAGTGGCGCGTTATGAAATTCAAAACGCATTGTGGTGGGCCGGCATGACGGGTATCGACGGTATTCGTCAGGACACGATCCAGTATATGCCACGATTTTTCATTCGCGATCTTTCAAACTCGCTGCACCGGCAGTATCCGAAGATGTGGATGGTGGGGGAAGTATTCGAACGCGATGCCGCGCACACCGCATTCTTCATCGGCGGTCACACGGGGCAGGACGGCATTGATACGAAACTCGATTCCGTCTTTGATTTTGCGCTGTGGAATGCGTCGCTGATGGTTTTTACACGTCGTGCGCCGGTCCGTTTTCTTCAGTCACAGTTGAAGTACGACGGGCTTTATCCCGACGCGTCGAAACTCACCGTGCTCGCAAACAATCACGACACGACGCGATTCCTGTCGCTCGCGGGCGCGACGATGGAAGGCGCGATGATGCACACGGCTTTTATCTTGAGCGTGCGCGGGATACCACAGCTTTATGCGGGGGACGAGATCGCGATGGAAGGCGGCGATGATCCTGATAATCGTCGCGATTTTCCGTCGAGTGCCTTTAAGGCTGAAGGGCGAAATGCAAAGCAACAGCAGATGTTTGATTGGACACGCGCGTGGATCGCGATGCGACGTGAGCATGCGGCGCTGCGTGCGGGGCGTTTGATCGATCTGTTTTTTGATGATGAGACTTATGTTTTTGCGCGGCAACTCGAGAAGGAGACGATCGTTGTCGCGATCAATCGAGAGAATAAATCGAAGCAGGTGACGATCCCGGTTGGTTCGATTGGACTGAAGGATGGAGTGGTGTTGAAATCGTTGATTGGTGCAGTAAACGGTCGTGTTGTGAACGGCGAGGCGGTGCTGACGCTACCAGCTCAGAGTGCTGTTGCTCTCGGTAGTTTTTAGACAGGATTACAAGATGAACATGATTAACAAGAACAATCCTGTCAATTCTGCAAATCCTGCTAATCATGTCAAAAAAAGACGTAGCGGGGTGTTGCTCCATCCCACTTCGTTACCTGGTCCTTACGGTATCGGCGATCTCGGTCCGCAGGCATACAAGTTTGCAGACTTTCTCGTTGCCGCGGGCCAGAGTCTTTGGCAAGTGTTACCGCTTGGTCCAACGGGTTACGGTGATTCGCCATACGCCTGTTACTCCGCTTTCGCCGGCAACACACTCCTCGTCAGTCCGGACCAGTTAATCAAAGAAGGATTGCTGGATGAAGCGCTGCAAGCGCCTGCAACCACAAACAGGATCGATTTTGGCGAGGCACACAACCTTAAAGATCAGATCCTCCGTCGTGCATACGAGCAATACACAAGGACCACCGATACCACCCTCCGTAGCGCCTTCGAGACGTTCGCACAGCAGCAGGCGCACTGGCTTGAAGACTACGCATTGTTCCGCGCCTTGAAAGACGCGCACGATGGCGTTGCCTGGAATGAGTGGGAACCGTCACTCATCGCCCGCACGCCGTCTGCTCTTGAACGCGCTCGCGAAGAACTCCGGAAGTCAGTCGAAGCACAGATGTTCTACCAGTTTCTCTTCTTCCGGCAGTGGTTCGCCTTGAAGCGTTACTGCAACGACCGCGGCATCAGCATCGTCGGCGACCTGCCGATCTTTGTGGCCCAGGACTCGGCCGATGTTTGGACCAACCCTGAGCAATTCAAGTTAGACAAAAACGGAAAACCGATCGTCGTCGCAGGTGTGCCGCCGGATTACTTCAGCAGCACCGGACAGCTCTGGGGTAATCCGCTTTACAACTGGGAAGGCATGCTCGCCGACGGGTTCAAATGGTGGATCGAGCGCGTACGCGCAACGTTCACGGTGGTCGACATCGCGCGAGTGGATCACTTTCGCGGGTTCGCAGCCTGTTGGGAAATCCCCGGTGGCGACAAAACTGCCGAACGCGGACAGTGGGTGGAAGCGCCGGGAAGAGAATTGTTCACCGCGATTCGGAAGACACTCGGCGAGTTGCCAATCATCGCCGAAGATCTCGGTGTGATCACGCCCGACGTGGTTGCGTTGCGTGAGGACTTTGGCTTTCCGGGAATGCGAATCCTGCAGTTCGGATTTGGGAGTGATTCGAAGAACATCGATCTGCCGCACAACTACATTCCGAACGTCGTCGCTTACACGGGCACACACGATAACGATACCACTGTCGGTTGGTTCAATAGCGTTGCGGGTGAGGGCTCGACGCGAACTGCGACGCAGATCGAGCGTGAACGGAAGTTCTGCATGGATTACCTGAACACCGGCGGCAAAGAAATCGAGTGGGGCTTCATTCGCGCTGTCCTCGCGTCGGTAGCAAACACCGCGGTGATTCCCCTTCAGGATCTGTTGGGGCTGGGGACCGAAGCGCGCATGAATCTCCCCAACAGCACGGAGGGAAACTGGGCCTGGCGATTTACTGAGGTGAAAGATGGGTTAGCTACTCGACTCAAACAGCTATCAGAACTCTACGGCCGAAACTGAGCCACGGATGAAACGAATTTTTAAAACCAGATCAGCGCTGATCAATCTTTTCTGTGTTTATCTGTGGTTAACTCTGAGTGTTGCCGCCCAGACACCTGAGATTATCAAGGTCGATCCGCCAAGTTGGTGGATGAAGAGTACTGTGAATCCGGTGCGCCTCATGATTCGCGGCAGGAATCTTCAGGGTGCGCGGGTGCGGATCGACGGCATGATCGGTACTCCCAAGATTAACGAGCGCGGCACGTATATCTTTGTTGATGTCTCCGTTTCGCAACCCGGACCACGTACGATTAATGTTACGACACCCCGTGGTTCCGCTCGCGCTTCGTTCGAAGTGCTCCCCGCTTTGAATCGCACCGGGCGCTTTCAGGGTTTTTCGCCCGATGACGTGATGTACCTGATCATGATCGATCGCTTTGCCGATGGCGATCCGTCAAATAACGAACCTCTCTACGATCGTAAGAACAAGTTTTACTACCACGGCGGCGACGTCCAGGGCGTGATTAACCACTTACCATATTTGAAAGATCTTGGCGTGACTGCGATCTGGCTCACGCCGTGGTACGACAACTACGATCGCCTCAATGAGATTGAGCTGAAGGAAGACAAACCGAGCACAGGGTTTCATGGTTACAACCCGCAGGATTTTTATGCAGTCGAGGAACACTTCGGCACGCACGCGAAGCTGCGCGAGCTCGTCGAGACTGCGCACCGCTCCGGCATAAAGATCATCCAGGACCAGGTGATGAACCACACTGGCCCATATCACCCATGGGTTGATGATCCACCCACGCCGACCTGGTTCAACGGTACCAAGGCAAAACACCTCAACAATGTCTTTCAAACGTGGGTGCTTCACGATCCGCACCCCGTCGAGTTGTTGAAACGGGAAACAATGGAAGGCTGGTTTCTCGACTTCCTTCCGGATCTCAATCAGCACGACCCCGAAGTCTCGCGTTATCTGATTCAAAATACGCTTTGGTGGATCGGCACCACCGGTCTCGACGGCATTCGCATGGACACATGGCAATACGTGCCCAACTCTTTCTGGCGCGATTGGACGAAGGCAGTTAAGCGCGAGTTTCCTAACTTCAAAGTAGTCGGCGAAGTGAAAGATGGCGACCTCGTCCATACATCGTTCTTTCAGGGCGGCAAAGTGCGTTTTGACGGAGTCGACTCAGGACTCGATTCGCTGTTGGACTTCCCGCTCTTCTATCCGATCCGGCATGCTTTTGCCGAAGGCAAAGCCATTGACGAGATTCCGAAGACCCTCGCGAAGGATTATCTCTATACCAACCCGGACATTCTTGTGACGTTATTAGGCGGACACGACGATGGCCGTTTTATGAGCGAGAACGGCGCGACGATTGCTGGTCTCAAACTTGCAAATGCGTTTGTGTTGACGACGCGCGGCGTGCCTCAGCTCTATTACGGCGACGAGATCGCGTTGGAAGGCGGTGACGAACCTTCAACGCGTGGCGACTTTCCCGGCGGTTTTCCAGGCGACAAGCAAGACGCCTTTACCGCCGGGGGTCGCACTAAAGACGAGCAGGAACTGTTCGAATTCATTCGCCGTCTGACAACGCTGCGCCGGCAGTTCCCGGCACTGACAATGGGATCGTTGGTTAACCTCTACGTAGCCTCGCAACAGTACGCTTACGCACGCACGCTTCGACACAGCGCCGCCATAATTGTGTTCAATAACGACAACAAGGAAGTCGAATTTGAATTCGACCTCCCACCTGCCAACATCGATGTCGGAAATCTATTACACGACGTTGTCAACGGAACTGTCTTGCAGGATCGTCTTGGCGTGGTCCGTGACGTTACCGTTCGCGATGGCAAGGTGCGGTTGAGTTTACCTGAACGTTCAGTCGCGATCTTTACCCTTCAATTCACCCGTAAGAGCCTTGTAAATCATGTGAAGCAAACGAGGCAAAGGAATCCTCAATGAGTAAACCACGCTTGAGCTTCTGGCAGATCTGGAACATGAGTTTCGGATTTCTCGGGATTCAGTTTGGCTGGGGTTTGCAGCTCGCCAACATGAGCCCGATTTACAAGTACCTGCACGCCGAAGAAAGCTCGCTACCGTATCTCTGGCTCGCTGGTCCAATCACAGGCCTGATCATTCAACCGATCATCGGTTCGATGAGCGACCGTACCTGGAACAAGCTCGGTCGCCGTCGTCCGTATTTTCTCGTCGGCGCGATTCTCGCCAGTGTCGCATTGTTCTTCATGCCTAATTCGTCCGCGGTTTGGATGGCTGCAGGGCTGCTCTGGATACTCGACGCGAGTATCAACATCACCATGGAACCGTTTCGCGCGTTTGTGGCGGACAAGCTGCCGGAAGAGCAACGCACGCTCGGGTTCGTGATGCAGAGTTTTTTCATCGGCATCGGTCAGACGCTTGCGAATGCATTGCCTTACCTGTTTACGGCGCTCGGAGTTGTCGGTGTGATGGCGAGCGGGATTCCGCTCTCGGTTGAGTATTCATTCAAGATCGGTGCGGTTGTGTTTCTTGCGGCAGTGGTGTGGACCGTTGTGACCACCAAAGAATATCCGCCTGAAGATCTGGAAGCATTCCAGCGCCTCAGGCAGGAGAAGAGAGGATGCCTCGGAGGTTTCGCGGAGATCTTTTCATCAGTGACGGAGATGCCGCAGACGATGAAACAACTTGCGGTGGTCCAGTTCTTCACCTGGTTTGCTTTGCCTTGTATGTGGCAGTTCTTTGGGCTCGCGGTAGCTCGACACGTCTTTCTCGCACCGAACGAAGGCTCTCCACGGTTTGCGGAAGGAACCGAGTGGGGTGGTCTATGTTTCGCGGTTTATAACGTGGTCTGCTTTATCGTCGCTTTCCTGTTGCCTCAGCTCGTAAAGAAGACGAGCCGGAAAACTGTTCACACCGTGGCGTTGTTATGTGGTGGGCTGGGTCTGATCTCGGTCATGTTCATTTCGAATAAGTATCTGTTATTCGCCAGCATGGGGGGTGTCGGTATTGCATGGGCGTCAATTTTGTCGATGCCGTACGTGATGCTTTCTACAGCGGTGCCACCGTCGCGCATGGGTGTGTACATGGGCGTGTTCAATCTCTTCATTGTGATACCGCAGATCGCGATGTCGCTCGTTGTGCCGAACATCTTCAACAACGTGTTGGCGGGGGATCCGAGGAATGTGGTCGTGCTTGGAGGAATCAGTCTGCTGATTGCGGCGGCGACGGTGCGGGGAGTTCGTGATGTTCATGCTGAAACCTAGGC
>DATNFX010000279.1:0-2599 GCA_035606195.1 Pyrinomonadaceae bacterium
TTTGCCCAACCATTGATTTGAAACTATCATGCCACGGTGAAGCGTAGCTTGAAACCCCCGTTCATTTCCACATTATTTGTCCTCCTCCTCGCGTCCGTTTTTCCATTATTGGCTCAGGAAAAGGATGGTGGAGTAGCGCCGTCTGCCCTCTCGCAGTCGCCTTATCTTGTGGGAGAAAGGTTGACCTACAACATATCGTTTGCAAACTTTCCGGACGCCGCGCATGCGGAGGTGGAAGTCGTCTCGCGGGGCGTACATTTTGGCCGTGAGGCGATCCAGTTGCGGGCTCACGTGGAAACGAACGGCGTCATCAACGTCGCTCTCTATGCCATAAATAACGACTACACGACTTACATCGATCCGCACACAGGACTGCCTTTTCGCTCGGAAGATCGGCCGCGCGACGCAATCAAATCAGTGGACTTCACTCACGATTTCAATCAGCCGGCCGGAAATGAGGCGATCCCACCGAAGCAAAGAGGGTTTCCGGGAACGTATGACTACATCTCCGCTTTCTATCGCGCACGTGCATTGCCGCTCGCCGTGGGTGAGGTTTACAACTTTACCGTGCGTGGTGACTCTGGCGAGTATCAGGCGGAATTGAAAGTCGTCGGGAAAGACACGATCAGAACAAACGTCGGTTCGTTCTCGACGATCGTCACGCAAGTCAAAATTGCTAATGCACCGATCAAGAATATGAAGGTCTATTTCAGCGATGATGAACGCCACGTGCCCGTATTAATAAGCGCTCGTGTGAGTTCAGGTGACTTGACTGCCGAACTCGCCGGCTCTGAACTCATCGAGCCACCCGATGCTACTCCCACACCAACGCCCCCAATCGTCGCCGCGCCGGCGCCAACGCCTGCGGCGCCGCCCGCGTTGCCTGAGAGTTTGCCTTTCAAGATCGGCGAACAGCTCAACTACCAGGTGTTCATCGGCAGCAATAACACGCCACTGGGTCTCGCCACTTTTCAGGTGAAAGGACGCGCGCGTTACTTCGATCGTGACGGCGTCTTCTTGAGTGTTACTGCGCAGACAACCGGCGCGGCCGCCAAACTTTTCGTCGCGCGCGATCAGGTCGACTCGTACGTCGATCCGAAAGGTTTCTTACCATATCGCACAGTCATGAATCTGGCGGAAGGCCAGCGGCGTCTCAGCCAAACTCTGACGGTCAACCAGGACAACGGTCTCGTTACGACTGACAAAGGAGCACGGATCGAGATCCCCATCGGCACTCACGACTATGTTTCGTTCTTCTATACCCTGCGAACATTCAACCTGACTCCAAAGAAACGAAACGCGATTGCGGTCCTCGTCGAAAACAAACCAAAGACAATCTTTGTGGAGTCGCTGCAGCGCGACCAGATCCAACTGGGCGACCGCCGAGTTCCCGCGATAGCCCTCTCAATAACGACCGACGATCCGCAGCCCGACAAATACCAACTACGCATGTGGGTCAGCGACGATCACCAGCGTATGCCCCTGCGAATCACCTGCACCACAAAGCTCGGTCCCCTGCGCGCCGACCTCGCCATCCTCCCCACAACCCCCCAATAATCCGATCCGCGTTTATCTGTTCTACAGATCCGCTAGATCCGCGATTCCGAAATTGAAATCTATTTTCAACTAGGATATACTCCGGCGTCATCATGCTGAACTCATTCATCATTGTCATGCGCGAGGGCTTCGAGTCGTTCTTATTGGTGGCCGTAATTCTCGCTTACCTTAAGAAATCAGAACAAAAGTGGCTCAACTCCTCGGTCTACGTCGCCATTGCCGCTGCGCTGGCTGCAAGCGCCGGCCTCGCCTACGTGCTCAATGTCGGCGTCGAGGAAACGACAGTCACGAATATGTTCGGCGCTACTCTTGGCGCTTACGTCAATCAATTCTTCGCGAATGAGGCTCTGCGTGAAGCAGTCCTCGGGGCGATTGCGGTGGTGATGGTGGGGACGCTCGTAATTCACATGTGGCGTCACGGTCCCAAAGTTCAGCAGCGCATGCGAGAGAAATTGGAAGCTGTTTCGTCGAAGAGCTCAAGCGTGGCAGCAGTGTTGGGCGTCTTCCTGTTTACTTTCCTGATGATTACTCGCGAGGGAATGGAAACGGCGTTGATGCTGATGCAAGTGAAGGATCCAAACCTGATCAATGGAGCTTTACTGGGACTGGCCGCGGCGATCGCCTTTGCGATAGGTTGGGCGAAGTTTAGTCATCTGATCAATGTGAGACGTTTCTTCCAGGTCACCGGAATTTTTCTGCTGCTGTTCATGGTCCAGGTGAGTATCTATTCGTTCCATGAGTTTGCAGAGGCGGGTTTGTTACCGAACAGTGAGTTCCTTCATGAACTACCGAGAAGTTTTCACCTGACGGGCTCTACGGCAAATGGTTTTCACCGATCATGATCGGGATCTGCGGCTTGTGGCTGCTCGGCGCGTGGCTTATCGACAGAAAAGCCAGGCCACAGATTACGCGGACAACATCTTCGCCAGCTCACGCTTCAACAACTTCCCTGTCGGACCTTTCGGAATATCCTCAACGAAGTGCACCGACTTCGGGCATTTGAAGTCTGCCAATCGCGACTTGCAGTAATCGATAACTTCCT
>DATNFX010000280.1:0-7063 GCA_035606195.1 Pyrinomonadaceae bacterium
ATGCGCGTGGCCCGCGCGGTTGAATCGCGAGCAGCCCCACTCGAAGAGAGAGCAACTGACACCGAAACCAAACTTACCCAAGTCGAAGCGAATGCACAGCGACTGTCAGGCCAGTTGGAAGAGCTTGCTGCTGTTTCAAACGCAGCTCGTGGCGGTGCGAAAGCCGCACAGGCAACTGCTGACGCAGCCGTCGCCGGCGTGAATGCGACCAACGAGCGCATCTCGTCTCTCGACGACTACCAGCCGCAGCAGTCCGCTGCTGTCAACTTCAAGACGGGCAGTGCGGTGCTTTCACCAGAGTCGAAGACGACGTTGGACGACATTGCCAGCAAGGCACTGAATGCCAAGGGATATGTGCTCGAAGTTTCCGGCTTTGCCGATTCACGAGGCAGCATCAATCTCAATCGCGCACTCAGTCAGCGTCGTGCTGATGCTGTGATTCGTTACCTGGTTGAGAATCACAACATTCCACTTCGTCGCATCGTTACTCCGTATGGCTACGGTGAGTTGAACCCAGTTGCGGAAAACGATACGAAGGATGGACGTGCTCAGAATCGTCGCGTCGAGATCAAGCTGCTTGTGAACAAGGGCTTGACTGCTCCAGCGCCGACAATGAACCCGGGCACCTCGGGCTCCGATAATTAATGGGCTGCGCGGAGTTCACTCTGTGTGCAACTCCGCGCCTCAAACGTGGCACCAAAAGAGTCGTGGATCATGCCGTCAGAAAAGCGGTAGGATAGGAACCGCACGGCCAGCAACCTGGCGGCATGAGCGATATTCACTGCTGACTCGAGGGGTGTCAATGATGAATTCGGGGGCTGAAAAAACTTTATGGCCGGTATTCCTGTTGGGAGTACTGGCCATTTTCATGTCTGTGCCAACCGCGCGAGCGCAGGGTACGAAAGACCTCCCGCCACCGCCGCCACTCTGGAAAGCAAAACCAACTCCGACTCCCAAGCCAGTTGAGCCGCCCGTGATTGAGGCGACTGAGATCATCAGGACGAATTCAAACCTGGTGATGGTCCCGGTATCTGTAACGGATCCCACTGGTCAGGCTGTTCAGGGACTCAAGGTCGCTGACTTTCGTCTGGAAGAAGAAGGAAAGCAACAGGAGATTTCCGGCATCGGCGATCCGGAGCAGGTGCCACTTGCCATCGCGTTGCTGTTCGACATTTCAAGCAGCACCAGTCAAAGGGGCTTCTTCGCTTCTCAGCAAAATGCAGCAGCCGCTTTCCTGAGGCTGGTAATGAAGCCTAAGGACCGGGCGGCGATCTTTACGATTACGGGCCAGTCGACGATGGTCCAACCACTTTCGTCGGCTGAAGCTTCGGCAGCAAAGATGGCATCGATTCCAGCGGCGACGACGAGCGTTCCGACAGCCTTTTACGACACTGTCATTGCTGCTTCAAAATATCTGTCAGCTAATGCGCCGAGCAATTTCAGGCGCGTGATCGTTGTGCTGTCTGACGGTGACGACAATTTCAGTGAACAGATTCGAGACCAGTCGCTTGCCGACTATCGCTCTACAACCTCAGGACAGCAAACCGCACTGGGAACTCGCACGGGTTTAGTAAACGCGCATCAGCGGGCTGTGGCGAATGTACAAAAAGCTGTTCAGCAGGCAGATGTGATCTTCTACTCAGTGAATCCCGGGGGTCCATCCATCAAGTTGAATCTGATTGCGATGAGAGCTGAGCGAGGAATGGAATCGATCGCGGAAACCACCGGCGGCACGGCGTTCGTTCCGGATTCGGATCAAGATCTGGACAGAGTCTTTAGAACCGTCGCTGCCGAACTGCGCGGGCAGTACCTGCTGCAGTACTACGCGAATACCGAAGGCCCGGCCGGTCAGTTCCGAAAAATCAAGGTTTTAGTGCCGGCGCGCACCGATCTGCGCGTTCGCTCCCGCCAGGGCTACTATCCCAAAAAGCAGGACTAAAATCATTGCCAATTGCCGATTGCCAATTGCCGATTTAATTGGCAATCGGAAATCGACAATTGGCAATTGACTACGTTGTGCGCATCAACAGCAATACGTCCGTCAACCGGTTGACTACATTGAGCAGCGTGCGGCCGGAGGCGTCGAATTGGTTTCTTGCGGCTTGCTCTTCGGCGGTGGCTGCGCCGGCGGCGACGCCTGCCAGCTTGATGTAATAGGGCTGCAGTTCCGGTGTGGCGCGAAAGTCGATCTCGAGCTTATCGAGTCCCTCGCGAAAGTTTTGAATACTCGCTTTGACTTGCGCTTTGTCGTTCTGGTTTTTTTGTATCAGGGTCTGCGATGCTTCTTTTCGGCGCTCAGCTTCGTCAACTGCCGCAATACCATTTGTCACGCCACCGAGCAGATAGATAAATTTGGTCAGTAACTTGATTTGGTCCGCGACGCGGGTCGCGCCTTCAGTCCGTACCTGCGCTAATTTTTGTGTTGCTGCCGCCGTCGACGTTGGCTTTTGCCGGCTTGTCGACCGGTTGCGCGTTTGGGAGAACGCTGTAGAGGGAACTAAAAGTAAGAGTGTCAGTAAAGTGGTTGCGATGGGTTTCACGATGCATTTCTCCTCTGCTGCTGTTCTCAAAAACAAACCGCTTTCCATGGATGAGGGTGATTGTACCAAAGACCAAGGCGGCTGATAGAATGACGCACGAACACTGTGATCGGGTTGCATGAGTCCCATTTTATGACGGCAAGAAAGCTTTTGGTCCAGCGCTGCGGGCTCGTCGACTACGAATCAGCCCTCGCAATTCAAAAAGAAACCGAGATGGCAGTCAAAAGCGGCGTCCAGCCGGACACGCTCCTCCTGCTCGAACACCCCCACACGTTGACGATTGGGCGCCGTGGCGATAGCTCGTCAGTTTTGCTCGACGAAGCGGAGCTGAAGTCTCGTAACGTGACGTTGTTTGAGACAAATCGTGGCGGAAAAGTGACATATCACGGCTTGGGCCAGGTAGTTGGTTACCCGATTGTCAATCTGAGTCCTGACCGCGAAGACGTTCATCGTTATGTGCGCGATCTGGAGGAAGTCCTGATTCGGACCATGTCTGACTTCAGTATCGAAGCGTTTCGAATCGAAGGTCTGACAGGTGTACACACGCACCGCGGTAAAGTGGCAGCCATTGGAGTGCACATTTCGCGCTGGGTAACCACACATGGCTTCGCACTCAACGTAAACACTGATCTGAGTTATTTCAATCTGATCATTGCGTGCGAAGGCGAACCGGTAACATCGATGGAGGAGTTGCTCGGAACAGAAACTGACCTTAGCGTCGTCGAAGATCGCATCATCTCCAACTTTTCTGACGTCTTTTCTTATCAGTGTAATCCATGTTTGATATCAATCTAATCCACGAAGCCCGCGAACGAATTAGTTCGCGTATTCACCACACACCTGTACTGACTTCGCGGCAGTTCAATGAGGTTGCCGGTAAAGAGGTCTATTTCAAGTGCGAGAACTTTCAACGCGCCGGCGCCTTCAAAATTCGTGGCGCTACCAACAAGATTCAATCGCTGACTCCGGCGGAGAAACAACAGGGTATCGTTGCTTTTTCATCCGGCAATCACGCGCAGGCCGTGGCTCTTGCAGGACGCGAAGCAGGCGTGCGTGTGTTAGTTGCAATGCCTGAGGATGCGCCGGCAGCCAAAGTTGCAGGTACGCGTGGTTACGGCGCGGAAGTAGTTTTTTACGATCGTCACAAGCAGGATCGCGAAGCCTTTGCGATGGACCTCGCCGAACGCGAACGATTAATCATGGTCCCGCCGTACGATGATTATCTTATCCTCGCGGGCCAGGGTACGTGCGGACTCGAGTTGGTCGAGGAGGCGCCGGAGCTCGACACTGTGTTAGCGCCGTGCAGTGGTGGTGGTTTGTTTGCCGGAGTCGCGACGGCCGCGAAGGCTTTGAATTCGAAGATTCGTTGTTATCCCGTCGAGCCGGTCACCGCCGACGACACGCGACAATCGTTTCTGAAAGGCGAGCGTGTTTCGATTCCGCCGCCGCCTACAATCGCGGACGGTCTGCGGGTCCAGATCCCGGGTAAGCTCACCTTTCCGATCGTCCAAAAACTCGCTGACGACGTCCTGACAGTCTCCGACGAGGAAATAATCGAGACACTCCGGTTCATGCTTTTCCGCATGAAGATCCTCGTAGAAACCTCGGGCGTGACGGCAGCCGCGGCAGTGATGTTTAAAAAGCTGCCTGCAGATGCGAAACGCGTCGGTGTAATCCTTTCCGGCGGCAACATCGATCCCGATCTTCTTCAATCCGTCATCAATCCGTAAAAATCAGTGTCCCCAACAGAAACGAGGCGAGATTCGCTACGACGATGACGGCGAAATCTCGCCATCTCGTTTCCTTGCCAAACGCGAGCCAAAACAGCAGACACTCCGCGACCGGTGCGAAGGTTTCGGCGACTACGAGATACAACGTTCTCGAATAGCTCCACAGCAACAACGGCATGACCAGAACCACTATCGGGTAGGTGCAGGCCGTCAGCCAGACACCTGCGAGTAGTCGTCGTTTTATCGGATGGTGTCGAGAGAGTCCAAGCAGAAGAATCGGAGTCTCGATTGCGATGGTGAACAGGTAACCAATCGGCAGGAAGCGCCAAAGCTCGTGCGGTGACACCTAGATCATCCTCAACAGGAACGGCGCTTCAGCCAGCACGTGCGCGATCGCAACCGTGAAGTAAACGTCACGCGTGGTGGCGTAGTCGATTGAGAAGCCAAACCAGAGAGCAGCGACTGCGATCAAAGCCGTGACAAGCACGCCGCCCACCAAACGCGGAAAACCTTTCGGGTGTCTCGCGACAGGAACTGTCTTCACATCCCAAAATCGCGCTCGTGAGCCAATCAACGGCAGCGCTACGATCCAGACTGCGTAATGCAGCATCTCCAGAAACAAATGCACCGACACGAGCAGATGACTCGACACCTGCGGCAATACCTCCGCGCCTGAATGCTGCGTAATGCGCCAGAAGAGACCATTGTTATCGGCAAGCATTGAGGTTTGCGACAACTGCCAGATCATTCCCACCAGTATCAGCGGTAGCAAACACAAACTCCGTCGATACGCACGCGACCATGCCGGTCTCGTGCGACGAAGATGCCGGTCCAGGAACCACAGCGCAATCGGCGGATGAATATAGACGATCGCGAGACTGAAGAAATTCGGCCCCAGCCAGTTCAACGAACACAGCGCCAGACCCAGGGGAATCAACCACGTCCAGTTAGCTCGCGGTTTTTGTTTGCTGCGCAAACAGATCAACGCACCCAACCAAACGATTAGCGCCGTGTTCCATGTCGCGATGACTGTGGACCACGCGTCCTCGCTCAACGTCGTTGTGTTGTAAACCAGAGGCAGCGAAACATAGACGAGTGTCAAGACACCGAGTCCGACAAACGCCGTTAGAAAGAAGTTGCGAGATCGCCCAAAGCGGACCGGCAGCCGCATCAGGAAGTAACGCAACTCAAACCAGTTGTGTGGACCGGCAAAGAGGAAGACCGTGACGATCGACAGTTGCAACGGCAGCAGACTCGCGAAAGCTGCTGAAGCAATAAGGCATAGCACGACAATCGCGACGAACACTCGCGCGCTCGGCACAGGCCTCGCCGTGGGCCAGCTTCTTAGCTCAACTGCACTTTGCACTTATTCCTCGCCGGGTGCGTTCTGTTTTTTCAGAGGAATGATGAGACGCATTCGACCCTGAAGCTGATCGTCGGGAACAACTTCGATGTCGACACCTCCGGTAGTCGGTTCACCTTTTGCCAGCGCCTGCGGCAGGTTTCGCCAACGATACGATCCCGGAGGTCCGGCGTTGCCGCGTGTGATGATTGCCGCTGCGCCGAGCACCACGGCGACGATGATGATTGCGGCCGTCGCCTTTCGGGTTCGACCAAAAGACACCGAACGCGCCAGCAGGATTCCCCCGATTGAGATGGCGAGAAACATCAGCAGACCTGCGATGATCGTCCGCGGCGCGCTTACGGCAATTCCACCCACGACCGGTGGATTCCCGGGAGCGCCTTCGAGGGCCGCGCGGAAGCTTTGCAGTTGCGACTGTGAGATCTGCAACCGTGCTTCGTAGGCTTTGGGATCTGTCGAAATTTCCAAGCCCGTGTGCAGAATGTATTTGGGTTCCGGCGTAGGCTGGGCAGCATTCTGATTTGCGGGTTTGATCGGAGGCCTCAGGTCAGCATTGGCCAGAACGGCACTCAAGAAAACGACGCAACAGGCGAACAGAAGAGCTTTCATCAGTTTCTCCTTTCGGCTTTGAGCGCCGCTCAGCTTATCAGGTTCTATCCACAGATTACACAGATTCTCAGAATGAATCTGTGTAATCTGTGGATGGGTTTCACTCTGCGGGCCAAAACCCGTAGAATCGCTGCAGAGGTAAACAATTGGCCCGCGAACTCCGTGTAATCAGCAACAATCAGAAGGTCCGTCAACCAAAGCCTGAATGGTTGCGCATCCGCCTGGGTGACCCAACCAATCAAAACCAGGTGCTGCAACTGATCGAAGGACTCAATCTGCACACCGTCTGCCAGGAAGCGCGCTGCCCCAACATCTTCGAATGCTGGTCTGATCGCACCGCAACCTTCATGCTTGGCGGCGACATCTGTACACGCCATTGTGGATTTTGCGCGGTTGGCAAAGGTCAACCCGGCTCTCTCGATCCGGAAGAGCCGCGACACGTTGCTGAAGCTGTCGGTCACCTGAACCTTGCTCACGCCGTGATCACGTCAGTTAACCGCGACGATCTGCCCGACGGCGGCGCCGCTCACTGGGCCGAGACAATTCGACAGGTCCGCGCCCTGAATCCGGACTGCAAAATCGAGGTTCTCATTCCAGACTTCAACGGCGACGAAGCGGCACTCAACACCGTGCTCGATGCTGAACCCGACGTACTCAACCACAACACCGAAACAATCGCGCGTCTCTATCGTCGCGTCCGCCCCGACGCGGTCTACCAGCAATCACTAACATTGCTGCAGCGCGCTGCCGCTCGGCGGGATCGCGAAGGCCGCGGCATGTTTACCAAGAGCGGCATCATGGTCGGCCTCGGCGAAACATTC
>DATNFX010000281.1:0-5663 GCA_035606195.1 Pyrinomonadaceae bacterium
GTCCGACGCGGCCCGGACATAGCGCCCCTTTGGATACCCGGTAAACACGTCCAAAAAACAGACAAAATACCTCAGTAATTTCACTGGGTTCCCTAAAGTCCTGTGATACGTGGATATACAGTTGGTTAAAGATTATCCAGAGCCCCAGAGCCCGGGCAGAAGTCCCCTTGGCCTCAAACTTGGACACAGTCAGAACCACCACGCGGTAGCGGGTGGGTGCGCAGCCTATTGAGAGCCTACGGTGTACCCACCCGCTACCGCGTGGTGGTTCTGACTGTGTCCAAGATTGTTATCGCAGCTGGAAACGACCCACTGTGTCTTCGCCGATGCTGCCGAAGTAGAGGGTACCATTGTGTTCGACGGCGTTCGCGATTTGGGCGTAGCAGTCGGGAGGGCCGTTCTGAAGGTTTTCGACTACTTTGCCCTGTGAGTCCAAACCAAGGACGAAGGAGTAACGCTTCGGAGCGGGTTGGAGGAATTTTGGCAGACGAGCAAGAACTTTGCGGAGGAACGGGTGCGGTAACAGCCGGTCAAACAGTGCCTGGCGTTGACTGACCAATGACAGCCAGAACTTGTCTTTACCGTTAGAAGAGATACCGTCAGGGAAGCCGGGTAGATTGTCGATAAACACTTCGTCGTGCCCAGCCTGCGGGCCCTTTAGCCAGAAGCGCCGAACCTCGTACTTCCCAGTTTCAACCACCAATACAAACGATTGGTCCGGGCTCACGGCCACGCCATTGGCGAAGTAAAGATCCCGCAAGAGTGTCCGCGACTTTCCCGTTTGCGGATCGAGTGCAAGCAAGCGACCGTTCCCCTGGTGCTCGAGTAACTCATTCGTAAACTGAGTCATGGGAAACTTCCGCGAGGCTTCCGTAAAGTAGATCGTCCCGTCAGCCGCGACGTCCAGATCGTTGAGACAGCCAAACTTTTCGCCGTCCGCGTCGACGGCCAGCACTTTAACTTCCCCCGACTTATTCACTGACAACAGACCCTTAATCGCATCAGCAACGATCAGATTTCCCGAAGGGTCGAAGATTAATCCGAGTGGACGACCATGAGTGTCGGCAAAAACGCGTGGCTGAGTGCCATCCGGTTGCAGGACTACGATATGGCCGTCCTCAAAACCCGCATAGATCTTTCCGTCCGCGTCGAGGGCGACGTCTTCGGGTTTATGCCCATCGCCGAGGGAAAGTTTCTGCACCGGGGAAAGACGCGTGTTTTGTGCGTACTGGCCGGTCAGCGTAGGAGCTACGGGAGGCGTCCAGGCTGCGGGTGTAATGGGGACGGGCGCAAGAAGTAAATACCCGAGTACAAGAACGATGATGAGGACGATGAAGAGTCCGAAACGTTTTTTGAGAGACATTAAGAAGTTTTGATTACCGTTCGCCGCGCGACTTCTCGACTGCGGATTGCAGCGTCACTGCCAGTTTTCGTATACCCGCCTGGTCCATCGGCTCGATGAGTCGCAGCGCTTCGTCCAGTATCCGTCGCTGATGTTCGGGAAAATTCGGCAGGCCGCTCACACTTCCGAGCTCGCCATCGTAGAGCGCCACGCGCGGCGGACGCGCCCATTCAACCACTTCTTTCACAACTGCAAGCGTCATCGTTGGAATCCCGGCAAGCTCGAGTGCACGCGCCACCAAACCAACGGATTGATGACACAACCTCGAGGCAGGCACCAACAACGCCGCCTGCACTTCATAACGTCGCACACGTTCCAGGAGACTCGGCGCCAGTTCATCGGCAATCTTTGCCGCATCGGGAATGAATCCGCAAAAACTCCAGAAGACCGGATTCAACTGGCCGATGATGCCGTTTTGTTCAAACTCGAGCAGTCGCTCCACAGGCACTCCGGAGTTGATGTCGTTCTGAACTGCAGTTGGATCAAACCCGCGCGCAGCGAACTTCAGGTCTGATGCTTCAACTTCGATCGGAATCTCTCTGAAACTCAGATCGCCATTCGCAGAGCTCGTGTCGAACGGATCGGTACCATCGATGTACGCACCGGCAGACGAAATCAGCGCGAGATTCAACATCGGCAACGCGCGGCGTGCAGGTGTGAACGGCGCGCGTCGATTTTTTACGAACGGATAATCGGAACCGAGTTCATCACCGGCCGCCGGTCTCCAACCAGCAAAGCGGCGTCGCCAACCATCAATGTCTTCAATAATATCCACCGGCTTCTTCCATCCTGAGAATTCAATTGCGCAGGCTTCGGGCCATCAGCACCAGGGCCACTAAGGCGGCAATCATAGCAAGCCCGAGCGCATTCACCGAATAACCGTGCAGGTTGTTGAAAGCGATGCGCCTCGAATCGTCAGTTGCAATCTGATCGATGGGCAAAACCATGGCGGCACGCAAGGCGCGCATCCGAGCCGCGATCATCCAGTGGCCTACACCCGTAGCCAGCGCAATGAGGGCGATACAAATACACTCGACGATAAAACTCACGCGACCTGATGAAGTGCGTCGCAAAAACAAAGTCAGGAGCAGGAGCAGCGCAATTAAAAATCCCGCGATATTGATCACGGCCAACGAACGCGTAACGATTCCGCCGGCGATCTCGTTTGCGTTTGTCAGACCAAACGATCTCAACACACCGAAAGCGGCCGGCGCGACCACGGCGCCGAAGAAGAGCGCGGCGCCGAACCAGCATGCAAGTAAGATGAGTCTTGAGAAGCTCAGCTTTATTTGGACAGGATTATCAATCATATTCATCGACGGTCTCCAGCAAACGAATCCGGGGCGGCGTGATTTGTGGCCGCGGCAATTCTCTCGGATCACTGGCGCTCAACAACCACGAGAGTGCCGAATCAAGTTGAGCCTGATAGTCCTCGAGATCCAGTGACATGAAAACCCTGGTTCCCAAACGCGCAAACTTATCTTTCGCTCGCAAGTACATCTGCCGTGCTGCCCCAGGCCGGCCGATGTCGAGATGATGAAACGCGACGGCGGATTGGATCATGGCCTGCAGAAAGAGTTTTTCCTTTGGTCCAACTTCACCCATCCAGCGCTCTTCCCACGCGTCATGGGCCGCATGAAACTCTCCGGCATTGTACAGATCGATGCCGGCAATGTACTCGATCGGATACGCCGCAATATGAGCATCAAGATAAGGTGTTTCAACCTCGTTCATTTAGCGGCCCTTGCATTCAATCGACTTGCAATTACTTTTGCGGCCGTGGCTCCCGCTCCGGTTGCGCTGCTGATCGTCGGCGCGAGGGGATTCGAAACGTCGCCAACAGCGAAGACCATCGGCACATTCGTTTCCTGCACCGAGTTCACCACTACAAACCCCTTTTCGTCTGTGTCGAGCTGGTCCTTAAAAACTTCCGTGTTCGGCTCGACGCCGATGCGAATCAGCACTCCACGAACAGCGACTTGAAACGGCTTCAACCCCTGCTTGCGTTGAATCTCAACGGCAATGACGTCGTCTTCGCCGATGATTCGCGTCAGTACTGACTCGGTAAAAACCGTAATGCAGTGAACGGCCTGAAGCTTTTCAATGAACTCGCGTCGCGCGCGCAATTTCTTGCCGCGATGGACCAAAGTCACGGTCGGGCAAACTTCCGCTAACAAAAGAGCATTTTCAACGGCCGCATCTCCCCCACCAACTACACAAACGTCTTTGCCGGCGAAGAGATGCCGATCGCGGGCGCCGGATTCTATCATCCCTTTGGCGGCAAACTCTGTCTCACCAGGCACACCAAGCTGTCTCGGTTTTATTCCGGTTGCGATGACGATCGCGATCGACTGGAGCTCTTCGCCACTCGCCAACGAAACTCGCCTTGCTTTCAAGTCGACTGACGTGATCGACGTCTGAGTCCAGAGATCAAACTCGGCGGAATCGACGTTCGCGGCAAAATGCTCGAGCAGTTCTTTGCCGTTGCGGGCTTTCAACCCAAGGTAATTCTCAATCGGATTGTAAACACGGTGCAGTTGTCCACCGATCTCTTCCGCCTGTTCGAGCACAAGCGTGTCGAGACCCAATTCATCGCACCAGAAAGCGGTTGACAGTCCGGCTGGTCCAGCACCGATGATAATTACGTCGTGCATTCCTATTTCGGCACTGCCACCGCTGCATGTACAGATGAGTTCTGCAACGCTTCGATAATCGCAGACGGCTCTAATCGCGACGCTGCCAACGTTCTCGCATTGTCGAGAAACTTCACTGCCGAAGTCATTTCGCGATTATCAGTTTGCCAGCTACCGTCGCGGCTACCTTCCTTCTCGTTGAGCAACGTCAGCGCACCACTCAGATCGCGCCGCTCGATTCGTGGCCGCACCACCGTTTCCGCCCAGGAGTAGTACGGATAATCGATCCGGTAAAACCAACCACCGCTCGTCGGAATGCCGATCAAAAACAGCTCGCCTTTTGCAAACTTCGAGATCGCAGTGAAAGGGGCTGAATGTCTGGTCGGACTAAAGCCGGAGCCATCAAAAAGCTCGGGCGCAAGAGTTATCAGTGAGATCTTTCCATCTGAATACTCGGTGACTCTCGACTTCCCCTGCTCAAAACTCTCAATCGCCGCAGCAACACCGTTCCATCCTTCACGCCAAAGCGATTCATAGTCGCTGATGTTTGTAAGCAGATGTTCTACTCGCGGCAGCGCCAATTCGTAGGCACGCGCGTCATCGTCGACTTCCGCGCCGGCGATGAGCTTTGCCAACGGTGAACCGTCGTCGTTATTTGGGCTGGCCTGGTCGGAACCCTGGATTGCAATACTGACGCGCACACCATCATCGCTCGAATACTCTGAAAAATCTCCGGCTTCGGCGGCGGCAATCAGCAGATCTCGATAAGGCAGGGCGCGTTCGCCGTTGAGGACAGTCCAAACTGAGAGGACACCGTCGGTATCGAAATGGTTGTTAGTTACCAGTTCGATGCCGTTCGTCAACTGCTCCCGGTTTGGCGACGCCGCAAGGTTGAGGGCGATCTCGGTTGAGGTATCAGCCTTTAATTCGGCAGGCGTCAGATTTCCTTGCCAATGCGAGAAATGAATGCTGTTATCTACGGTGCCGTCGACCGACAATTTCGGCACACTCTCGAGGGCTTCTGTGTAGAATTCAAATCTCATAATTGCCAAAGTGTAACGCATGTTTCGCGTGATAAGATAAGCGCCATGGAAGAAATAACCTCTACTGAACTCAAACAGCGTCTTGATAAAGGCGACGACATTCAGATTGTCGACGTGCGTGAAGATAACGAATTCGCGTACTGCCGCATACCAAACTCAATTCATATCCCGCTGGGCCAGGTGTTGAACCGGATGGACGAGATCGATCCGAATCGCGAGACCGTAGTCCATTGCAAGATGGGCGGACGAAGCGCTCGTGCAATCGACGCACTGCAGCGTTCCGGATTTAAAGGGAAACTGATAAATCTAAAAGGCGGGATTCTGGGGTGGTCGGATGAGGTGGATCCGAGCGTCCCGAAATACTGAACAAAGATCCATCCACAGATTACACAGATTCCATTAATACAGTCTGTGTAATCTGTGGATACCTACTTCGTGATTCCGTCGAGCTCGATAAAGCGGCTCAGCTTCGTGATTACCATTCCCTCTTCACACTCCATACGGCAAGAGAGCGCCGGTCTGTCGCTCAACTCATTCTGCCCTCTCAGGTGATACCAAACCTGGCAGTTTGTACATTCACCGTTC
>DATNFX010000282.1:0-4738 GCA_035606195.1 Pyrinomonadaceae bacterium
TGTTTGCCGGCAATGATACGGCCGTTCTGGTGCGAGGCTTCGGTATATTCGCCGGCATTACCCTCGTGGCAGCAGTTATCCTTTTGGTATTGACACCTCTCATCAAGAAAATGACGCCTAGATCGATATGATGAATACGACTCGCTTCAGAGCATTCGCGCTGGCAATTGCTTTCATTGCGTTGGGCACGCAATCGTCAACAGCCCAAAACAAACTTCTTACCATCGACGACATTTTTGATCCGGTCAAGCGAGTCAATTTCAACGGCTCGACACCCACCATTCGCTGGCTCAAGGACGGCAATCACTATCTCCTGACAAACGAAGCCGGCAAACGCGATCTGCCGCGATTGCAAAAGGTGAATGCCGCGACTGGTGAAGCCGTTCCATTTTTCGATGCTGCCAAAATGCAGGCTGCATTTGCCGCACTGCCCGGCGTCGCTGCTGAAAGCGCGCGACAGCTTGCAAACCGCGGTAACTACAATCTCAACCCCGCGGAAACCGCAGTTCTGATTAACTGGTCCAACGATCTCTTTTATTACGAATTCGGCAGCGACCGCGCGATCCGTCTCACCAGTAACCCTGAGGAAGAAGTCGGAGAGGCTTTCAGTCCTGACGGCAAAATGGTCAGCTTCGTACGTGAGAACAATCTCTACGTCGAAGATCTCAGCATGCAGCGCCGCGAACGTGCGCTCACCCGCGATGGCAGCGCCAAGATTCTTAATGGCCGGCTCGATTGGGTTTACCAGGAAGAGCTTTATGGCCGCGGAAACTTTGGCGCCTATTGGTGGAGTCCTGATTCAACCAGTATTGCGTTCCTGCGTTTTGACGAGACTCCCGTTCCGGAGTTCACCGTAGTCGACCACATTCCCTATCACCAAAACCTCGAGGTCACTGCTTATCCAAAGGCCGGCGATCCGAATCCGCTTGTGACGCTCGGCGTCGTCAATGCTGCCGGCGGTGATATTCGCTGGATCGACACATTCAAGTATCAGCCAGCCGACCTGTTGATCTCGCGCGTCACATGGACGCCCGACGGTAAGAAAGTCGTCTACCAGGCACAGAATCGCGAACAAACTTTCCTGGACGTGAATTTCGCCGACGCAAAAGACGGCAAGTCGCAAAACATCATTCACGAAACATCAAAGGCGTGGGTCGCGATCAACGAGCAGCCGATTTGGTTGAAGGATGGTTCGTTCATCTGGGCCAGCGAACGCAACGGCTGGGAACATCTCTATCACTATTCGGCTGACGGTAAACTGCTGCGGCAGATTACTGACGGCAAATGGGAAGTGCGCTCGATTGAGGGTGTGGACGAAGCAAATGGTTTTATCTATTTCACTGCGACTGAGCACAGCCACATCGCACCGCACGGTTATCGCATCAAGCTCGACGGCACCGGCCTGACACGTCTTACACAAACTGAAGGCTCACATCGCGTCGATCTCAGTCCAACCAATACTTACTTCATCGACACGTGGAGCGATCTGAACACACCATCGCAGGTTCGCCTCTACGACTCATCCGGAAAACTTGTCCGCGTTATTGCTGAAAACAAAGTCGACGCGCTGAGGCAATACAAACTCGGAAACGCAGATCTCATGCAGGTCAAAACGCGCGACGGCTTCGTGATGGAAGCGATGATGATCAAGCCGCCCGACTTCGATGCGCGCAAAAAGTATCCGGTGATGAGTTTCACTTACAGTGGCCCACACGCGCCGCAGGTGCGGAACGGCTGGGGCTCGCAAACTTACATGTTTCATCAGTTGTTGGCCCAGAAGGGATACATCATCTGGGTTTGCGACAACCGCACAGCCAGCGGCAAGGGAATGGACGCGACCTGGCCCGTCTACAAAAACTTCGGCGAACTCGAACTGCGCGATCTTGAAGATGGTGTCGCGTGGTTGAAGAGCCAGCCGTATGTCGACGGTTCACGAATCGGTATTTGGGGTTGGAGTTACGGCGGTTTCATGACGAGCTACGCACTCACGCACAGCCAGTCGTTCAAGATCGGCATTTCCGGTGGAACAGTTGCTGACTGGCGCGACTACGACAGCATTTACACCGAGCGTTACATGGGAACGCCGCAAAACAATCCCGAGGGTTACAAGAAGAGCTCGCCCGTCAACGCCGCGAAGAACCTGCACGGAAAGTTATTACTGATTCATGGTGCGATTGACGACAACGTTCACATGCAGAACACGATTCAGTTTATCTATGAGCTGCAGAAGGCAGGAAAGCAGTTTCAGTTGATGCTGTATCCGAAGTCGAGGCATGGCGTGACGGATCCGCTTCTGTTGAAGCACATGAGACAGATGATGCTCGACTATATCGTGGAGAACCTGTAGCTGGTGGGCCATGTTGGACAGGATGGTCAGGATTTGCAAGATGAACAAGATTTCATCCGGTAAATTCTGAAAATCTTGAAATCCTGTCTAACACTGGCATGGGCCTTGCCACTAGTGGGCCTGGAGGTTTTCCCCCGATGGCCACGTCCCTCGCGTACCTTACTCAAGAACCAGATCCTCAGTTGCCGCTTCTTAGCGACACAGTGCCCTCCGATCCTCAGACCGAAGTTCAAAAAGAGGTCCAGGCAAATCTTCAGAACGAGATTGACTCAGTCCTTCGGGGTGTTTTGAACCCGGCGTGCCATGAGCTCTCGGCTACCATCCTCCGCGAGATGCTGCGCTTTTTCGACTGGCTGGCACGCATCGAAAACAACCTGCAAAAGCTCGACACCCTCCTCGAAAGCCTGTCTTTACTCGAAGTCCTCGAATTCGAGGCGCGATCACTAACCGATTACATCGAGACGAGGGCCATTCCAGCGTCGAAGGGACACGAGCGCCTTTGCGATGTCCTGGACGGCATTTCCTACGGAATTACTCACGATTTACGCCGGATCTTTGAACGCGAGCTGGTCCGTGGCGTCACCGAGCAGTCGATACCGACCGTCTACGGTAAGATCATGCACGCACATGGTTTATTGACGAATTGCTTCCAGCAGTCGACCATAACCCTGCTGCAGGTTTTCAAGCCAAATGTCGATGGTGCGAAGCTTTTCAACGACGTCGAACTACGGCTGGAGCAGTCTCTCGTTCTGTGCAAAGACCTCTCTTCCCTCATGCGTTTTGTGCGCCTGGCCCAGGCCAAAGGCGACCCCGACGTGCTGCGGTCTGTGACGGCCCGAATCCTCGAGTTTCGAGACGGCAGCATGCAGTATTTGATGTACAAAGACTGGCGGGGTTACGAGAGCCTGGCGCTGGAAGTCATCACTGCAATTGAGAACAATCTCGACCCCAAACCGTTGCTGCATCGCTTTATTTGCTATCTTGAAGTGCTATATGGCCATGTGAAGATGCGGGCTGTTTTGGCGGACGAGTTTCCCTATTCAGGTAAGGAACAAGAACAGTAAAGGTGCCGGAAACTGTTAGGAGTTGAGTAACACTAATTGTTACTAATTACGCTGACATTTGGGGCAGTAGTACGTCGATCTGCCGCCCTGGACGATTCTTTTGATCTTTGTTCCGCACCTCACGCACGGTTCGTCTTCACGCTCGTAAACACGCCAGAAGCGCTCCGGCGCCTCGAGGTAACGGCTGTTCCCATCAGCCAGATCGATTTTCAGAGTCGAGCCGGCGTCGATCGCCTCCTGCAGAATTTCGCGGATCGCCTGATACAACTTGCGCGCACGTGGTCTAGATAATTTGTTCGCCGCTTTCTTTGGATTTACTTGAGCGAGGAACAGGGCTTCGCTGGCGTAGATGTTTCCGAGACCGAGCACACGTGTCTGGTCCAGGAGCAAGTGTTTTAGAGGACGGCGGGAACGCGAGAGTGTGTCGAGGAAGTATTCTTCGGTGAAGTCATCTGACAACGGTTCAGGGGCGAGTGATTGGAGTTCCTTTGGCGGGCGCAGTTGATTTTTGAATATCTGCATGCGCCCGAACTGACGCATATCGCAGAAGACAAGGCGGCGTTCGTCGTCTAAATAGAAGACGACGTGCGCGTAGGGTGGTAGTGATTGATCGGTCGTGAGTGAGACAAACTTTCCGGTCATGCGGAGGTGTGTGGTTAAGACGTGCCCGGATTCGAGTTTGAAGAGGATGTACTTGCCGCGCCGCCCGACGCCCGTGATGATGGCGTTCTTAAGCTGGCGATCAAATGCAGGCCGCGAGATGCCAGGCGCAATTCGTTTGAGATTCAACTCGGCAGCGAGTATGCGCCGCCCTGTAACGAGCGGAGACAACGCTCGCACAACATGTTCGACTTCGGGTAGCTCAGGCATAATTGAACGTACTGTCGGGGCGGCCCTCCGTGGCCGCCCGTGGTTTGTGCAAGGATTCAAGAAGCAACGGCCATGGATTCGGCGAATATGATCAAAACCACGGGCGGCCACGGAGGGCCGCCCCTACAGTTCGTTCTAAATTATCTAATTCAATTGGCGTTGATGATTTCTTCGATCTGGTTTTTAACCTGATCGACGAGTCCATCCTTGCGGGCTTCGATGTTCAGGCGCAGAAGGGGTTCGGTGTTGGAGCCGCGGATGTTGAAGCGCCACTCAGCGGTCTCGAGTGAAAAGCCGTCGGTGTAATCCTCCTGCCCTTCGCCGTGATAGCGCTCCTTCACCTTCTCGATCACGGCCTTAATATCTTTCACATGGTAATTGAGCTCGCCGGACATGTAGTGCCCCGCCATGTACTGCGCCATGATCTCCGAGAAAGGTCTATCCTGCGTCGAGAGAT
>DATNFX010000283.1:0-8160 GCA_035606195.1 Pyrinomonadaceae bacterium
CCGTGTTGGCGCATTATACTAGAATTGAACAGGCGCCTAATCCTTCGTCGCGATCCCGAAGACGTGATGCTGGCCGCGGATGATGAGCATTTTGCCGCTGATTGCGGGGGTCGCAATCATTACTTCTCCCATCGTGTTCCGCGCAAGCAACTCAAATGTCGAGCCGGCCTTGACCACAAAAACATCTCCATCTTCACTCGCGAAGTAGACTTTTCCATCGGCTGCTACAGGTGAGGCGCTGAATGAAGTGCCACTACCTAAACGGGCGCGG
Organism: Pyrinomonadaceae bacterium; assembly: GCA_035606195.1. Classification (GTDB taxonomy): domain Bacteria; phylum Acidobacteriota; class Blastocatellia; order Pyrinomonadales; family Pyrinomonadaceae; genus PSRF01. The sequence continues at coordinate 272 of DATNFX010000283.1, forward strand.
AAAGTCGGCTCGCCCGTCGTGGCGTGATATTGACTCAGGATGCCGTTGTCCGTGCAGACGTAGAGGTATCCATCATAGACAATCGGCGTCACGATGTGTGGTCTGATCTGGGAGCTTTGCCATGCGATGCTCTGAGTGTCAGTTGGCTTTATCTCTCCTTTAATTCCTGCACGCACAGCATAAAAATTACGACGCCCATTCGGTGAGCCACCGCCGAGAAAGTACAAACCGTCTGTAGTGATGGGCGTTGGGATTTTCACATCCACGCCGTCAGCCATTCGCCACAGTTCCTTGCCCGTCAGCGGATCGTAACCGCGATAGTATTTCGTTCCACTCGTAATTAACTCCGCGCGATTCTGATACTCGTAAATCGCGGGCGTGCTCCACGAACTGTCCTCTTCGCGCGGCGTTTGCCAGACGCGTTTTCCGTCGGCAACATTAAAAGCCGTAATGAACGACTGGTTCTGCGTGTCGCACTGAACAATCGCGAGATTCTTGTAGATGATTGGTGAACTGCCAAAGCCCCAGTGAGACTCGGCATCAGAGCTCCAACCGCCGTCAAGAACACCAAGATCCTGCTTCCACAAGAGTTTTCCGTCGAGGTCGAAGCAGTAGAGTCCTTCAGAACCGAACGAAACGACGAGGTGTTTACCATCGGTAGCTGGAGTTGAATTCGCATAGCTGGCTTTGACGTGGCGTTTGACCTTCGGGACACCTTCGTAAATCGACTTCTCCCAGATGATGCGTCCAGTTGTCCTGTCGAGACAGTAGACGCGCCAGCTATGCTTCGAATTATCGTTCGCAGAGGCGCCTGTATCAGTCAGCCCATGCACAAACTCTGAATTTGCGGCGCTGCTAATCGCAGTCGTAACGAAGATTCGGTCTTTCCAGATGATTGGACTGGAATGGCCCAAACCGGGAATCGGAGTCTTCCACAGGATGTTGGTGGATTTTTCTGCATTCCAGGTGGTCGGCAGATTATTGCCGTCACCGACACCGGTTCCGTTTTGTCCGCGAAAAGTCGGCCAGTTCTGTGCATGCGCCACTGAACACAATCCGAGGAAGAGTGCCGGCACCAGCAATATCTTCATAACGTTACTTCTTCTTTTTCTGGACGTACTCTTTAACGAACTCGATCAGTTGAGCGTGATTGCGCAGACCGATGCGATTGGCTTCTTCTAATGCCTTGTCGTAGTCCCAGCCGTCACGCAGCATGCGGCGAATCATCCAGAAGGCGCCGACGCGAGTCCCCGCTGCGCAGTGAATAAACACCGGGCCATTCTTGAGTTGTTCGTCAGTGAGTTTCAGGAAGTCGTCTGCGTCCAGCTCATCGGGCGCCGAGAATACAACGGGAATGTTGAAGTAGCTCATTCCCAGTTCCTTCACTTTTGCCGCCTCTTTCTCACCGTCGTGTTCGTCGTGCGGGCGCAGATTGATGATGACCTTGACGCCTGCGTCTTTGAGTTTTGGCCAATGCTCCGCCCAGGGCTGGCCTCCGGTCCAGACTTGATCGGTTAGCTTCAGAAAGCGGGGAATGCCTGTCAGTTCGCTCATGGCCGCTGTCTTCTCGATCAGCGCCATGTTGCAAACGGGGCAATTGCCCGGCTCGTTATGAGCTACGCCGTCATGGCTGCAGCCGCAGGGAGGACAGACATATTGTTTCTTCTCTTGAGCAGCCACGCTTCGGGCAAGCGTGCCGAACGTGGTTAGCGCGAGCGAGCCCGCCACAACAAACTCTCTTCGGTTCATAGGAGCATCCTTTCGTCCGAAACTCTAACGACAACTCCCGCAGCCGTGTGGATATTTGCAGCGAAATCCCTGTAGATGGGATGAACGGACCCAAACCTGTGACGAAAGGAGTAATCGCCGCGGCACCTAACGATTCTTGAGTCGCTTGTATTCTTCTCTTGCGCTTTCGATCAAACCCCTGGTGTCCTTAACCCAGTCGATTGCTGACTTCTCCCATGTTTCCCACCCTGGCGGAAGACCCTTTTCTACGAACATGAGTTTAAGATCATCCACGGCGAGCGTGGGCTCACCGTCGAGTTCCTGGGCACCGGGCTTGTTAGCGAAGAACGCGAAGAGCAGGCCGAACTCTCCCGCGGATCCGATGAGGTTGTCCTTTCCTGTGAGTTTGGTGAACTTCTGTTGAACCTCTCGATGATCACCGAAGGGATTTATCGCCGCCAGTGTGATCGCGTTCGCTAATTCGCGGAAGTCTCGTGCGAACTCGAAATGGGCGTCTTCCCCAAGTACCGTCGACTCGGGATCTCTGATCACATTCTCCGCTATGAAGCGCCCGACGTCGGTGCGTTTAATCAAACCGTTTTTAGCAAGACCAATTAGTCTGGCAAAGTTCTCATCATTAAATCCACCTGAATCGAGCGTCTTCGGATCTTCTTGAAGTATGCCGCTGTGTCCCGCGTGTGAACCCTGTGAGCCGGGGAACTCCAGAGAAAACAGATCATTTGGAACGCGCTTGCTCAGCTCTCCGGAGTCGCCTCGCATAAGCCCATGATTGCCATTCGCAAATAGCACGAGCACTTCTCCGAGATGACCACCACCTGTGTTACCCAGCCTTCTGACATCTTCGACGCCGGCAAGCGGATTCTTCGCGTCATTTCGTACCTTGAGGTGGTCCTGAGCCACGGCGGCGCCGATAAACGGGCAGGTAGCTTTCTTCTCCACCACCATCGCTCTTTCGACTTCACTAAGCTCTATTAAAGTGTCGTCACTCATACGCTAATCCAGCTTTGCACTAAAAATGCAGTTTTAGCCTGCGAAGCAGGCGCGAGCATAAAGCCTGGGGCGCAAGCCCCAGGATCAAAGCACGACAGATTTTCAAGCCCGCGAATGCGGGCGATAGACGGAATCGAGACGAAAAGCTAATGATTTTGATGGCAGCGAACTGTCGCCCATTTCATGGGCTCGTAATTCGGTTAATTCGGATCCTGGGGCTTGCGCCCCAGGCTTTATGCTCGCGCCTGCTTCGCAGGCTAAGTCTGCACTCTTAGTGCAAGGCCTGCTAATCCCTCTATTACATATGACTTTAACCCAGTATCCGTTTCCGCCGGCACCTTATCTGAATAGAAAATTCAGGCTGCGGTAATACGGAGAAGAGTTCAGCAACTTCTCCTTACAGCAGTAACTCTATACTCAAAAGGAAGAAATCATGAGAAATCAAAGTTTGTTTATGAAAAGGATGACGGCGCTCGCGTTGGCGCTGATGTTTGTGTTTGCATCGACTATCACTCGCGTTCAGGCGGCGCCAGCTCCCGATCTTACGTCGCAGCAGATCGAGGCGGTGCTCGAGGACGCCTTTGCCGGGTTAGTTGCATTCGACGCTCAGCGCGTCGTCAACAGTTTTGCCTCTGATGCGGTGCTTGAAGACCCGGTCGGAACTCCGCCAATGGTGGGAACGCAAGCCATCACCTCTTATCTGGAATCGTTTCCCACGCTCTTCAATCAAATGAAACTCTACTCACTCGACATCAAGCCGCGCGGTCAGGAAGCTGCAGTCAAGTGGAGAATCCGTTTCACAACCAAGTCCGGACACGTCTTCTTCCTGGAAGGCATCGGCTACTTCAAGTTCAATCAGGAAGGGAAGATTCAGTTGGAGAAGGAATTCTTCGATCTGGACTACTTCATCGCTGAACTGCAGAAGTGATCTTTGGTCCACAGATTACGCAGATTCAAATCTGCGTAATCTGTGGATAAATACCGTGACATACTTCAACCTCACGTGGTATGCATACCTCATGAAGCCCTGTATCGCCCTCCTTCTCACTATCGTCGCGTTTGCTTCTGTGGCTGTTGCGCAAAGCACGACAGACAAAATAGAAATCGCAGTTCAAACAACGTCGCTGACGCTCGTTAACCCGGACCTCCCCACGTTCGATTCCACTCACGCTGGAATCGGCGGCAGGTTTACTTTCAACTTTAACCGGTCCATAGCCGCAGAGGCTGAGCTTAACTTCTTCCCTCAGAAAGCCAACTTTAACGACGCCGGCAGTACAGTTCAGGCTCAATTCGGAGTGAAGGCGGGCAGGCGCTTTGAAAAGTTTGGGATCTTTGGAAAAGTCCGTCCCGGTTTTCTCAGCATAGACAAATACACCTTCACTCCTCCGCAAGGTACGCAAGGCAGTGGCGCGATCTTCCCAATCGAGCGACGGGCTTTATTTACCATCGATGCCGGAGGCGTTTTGGAATTGTATCCGTCCAAACGAATGGTGGTGAGGTTTGAAGCCGGCGATACTGTTATCAGACATCCCGCGCTGTTTGTTCAGGTCTCTGCAACGGATCCCACTCTGGTACAAGTACGTGAGTCAAAATTCAATCATAATTTCCAGTTCACTGCCGGTGTCGGGTTTCGTTTGGGAGATTTTCCTGATGAGGAAACGACATCGAGTAGCAGCGAAGAACGGACCCGGCGGTTTGAAGTGGGAATGCAGTTCACTTCACTTTTTGTGAACCCGCAGTTTACCTCGCAGATCTCAACCGTGTCATTCGAACATACAGAGCCTGGATTTGGGACCCGCTTCACCTTCAACCTGACTGACAACATTGCCTTCGAAGCTGAAGGGAACTATTTCACCCGCTTGCTGCAGTTTTCGTTTCCACAGGGCGGCCATATTTTTCAGGGACAGTTTGGCGGGAAGGTCGGCAAGAGATTTGAAAAATGGGGCTTCTTCGGCAAAGTCCGACCAGGCTTTGTGGGCTTCACTCGAGCAATTGAATTTTCCTCGCAGTCACCGTTCCCGCGTACCGTAAAAAAACTCTACCCGTCTTTCGATGTTGGCGGAGTCTTGGAGTTTTATATCTCTCCGCGATGGATGGCCCGATTTGATGTAGGCGACACGATAATCCGTTACCCCGAGATATCGATTTCAAGCGTAGGGCAACTCCCGGTATTCGTCATCCAACCAAAAGCGACGCGCCATAATCTTCAAGTCAGTTCAGGAATCGGGTTTCTGTTTTAGCCACAAAAAGGCACGAACCTCTTTGGAGTGCGGCGGCCTGACGCCGCTTTGTTATCGACCACGCTTGATCAAGACCAAAGCGGCGCCAGGCCGCCGCACTCCAAAGTATGCCTACACGTGACAGCGTCCATCTCAGATGGTATGCATAGACGCATGTACCGGCTCTGGAACGTAGACGATCAAGCAGCACGCTTAGCGGAGTTGACCAGCCATGACTCCGATCTGAAGGAGGCTCCCCTCCGGCGTGATGTGCGTTCGCTTGGTCGTTTGCTGGGCGAAGTGCTGAAGGAGCAGGCCGGCGACCAGTTGTTCTCAGCGGTTGAAGAGTTGCGGCTGTTGTTAATCGAGCACCGCGAGTCGCACGCGCAAACAGAACACGACGTTGACAGCGTGCAACGCCTGATCGAACGTGCTGAGAGTATTGTCAGTCGGCTGGATGTAGCTGAAGCGCACCAGATGGCGAAAGCGTTTGCGATCTATTTCGAACTGACAAACCTCGCTGAAACAAATCATCGCAAACGTCGCCGCCGGGCCGCACAGACATCACCTGAATTGCTGGCCCAGCCCGGATCGTTTCTGGGAACTCTGCGCCGCATGCGTGACGCCGGTATCACTCAACAGCAAGCCCTCGGGTGGCTGTCGAAGATCGAAGTCATACTTGTATTCACCGCCCATCCGACCGAAGTCGCACGACGCACTGTGCTATTCAAACGACAACGTATCGCCGCCGAGCTCGAACAATTAGATCGTCTGCCCTTGACGGAAAGAGAGTCAGAAAAACACGAGCAGGCAATCATTGCGGAGATAACCGCACTCTGGCAGACGGATGAGGTCCGGCGCCGCCAGCCGCGAGTGCGCGACGAAATAAGGATGGGCCTTGACTACTATCCGAGTGTTTTGTTTGAGACGTTGCCGGCGTTGTATGAGGAGCTGGCCGATGATTTCCGTGAGGCGTACGGTGAAGAGTTGCCGGCGAACGCGTTGCCACGAGTGTTACGGTTTGGTTCGTGGATCGGCGGCGACCGCGACGGCAATCCGTTGGTCACGCCCGAGTGCACGCGAGATGCGTTGCAGATCGCGCGCGAAACGATTCTCGGTTACTACGTCGAGCGCGTGAATGATCTGATTTGGCAGCTCAGTCCTTCGACGTATCAGGTTCCAGTCTCAACCGAACTGCAGGATGCGCTCAACTCGTATGCGGCGACTGTTTCGGCGCCCGAGCTCAATCCGAAAAGACATCCGCCACAGGAACCTTATCGACGTTTTCTCGATTACGTGTTGGCGCGTCTCGTCCTGGCGCGTGACGATCGCGGCAACGCAAATGCATACCAGAGTGCCGCTGAGTTCCACGTGGATCTGAGTCTTGCGCGTCAGAGTCTCTCTGCGAATGGCGGAGAACGGATCGCGAGGTTCATGTTTGATCCACTGTTGCGACAGGTCGATACTTTCGGCTTTCACTTGCACACGCTCGACGTTCGAGAGCATGCGAGAGTTCACAAATGTGCGTTGCTCGAGTTTTCAGGTGCTGTCGCAGCGACCGAAGGATCGCTTCCGGCGGCGCCATCCAAAGAGACTGTGAAATTGTTTGACTCATTGAGGATGGTCAGTGCGGTCAAGCGCGACTTTCCTGCCGAAGCGATTCGTAGTTATGTGATCAGCGGAGCGCAGTCGGCGGCAGACGTGACGGCGCTGGTCTCACTGGCTGAGTTAAGCGGTGTACAGGTCACGGCAACAAGTGGATCGGATCCGGGCGTGATGCCGGTGCCGCTTTTTGAATCGATCGAGGATTTGCGTAACTGTCCATCGGTCTGCAGGAGTTTGTGGACCAGCGCCGATTACGCGCGTTTGCTCGACTCGTGGGGTAGGCGGCAGGAAGTGATGCTTGGGTACTCCGATTCAAACAAGGACGGCGGAATGCTTACCAGCACGTGGGAGATATTCAAAGCCCATCGCGCGCTCCACGAGGTCGCTGCCGAATGCAACGTGGGGCTCACACTCTTTCACGGACGAGGTGGAACAGTCGGGCGTGGTGGCGGTCCAACTCATCACGCGATCATTGCGCAACCGCAGGGTGCCTTCACCGGTCAGATAAAGATCACTGAACAGGGCGAGGTGATGAATTGGAAGTACTCGGAGCGAATACTTGCGGAGAGAAATCTCGAGTTGATGATTGCCGCGTCGCTCGAAGCGCTGTCGCGGCCCAGTAATATCGCTGGATTTGCTGATTTGGACCATGAGAGTGAAGCGGCACTGGAGCAAATGTCTCAGGATGCGTTTGCCTTCTATCGCGAGAAGATCGCTGAGAACGAAGCGGTGCTGACGTACTTTGAGGAGGCGACTCCGGTTAAGGAGTTGGAACACATGAGGATTGGTTCCCGGCCCACGCGACGGAGTTCACAGCGCGGCCTCAATGATCTCCGCGCGATTCCGTGGGTGTTTGGTTGGATGCAGAGCCGTCATGTCGTGCCGGCATGGTTTGGAGTTGGCTTTGCGCTGGAACGTTTCTCGGACGCCAAATTGTTGGAAAAGTTAATGCAGTTTCCATTCTTCATCGAGCTCATCGCGAACGTGGAGATGGGATTGGCGAAGGCCGACCTCTCGATTGCGCGTTTGTATGCGGGGTTGGTTTCCGATGCGTCGTTGAGAGAGCAAGTGTTCAGCATGCTCTTCGAAGAGTTTGAGCGGACCAGAGCGATCGTGCTGCGTTTGACCGGGCAGACGACGTTACTCGAGAAGAACCCGGTGTTGGCGCGTTCGATTCGCCTGCGCAATCCGTACGTCGATCCGTTGAGTTTGATTCAGGTTGAGTTGCTGCGACGGAAGCGACGCGGTGAGGACAACGACAACCTGAACTACGCGCTTGCGGCAACAATCAACGGCATCGCCGCCGGCCTGCGGAATACCGGTTGA
>DATNFX010000284.1:0-7423 GCA_035606195.1 Pyrinomonadaceae bacterium
GTTGAGAAGGATAAAGAATGGGCCCTGAAACTCGGACGTGCTGTTGATTCCGCCCGAGATGTTTGCCTCCGCATACTGAATGCGATCCACGTACCACTTGATCGAAGTCGCGGTGCGCGAGATCGCGTAGGTGTGGAACCCAGCCGAAAGCGAAGTGGACGAATTGTAAATTCCACCGAACGAGGCGTGGTTGCCATTTACATCGGCCCAGTGAATCGTGCCGAAGTTCTGTGCCGGGTTCTGGCCCTTGATCTCCATGATGTCGATCTCACCGCACGAGGGCCAACCGACCGTGCTGATGCTGTTGCCGAGCATCCAGAAAGCCGGCCAGATTCCCTGCCCTTGAGGTGCGTCGATGCGGGCCTCGACCCAGGTGTTGATGCCGAACGATTGTTTCCCCTGCGTCTTCATGCGCGCCGAGGTGTATGCGCTGCCGCCAAAACTCTCGCGGCGCGCTTCAATGATCAGCGCTCCGTTTGATATCCGGGCGTTCTCTGTTCTGCTGGTGTAGTTCTCGAGCTCGTTGTTACCCCAGCCGCCGCCTCCCGTTTCGAAGCTCCAGTTCGCGGTGTTTATTGACGAGCCATTGAACTCATCTGACCAGACCAACGTGGGAAATCCTGGAGGCGACCCGGCCGGTGGCTGTGACCCAACTGCGCCCCACGTAAACTGCTCCCACGTATTTGCGACTGTGCGATCAGATACGAGCGGAGCATACGAAGCCCGCGCCAGATCAGCCGAGACAAAAAGGTTGGTAGCTCTTCCTTTGAGTGTGAACGCGCCACCAGGAATATCGGCCCACGTAAACTGCTCCCACGTTCCGATGCTGCCGCGATCGGCGACGAGTGGCGCGAATGTTCCACGAGCTTGATCTGCCGACACGAACAAACCCGTTCCGATTGCTCTGAAAGCAATAAAACCGCCGCCGGCATCAACCACCTGAAACTGCTCCCACGCAGCGACCGATGTTCGATCCGCAACCAGCGGCGCCCATGTCCCGCGGTTCTGATCCGCAGACACAAAAAGCCCCGTTGCAGACGCGCGTATCCAGATAGTCTGGCCCACAGGCGCGGCCGCTTGAGAGGTTGTTGTCAATAAAAGAATAGTCAACACGAGAAACAAGATTCTTGTCGCCATGAGTATTTCCTCCCTGAGTTGTTTGGGTGTTGTGGGGGAATATGGGAGGTACAAAATCTGGGAGCGTAATAATAACACCGATCCGCGGCTCGGATCGGTGTTATCCGTGGCTAAGAAACCGGCAGCCAACCAGACTTCGGGAGAGGTCGATCGCTGATGGCTTCGCGAACAGCATATTTCGCTAATAGTCGTGTTGAATCAAACGTTGGCAAGGGGGAGTTTTCCGGATTGACGATCAGCGGAATCTCGGTGCAGCCGAGAATCACACATTCGGCGCCTCGCGATTTCAGATCGTCGATGGCGTGCAGGAAGTTATCGGTCGTGCCGGCGTTAAAGATCCCCTTGCAGAGTTCGTCAAAGATTGCTGTGTTCAGTTGTTCTCTTGTGGCTTCGTCAGGAACCAGACGTTCACAGTCACGTTTTTCCAGGGCCGACTTATAGACCGGACCCGTCATGGTCCAACGAGTGCCTAACAACCCGACTTGCTTCCATCCCTGCTTACTGATTTCGTCGCAAACAACGTGAGCGATGTGCAAACCGGGTAGAGGCAGATCATCAATGATCTTTTCGAGCACGATGTGAGCGGTGTTGTCAGGACAGACAAAAAAGTCAGCGCCGGCATCAGCGACTGTTTGCACACCTTGCGCTAAGAATTTCGCGACCGCAGCATGATCGTCTGCCTCCCACCCCGGCAGGCTCAGCGCCATCGGCACTGCGCTCATGACGATGGTTGGATACATGTGTTCGCCAAGCAGCGCCGATCCTTCGTGGCAGGCAGTCAGGAAACAAAGTGAAGCTCCCTCGGCGCTATGTGCGACGATTCCGATAGTTTTCATAGCGTCAAATATTACTCCTTTATCCACAGATTACACAGATTAAAGAAATCTGTGTAATCTGTGGATGTATGGAATAGAATTGCATTAACCCATGAAGTTACCCACGTTACTAACGAGAGTTTTGCCAACACTCAGCCGCGCCCAAGAGTGCCCTGCGTGCGGAGAGCCGTTCGCGTGTGAAATAAACTTGAATGGCTGTTGGTGCAGCGAGGTCAAACTCAGCGCAGACACGTTGCAAGCGCTGCGGGCCAGGTACAGCGGCTGTTTGTGTCGCACTTGTTTAGAAAGTGCCGTCGTTAACCAACTCGAAATCCTTCGCGAAGATTAGAATCTTGCCACCGGGAGGGATCATCTCTATAAAAAATCCCAGACAATCCTTCAAAGGAAGATGGAAATCGGGGAGGTCGAAATCCTTTGCCCCTGCTCGTTCTCGTTCTTCCAACTCAACCGCATCGGTATAACAGACCGCTGAACCAATATCACCTCCACAAAACAAAACCCCTAACAGATCGAGGTCTGTCTGAATGATCCGGCAATCCCGGAAGATCGCAGAATGCCTGCTGTATTCAACCTTGCCGCCTGGAAAACCCACAATTAGGTCAAGGCGAAATCTAACGTCGTAGCCTCTGGGTTCCGACCGCAGGAGAATCTGTAGATCGATGAGCTTAGAGTCGTGCCAGTAGAGCTTTGAGAAGTTTGCACAAATTTCATTTTTCCTGATCTCGTCTGCGGACATTTTGCTCCTTAATCGAGTAATTTCTCGGGACCGCATAGGTGTTAGAATGTTTCATAAAGAATAGTATCGTCTGAGGTGAAGATTGAAAACTGTTTCCCTACTTTTCATGTTCGTGATGATCGCTACTCCTCGTTGGACCACGCAAACAAGTGGCGTCACGGCTCGATTGCGCGGCGTGAGCGCGGTGAGTGAGCAGGTGGCGTGGGCCAGTGGCTCGGGATCGACTGTCCTCCGCACGATTGATGGCGGAACGAGCTGGCAAAAACTCCATGTGACTGACGAGACACTCGACTTCCGCGACGTCGATGCGATCGATGCTCAAACCGCATACATTCTCAGTATCGGCAATGGCGCAGCGTCGCGAATTTACAAAACCACCGACGCCGGCAAAACGTGGAAATTGCAGTTCAAGAACGACGACGAGAAAGCCTTCCTCGATGCTATGTCGTTCTGGGACGCAAACCATGGCATCGCTTTCGGAGATTCAGTCGATAAAAAATTCTACGTACTGACGACCAGCGACGGTGGCAACACATGGTCGCGCGTTCCCCCTGACAGTCTTCCACCGGCACAAGGAAACGAAGGGGCGTTTGCCGCCAGCGGCACGAACATCGCGCTCTTCGGAAAATCGCATGCGTGGATCGGCACGGGCGCTGCTGCTAAATCGCGCGTGCTGCACACCTCCGACAACGGACATACCTGGCAAGTTGCCAATACGCCGCTCGCCTCAGGACCATCGTCCGGCATTTTTTCCATTGCCTTCCGGGATACTAAGCATGGCGTTGTCGCGGGAGGCGATTACATGAAGGAACAACAGGCTACAGATAATCTCGCAGTCACTAATGACGGCGGCGCTACCTGGACACTCGTCAAAGGTCTCTCAGGCTTTCGCTCAGTTGTAGCTTATGTTCCGGGGAACAAGACGCTGATCGCCATCGGCCCATCCGGCAGTGATTATTCACTCGACGACGGCCGCACCTGGACCACAATCAACGGCCCCGGCTTTGACACGTTCAGCTTCGCAAAGGGCAAACAAACCGGCTGGGGCGCAGGCGCCAAAGGAACACTCGGCAAGCTAACACTCACAAACTAAATCCGGCCCCTAATCCGCGCCGATCCGCGTTACCGAGCTTCCTGACTGTGAGCCACGACCTTCACATACTTCTTGATTGCATCGTCGAGATTGCCCGATCGTGCCCAACTAAACCCCGTGCTCTGATAACGAATGATCCCTTCATGGTCGATAATGATGTAAGTGGGATAAGCGTGGATATTGAAAGCGTTCTGGATCTTCCGATCCCTATCGCGGTATTGAGGCCACACCATCCGGTTCTTTTCAGTGAAGTCGCGCCACGCCGCCTCGTCACCATCGGAGCTGATCCCGATCAACATAAACGACGGCTCTTTGGAATATTTTTTCTGCAGGTTGCGCAGCTCGGGAACTGACTCAACACACGGCGGACACCACGTACCCCAGAAATCCAGGACCACTACCTTACCTTTTAGATCATCCAGTGAGATGTACTCGCCCTGTTGCGAAGTGAACGAGAAATCGGGAGCAAAGTTCTCACGAGCGCGACGCGGATTCTCTGCGAGCTTCCGTGCCATCTCACTGAAGCCGCCCCTCGGTTGCAGCTTGAGATACTCCTTCATAACGGCAACGCCTTCGTCGTCGCGATTCAATTGCATCAGGACCACACCGAGGTTGTAACGAAGTATGGGCGACGCCCCGGTGATGGCCAGTGCGGTGCGAAAGACTTCTTCTGCCGCCGCGAGCTTCTTCTGATCCTTCCTATCTGCTGACGCCTGTAGTGCAAGACCCTTGTTGTTGTAAGCCTTCAGCAGTAACTGGTTGTCGCCACCGGCGAATTCGATCGCCTTGTCCGCGGCGTCGATCACATTCTTGTAGGCTTCCAACATCAGGTAGGTTTCCGTCATCCAGCCGTAGCACTCGCCACACTTCTTTTCGCGCATCTCATTAGCGCGCTTAAAACTCTTGAGGGCGTCGTCATACTTACGCTGGCGATAGAGAAGCTTGCCCTGGTTGATCTCGTCTTCAAAATCCGGATCCTGCGCGGCAGCGGAGCGCCGTGAGTCGAGTAACGAAAGCGAAATTGCGGCGGCTATTAAAACGAGGAACAACGTGAGACGGCCAGTTCGAGTTGTCAGCATGGTCCGGTCCTCCAGTGTTGCGCATCATAGCACCAGTTTTTGGTCTACGTAATCTGCAAAACGGGGTAAGCTGTAGCATGACTGAAAATCAAAACTGCCCTTGTGGTTCCGGTTCTAACTTTGCCGATTGCTGCGAGCCGATCATCAACGGAACGCGTGAGGCGGAAACAGCCGAGGAGTTAATCCGCGCACGCTATTCGGCTTTTGTGACGCACGCGATCGACTTCGTCGTCTCCTCGACTCATTCGCGTACGCGCAAGGACGTCGATCTCGATTTTGTTCGCGAGTGGTCGGAAACATCGACGTGGCGTGGACTGCAGATATTCGAAACAAAGGTCGTTAATGAGAACAAAGCGTTCGTGTCGTTTGAGGCGCAGTTTACACAAAAAGGTGAGGACCATAGCCATCGTGAACGGAGCCTGTTTGAACGTGAAAACGGGCACTGGAAATTTGTGACGGGTGACGAGTTGAAGAATCCGACCGTGAGGTATGAGGCGCCCAAGCCGGGCCGCAACGATCCATGCCCGTGCGGGTCTGGGAAGAAATTTAAGAAGTGCCATGGAAATTAGCACAGCTTTGTCAGTAGTCAGTGGGCAGTGGTCAGTGGTCAGTGAACGACTGACAACGGACAACTGACTACTGACCACTGACAAATCTGTGCGCTTGACAGGAAAGCGTATGATCTAAATCAGGAGAATTTAATGAAGTACGCAGTTGCAAGAAACATTAATGAAACGCATCCAGTAGACGAAGGGTTGCTCGATGCTTATTCGCGTGCGGTGATTGAATCCGCGGAGAGAGTAAGTCCTTCGGTTGTTTATATTCAGGTAACAGCCCGTGCGAATCCGCGGCGGCAGGGCCGTCCGGGACCGGATGAGGTAACGGGCACTGGCTCGGGTTTCGTGTTCACACCAGACGGTTTCATTCTCACTAACAGCCACGTGGTACACGGCGCGTCGAAGATTGACGTCACGTTGATGGACGGCCGGCGATTCCAGGCGCAGTTGATTGGCGACGATCCGGATACAGACCTCGCCGTCATTCGCATCACGGCGCCAAACCTCGTTCCGGCTCAGCTCGGCGATTCACAGTCGATTCGCGTCGGCCAACTGGTCATCGCGATCGGGAATCCGTACGGCTTCCAGTATTCGGTGACGGCCGGCGTAGTCAGCGCTTTGGGACGTTCGCTGCGAGCACAATCCGGACGGCTGATGGATGGTGTGATTCAAACGGACGCGGCATTGAATCCCGGAAACTCGGGTGGTCCACTCGTCAATTCCCGTGGCGAAGTAATCGGCGTCAACACCGCCACAATTCTGCCAGCGCAGGGGATTTGTTTTGCGACGTCGATCGATACCGCAAAGTTTGTCGCCGGAAGATTGATTCGCGACGGCAAGATCAGCCGCAGCTACATCGGAGTGGCCGGGCAGAACGTTCCCATCCCGCGTCGCATTGTTCGGTTCTATCAATTAGCGGTGGAGACGGGAGTGCTGATCGTTTCATTTGAGACAAATGGTGAGACGAGTGCTGCGCGCGAAGCCGGGTTGCTGGCAGGCGATCTCGTCGTCGAGTTTGATGGACAACCCATTCGCGGCATCGACGATCTGCACAAGCTGCTGACAGATGAACGCATCGGGAAGAAGACGCCCGTGACGGTGATTCGCGGTGTGCAGAAGTTGTCATTTGAGGTCGTTCCGCAAGAGAAGAAGTAGACAGGATTACAGGATGAACAGGATTTAGAAGAATCTTGTTCATCCTGCAAATCTTAGTAATCCTGTGAAGTCAATTCCTGAATTCCTGGCTCACCATCAGTCCGCGCATCCCACCATCCAATACACCAATTCCGACACGCCCGAATTCGCGTCGCAGAATATTCGCTCGATGCCCGGGAGAGTTCATGAGACCGGTGTGAGCTATCGGGATTGTAGGCGCAAGCGCAAGATTCTCACCCGCTGTAATGAAGCGAACGTTCGCCGCCTTCATACGGTCAAAAGGAGAAAGTCCTTCCGGTGTGTCGTGCGCGAAGTAGCCGCGCGCGAACATGTCAGCCGAATGCTTTCGCGCAACTTCCGTTAACTCGGGATCTGCCTGCAGTGGAGACAATCCCGCCGTCACTCGCTCCTGATTTACAAGGTCCAACATTTGTTTCTCGAGATCTGGACGAGGTCGCGTGTTTTCAACTTTGAAGGGGAGCGTTACGCGCTCATTTGAATCCGGACGAATCGTCAGCAGATTCATCGAGCGCGCGATTGCCTCACCAAACACAGGTCGTAACTGACCTTCGAGTCGCTCGGCATAAACCGCCAGACGATTCACAAGGGCACTATCACGCGTGCGCTCGCTCAACCCTTCATTCAACGGAATCGCGAGCACCAGTGCCGAGAGGATCGCGACGACAATCAATCCGTTTATAAAACCCGGAACAACGCCAAACAGTTGATTGACGCGCCGCTCCTGAATGTCCTCAGGCAAATGGCTCAGCAGCAGGTAGCCGACAATCTGAACGCCGACCCCCACGATGAATGCGACGAGCACAAACGCA
>DATNFX010000285.1:0-7044 GCA_035606195.1 Pyrinomonadaceae bacterium
TGTTTGAGCGAACGCTCCCAAACGACAACCAGTTGTTCCGGATTGCGAAAAGAAAACGGCTGGAGCAGGACGGTGTTTACCACGCTGAACATCGCACTGTTCGCTCCGATACCCAGTGCGAGGGTGGCGACAGCGATCAGAGTGAACCCAGGATTCTTCAGCAGTACGCGAAGTCCGTAGCGGAGATCTCGCATCGATGTGCTCCTCCGAGTGGCTCTTTAATAGGAAAACACCAGCGCGTGACGAATTATAACCAAAAGACTTATCCACAGATTACACAGCTTGATTTATAGAATCTGTGTAATCTGTGGATTGAACTCTCACGAGAACACGGACGCCAGTTCCTCAAATTGCTTTCGACCACCTGGACTGAACTCGCCAACAGTTGTCAGAAAGTTCGGATGAGTCAACGCCGACCCGATATAGGTCCAACGCACAGCCTGGAGCTGAATCGAGCGAAATTGCTCCTGCTCGGCTTCGTTTAGCGTCCGTCCGGCTGCACGCTGCAAC
Source organism: Pyrinomonadaceae bacterium (assembly GCA_035606195.1). GTDB lineage: Bacteria > Acidobacteriota > Blastocatellia > Pyrinomonadales > Pyrinomonadaceae > PSRF01. Next base: position 511 of record DATNFX010000285.1, read on the forward strand.
GCCTGCATGTCAAACTCGACCTGCTGCTTCAAGCCGCCATCGAGTAAACCTCCGACTGCAACGTAATCGCTGATGCCTCTTTCAATATCAACCGGAGTGAGATTGTCGGTCAGCGCCTGGATCATGAGCGTGTCGAGCTTCGTGTGTTGCGCTTCTTCGATCCAGTGGTGGCGCAGCAAGCTCTTGAATTGCGGATCGAGCCTGTCGTCGTCGCGTATGCTCTCGAGATAGTGCTTCTGCGTCGCCCATTCGATTCCGAGAATGACAAGCGCAACGCCCAGCGGACTGTGAGACAAGACGGCCTTGCCGATTTCCTCGGGTGGACCAATGGTTTCGCAGTTCGTCACGAAGCCCTGCTTGAATTCCTCGGCAAACTTTCTAAACAGGTGGATGTGTTTCGCCTCTTCTCCGGCGAACTGCAAGAGCGCTCGGGTGCGATAGTCGTCCTCATTCAGGTGCGGTCGCACGTGGTCCAACACAAAGGGCAGAATGAATTCCTCGACGAGGCCAAACGTGTAGAGATAGCCGTAGCCGCGAATTTGATTGAGCAGAAGCTTCTCGTCGGCACGCAAGAAACTCATCGAGTTCACTCGCGCGAGCGAATCGGGCATGAAAGGCCTCGTGAAATCGATCCGCTTTTCGCCGCCAATGATGTCTTCGACTCGCCAGTTTGCTTTCACGGAAGCTGCCAAAGTTTCCTGATAGTTGTATGTGGTTGTAAGCATGTTTCCTCCAGTCAGTTCGGTCTATTCAAAGCATTGCGCGTCTGCCGCGTTACAACTAGAATCGCGTCAACTCGCTGGTGTGGGCCATGCTCATGCGACCGAAGAAATTGACTCGTCGTCCGGAATAAACAGATCGCTTTGCCGCGCGTGCAGCGGCTTTTGCCGAGCGTCCAAAACCTGACATGGATGCCTTCTCGCAAATCCTAAGTGGCGTCGTCTTAAAGGGCGCGCTCTATTTCAATGCGGAGTTTTCTGCGCCGTGGGGCTTTAACGCGCCGACTGGTCGTGAGCTGGCGCCGTTGCTGGCTCCTGATGCGCCACACCTGCTGATTTATCATTTTCTGGTAGAAGGCTCGGGTATCGTTCGTCTCGGAAATGAGGAGCCGATAGAGTTGGAGCCCGGCGATGTTGTCGTTGTGCCGCACGGAGACGCTCACCTGATGTGCAACGCGAAGGGCACGTCTCCGAAATTGTCAGCAGCGATGATCGCAAAGTTGCAAACTCGCGATCTCAGCAAGATGCAGGCCGGCGGCGGCGGTGAAGTCGCGCGTTTCGTTTGCGGCTTTATGGTTTGCGATCCGCTTCTGTGCCGTCCGATTCTGCAGAGTCTCCCACCGGCATTCAAAGTCAACCTGCGAACTGACGGATCGGGGCGCTGGCTGGAGGCCACGTTGCTTCATCTGGTTGAGGAGGCTGCATCAGAAAATGCCGGCAGCGAAGCTGTACTGGCGAAGCTGTCTGAAGCGTTGTTTGTTGACACGCTGCGTCGTTATCTCGCGGGTTTGCCGGAACAGGAGGTTGGCTGGCTGGCCGCCGCGCGCGATCCGAATATTGGAAAGAGTTTGATGCTCATGCACTCGCGGAGTCCTTATCCATGGACCATCGCCGAACTGGCAAAGGAAGTGGGTCTGTCGCGCTCGTCGCTGGTGGAACGGTTCACACGATACTTGTCTGAACCGCCGATGGCGTATCTCATTCGCTGGCGGTTGAAATTGGCAGCGCGTGCTCTTGCCTCAACTTCACGCGGAGTCGCAGAAATCGCCGAAGACGTAGGTTACGAATCCGAAGCGGCCTTCAACCGCGCGTTCAAGCGTGAATTCGGTTTGCCCCCGGCCCGTTATCGAAACGAACACCGCACCGCCCGTGGATTTGCTGCTTGAGTCGTTGCATAACCGTAACCCGCACTTGGATCGGGTCAGTACAGCGAGCCGTAGCGACCTGGTCAGTGATCAGCATCCGATATCCCGACGGTTCTTGACCCGCATCTCGACTAGGTCGCTACTGCTCCCTGTACTGACCCGGTCCAAGTGCGCTGGTCCAGGCGAATCAGAACGGAAACCTGTGCCCAAGTAGGATAATGAGCGAACTTAAATCATGTCGCTAACAAACAAGACTTCCCACGAGGAACCTGGACGAAAGCCAACACTGCGTCCGATTGACGGATAACACGTCTGCGCCCCAGCTTTACAATTCCTTACATTTCTATATTCTCAATTTGCGGTATACTGTCGCTCTCGCTTTCCCCCACATCACGATAACCACTCAAGTGTAATTAACAACACCCGTGTGCCTTGCGACCCAGAGCCCGTTGCTGCAAGTCAAATTCGGGGGGTTAGGAGTGATTATGTTCCCATCAACAGAGGTTCCGTATGGTTTTTCGAAGCTTTGGTTTACGGGCAAACTGAACCAGCTGCAGGAAGTGAGTCAGGAAGCCGTGCATCGCATAAACGCGATGACGCGAATAACAAAACGGCGGCGCGGCGAGTGGGTCTTCGTGCCGGGCGACCCCGCCGATAGCATTTACCTTCTTCAAAAAGGCGGGATGAAGATCACTGCTTTAAGCGAAGATGGTCATGAAGTGGTGCATGAAATAATTGGACCAGGCGAGATCTTCGGCGATACGAGTGCAATCCTACACATACCGCGCACGACTTCTGCTCAGGCGCTCGAGGCTTCGCTGCTATATGAAATACGTCAAAAGGATTTCGAGTCGCTGTTGGCAGCATATCCTGAGTTGTCGTTGCAGTTGCTCAAATCCGTCGGTCTGAGGTTAAAGAAAGCTGAAGCGCAACTGCTGAATGTCGTTTGCAACGACGTCTCCACCAGAGTCAGGGAAGCTTTGAGCGACTTGATAGCCTTCGAGCCGGCAATACACACGGATCAAGCGGTCACGGTAAAAATCACTCAGCAGGATCTGGCAAATCTAATTGGCGCGTCGCGGCAGAAAACGTGGGCGGCGCTCAAGGAGTTGGAAGATTCGAGCGTGTTGAAGCTCAAGTATCGCAGTATTCTAGTGCTTGCTCCGCACAAACTCTGCAACGGACACTGCCCTGAGCCACGTGAACGAGCAATGGCCAAAGCGGCAAGCGTTGCGATGTAACGAGCAACTCGTGTAACTCGTGCAAACTCCTTTTGAGGCAAAGCGTCGACGCGGTAGTTCTCCCCTTATTTTACCGCGTCGACGCAGTTCCGGGTGAGCGTAGACCTCACTCCTTCCCGGAAACTTGTGAAATATTCAAAGCACTGAAGTCCATCTGGTAAATATCGCCGAGACCGTTGCGGGTTCCGTGCAGCCATCCGATGAGATCCTCGTATTTCATTTGTTTGTCCGGTGGTGTGCGGCCGCGCGTACTCGCAAAGAAGAAGTACTTGCCGTCCGGAGAGATCACCGGCGAATATTCTTCCCGAGGAGAGTTGATTTGGTTTCCCAGGTTGGTCGCTTTGGTCCAACTTCCATCTTTACGGTAGCTGACAAACAGATCGCCGCTGCGTGAATTGCAGTCCGGACGGCTGGCAGCCATGAAGATCAAAAAACTCTGATCTGCCGCAATGAGCGGCTCGTACTCATCGAACTCAGTATTGATCGCACTACCAAGATTCTCTGGCTCTTGATAGTTGCCGTTGATAAATTGCGACCGGTAAATGTCAGTTGCTCCTCGCCCTCCAGCTCGGCTCGAACCGAAATAGAGTGTTCCATCACTGGCTAGTGTCGGAAACCACTCCTGGGCATCACCGTTCACTGGCTTTCCGAGGTTGCGCGGCTCGCTCCACCCGTTTTCGGTTTTGTCCATCACCCAGATGTCGAGGTCTCGGGTCGTTTTACCGCTCACTGGACGATTCGAAATGAAATAAAACTTTTTCCCATCAGCCGTAATAAAAGGATCAGCATCGCTATATCGACCTGAAAAAGGTGCAACTTCGGGCGCCGTCCAGCGGCCATCAACATATCGGGAGACGACGATGGTCCAAAAACTGAACGTTGGCGTACTCTTCAGGAAGTACAAAGTGAGTCCATCCGGGGCGAATGCAGGATGACTCTCAAAGTCTCCGGTCGAGATCACTCCGTCGCCAAAAATCACCGGACTGCGCATTGGCTGCGTGGACGCATAGCCGCGCGGCGCCATCAATCCCTGCGCGCACGTGGTTACCGCAACAATGACGAGTAACTGAATGGCGATAAGAAGCCGCATTGCTTTTCCTGAGGAGACGGATTCACAAACGAGTAGCAAGAAGAGCCTAAGTCGTCTCTCTGACTTTCGCAGCAGAATTATGATTTGCGGAGAATTGCAGTGAGTAAATCGAACTCTTCGGGGACGAATGGCGCTTTGCGCGCGCTGTTAGCACAGGCTCTGTGGTGTTAACCGAGGGGTTGAGGTTCGAGTCCTACGTGGGGAGCACTACTCCCTAAACAATCGAAGAAGAGGCCACCCGCGACGGTGGCCTCAAGTTTTTGTGACGTAATGCGCGAAATGCTCGTCGGAAGGAATGGACAGCTTCCCGTTTGAATTGCGACGCCCAGCCCACTGTCGGACACCAGAGAATGGGATTCGGATCCTGGTCTTTTGATTACGCCAGACTCTATTCGGTGCTCTGTTCGTGCTTTTGGATACCCAGAGGTGAAGTTCGGTAAGGTTCTTCCAGCCGCGCAGCAACCGACGCCGACAGAGATGGTATTCCGGAAGGCAAAGTCTTTACGGAGTAATGTTCCGCCTTAAGGCTCCCGCGGTCAGTTATCATTAAGTAAACATACGATCCCAGGTACGAAAGGAACGACAGCGTCGTCAATGCGCTGAAAAAGACGATCGGCCAGTTTGAGCGGCTTGCGAGAATTGCGACTATGGTGGCCCAAGTTAGGGAAACCGTCATCCAAAACGCCGGCCTGAGTGGAGTACGGCGTTTACCTGTAACCAGAGTACCGTCGATAGGTAATTCAATTTTTTTGCTGTCCTCCACCTTTTCCTCTCAATGCTAGTTAGATGACAGTCGAAATCTCACCATTTAGGGCGCTTCTCGCAGCTGCTGGAAGAAATTGAGCATATCTGCCGTTGGCGTACAAAACAAGTTGATTGCGGTAGGACTGCCAGTTGCCCGACAGCCCCCGCACAGATCCCGGCGTGCGGTTTTCCCGCACCGGGCTCTTCGTGAATACTCGCTTCCGCAACAAGACTAGAGTGCTTGCTTAGCCCGTTGGCACGATGCGTGGTTGTTCGAGTCGGAGCAGGCACATCAGTTCGTTGTAGGCGGTCCAGGTATAGCTGCGCCGCTGACTGCGCTGATTGAGCCACCGCTGATGTATTCGTCGCACGTGATAGAAGAACTCGTCCAAGCTGGCGGAATTGCCACTCACTCCGTAATAGTTCTTATAACCACGAAGCTTGGCATTTAGCAGTTGCACTTGTTCTCTGATGCGACGATGGCGGTTTTGCCGGCACCACTCAGTTACCCGTTTCAGTGAGTTGCGCAACTTCTTCCGTGCGGTGCGTCGCTTGAGCCAAGCATGGCCTTTGCGATTCACACCCCAGCGGAACTCGAAACCAAGAAACTCAAAGCTCGTCTCTCCCTGGCGATAACGACTGAACGGCATGACCCGTGTTTTGTCTTGCGCCAGTTCCAGTCTGAACTTCCGTAACCGTACTTCCAACTCGTTGTAGAACCGCTGTGCTTCTTCTGCTCGCCCAAAACCGCAGACAAAGTCGTCCGCATAACGATGCAGAAACGCCGCGCCTTTACAACTACGCTGAAAGACTCTCTCGAACCACAAATCTAACGCATAGTGCAGGTACACATTGGCCCACACCGGAGAGATGATGCCACCCTGTGGCGTACCACTTTCCCGCCGCAGCACTTTTCCATTTGTGTCCAGCACTCCGGCTTTCAGCCACTTATTTATCAACCGCAGAAACGGTTCATCATCAATGCGCTCCGCCAACATGCGCATTAACCACTCGTGCGACAGATTGTCGAAGAAGCCTTTGATGTCCGCTTCCACAAGATGGTGATAGCCGCCGAATTGCAGTCTGACTCTTAATTCAGCCACTGCGGCTCGCGCTCCCACCAATGGTCGATAGCCATAACTGCACGACAGAAAGTCCTGCTCGTAGATTGCGTCCAGCAAGCGCTTCACTGCCAGTTACAGCAACTTATCTTCGGTGGCTGGTATTCCGAGCGGGCGCACGCCTCCGTTGCCCTTCGGAATGTAGTGCCGTCTCACCAGCTTGGCCCGGTAACACTTCCGCTTCAGTCGTGCCCCCAATTGCTTGATGTTCTCTGCGAGGTTTGCTTCATATTCAGTGGCGCTCACCCGGTCCACACCTAAAGCTGCGTCCTTCCGCAGTAAGCGCCAACTGTCTAGTAGCAACTCCTCGTTGAGTTCTCTGTAGCGGTTGCGAAACCGATACCGCTTATCACTCTTGCCCTTGTTCGCTATCTCCAACAGTGAGGTTTGCACTGCTATCCGTTCCTTCATGCTCGGTCAGTGTTTCCTTTGTTGGCTTCGTATCACGTCAGCCCCTTCCCCTTGTGAACGGCT
>DATNFX010000286.1:0-14430 GCA_035606195.1 Pyrinomonadaceae bacterium
CCGAGAACATCACGATCTCTGTCTCGTTGCCACAAAACGCTTGAATCTCCCTGAGAATCTGATCGAGTGATTCGAGTGCGACGGCGAGACGTTCCGGCCCCTGAGCGTGAAGTAGCCCGTCAGTGGCTTTGAGAAATGCAAAATAGTCGCGCGATTGCGGCGCCGCTTTGAACCGTTCGCGGAAACGTTGCATGTCGGCACGCCAGACTTTCTCCGGCGCGACGTAGATCAAAAACTCGAACGGCAACGGCTCCTGATAATCGAGATCGTCCATGTACGACGATGGAACTTTGTCAGGCGTGCGACGACCAATGTACTTCCTGATCCCACCACGTAACTCGCGAGCGTTTCGGTCGAAATACAAACTCTCGTAACCTGCCGGCGGTGACGCGCCGAGCATCGCGGAAAGCGCGACGTTCGTCATTGTTGGAAATGGCGAAAGCAGACGTGCGGGTGGTCCAAAGCTATCGAACAAACCACGACTCTTTGCCCTCTCGATCAGCGTGTGCGGAACGCCATCCAGGCAAAGCAGCAAACGTCGCGGACGTGATTGGCCAGTCATATTCAATCCGTGCTCTTTTGGCGTTTATCCGTGGTTATTGCTCAGTGACGAGTCTTGACACCTCTGCCTTGTAAGCCTGTCGCAATCCCTTCTTCGCTTCGTCATGCGCGTCGTAAGTATTCGGACGCGCCAACACCTCTTTGTACTGCGCCAACGCTTCGTCACGCTTACCCGCGACGTCGTAAGACCGCGCGGCGTACAGATGCGCCATCGTGACCAAGCCTGCCTCCGCGCGATCGACCTTTGTCGCCGCGAGAAACTCCTTGGCTGCACGATCGTTATAACCCGCCATCAACAACGCTTCACCGTACTTGAAGTGAATCAGGTCGAGCGCACGCAGTGCGCTGTCGCGCACGTTTCGATCGCGCAACACTTCGTCAAACGTAGCGAATGCTTCCTTCGCCGCCTGAACCGCGCCGGGCAGATCCTTTTCTTTTCGTTTGATACCGGCGAGCGAAACAAGCGCATCGGCAGTCTCGAGCTTTAGCAGGTAGTTGCCCGGATACTTCGCACTCAACTCGCGCGTGAATTTAACTACATCGGCAAAACGCTTTTCACGCGTGTAGAGCAACACCAAAACAGTCTTCGCGTCGTCCTGCGACCAGCGACCTTCTTTCGCAACCTGTTCGAGCAACTGGAGTCCGCGCCTCTTCGAGCCGCGATAACCGGTTGCGCCCGCAATGATCTTCACCGGCAACGGCAGTGAACCCACCACATACTCGTAAAGACCGATCGTGATTTGTGCGTCGACGTATTTCGGATCCAGCTTCAACACTTCGCGATGATGCTCGACGGCGTCGTTACCGTCGCGCAGTGCCGCAAAATGCCGTCGCTCGACTGCTTCTTCAAACGACGCCTTCAATCCTTCAGTGTTGGCGAGGAAATCGAGTGCCTCGATATTCTTCGGCTCTTGTTTGAGTTTTGCTTCGGCGAGCAGTTTCGCCTGGCGGGTGAGATTGCGAAACTCCGTCACGATCTTCGGATCGACTTTATCGTCTCCGTTTGTGTAGAACGACTCTTTGCTGTACAGCGAAACTTGCAAACGTCGCGTCTCATAGAGAGTCTTGATCCAGACGCGCGCCGCAAGCAGTTGATAACCTCCGGGATGATTTGGAAAGAGTTGAACGATCTCTTTGAAGTCGCTTTGTGCTTTGTCGTAGTCGATGTTGTAAAGAGCATCGAGCCCGCTGCGCCGCAATTCTTCGAACCGCGCGCGTTCTGCATCCGTTAGCCATGGGGATGAAGGCTGCTGCGCAGTCGCACCAAACGCCGCCGCCAGCAACAAAATCAAAACACCAACAAACTTCATTAGCTCCCTCCAACCAAATCCGTAATAAAATCCGCGTCAATCCGCGTTACTGAACGACTCGATGTACTTCACACCCGATCCGGTGTTGAACAGCACCACGCGCTCGCCGCGTTTCACTTCACCCGATTCCACTAACGCCCGCAAAGCCGGCAAACACGCTGCTCCTTCGGGTGCGCATAAGATCCCTTCGGCCGCGCCGATCTCTTTAGTTGCTGCAATGAGCTCTTCATCAGTCACCGAAACCGCAGTTCCACCCGAATTACGTAACGCGTCGAGAATTAAGAAATCACCGATTGCTTTCGGCACGCGCAGTCCTGAAGCAGTGGTCGCCGCATTCGGAAACTCGTCTGCGAAGCGCTGCCCTTCTTCAAAGGCACGGACGATGGGTGCACAACCTTCAGCCTGCACCGTCACCATTCGTGGTCGCCTGCTGTCAATCCAGCCCATGCGTTCCATCTCGTCGAACGCTTTCCACATTCCGATCAAGCCCGTTCCGCCCCCGGTGGGATAAATGATCACGTCTGGTAAATGCCAGTTCAGTTGCTCTGCAACTTCGTATCCGAGCGTCTTCTTTCCTTCGACTCGATAAGGTTCTTTCAACGTCGAGACATCGAACCAGCCCGCTTTTTCTTTCCGCCTGCCAATTTCCGCGCCGCAGTCAGTGATCAGACCATCCATCAACGTGACATGAGCGCCGGTTTGTTCACACTCGACAATGTTCGCCCGCGGCGTGTCGCGCGGCATAAAGATGTACGACTTCAGCCCCGCCCGCGAGGCGTAGGCCGCCAAAGCGCCGCCGGCATTTCCGGCCGATGGGACCGCGAGCTTTGTGACTCCCAGCTCTTTCGCCATCGACACGGCTGTGGCCATGCCGCGGGCTTTGAAACTCTGCGTTGGGTTCTGCGATTCGTCCTTGATGTAAAGCTCGTGGATTCCGAAGCGTTTACCCAAACGCGGCGCATGGATTAATGGCGTCCAGCCTTCGCCAAGCGAAACAATGTTTTTGTCGTCTTCGACGGGGAGCACCTCGCGATAGCGCCAGAGATCGGGGCGCCTGCTCGCGAGCGAGTCCTTTGTCAAAGTCATTTTGGCGCGCTCTAAATCGTAGCGAACCAGCAATGGCTTACCGCAGGCAGTGCAAAGATTGTGCAACCGATGTGCCTCGTGGCTCAGGCCACAAAGACCGCATTCTAGATGGGTAACATTCATAATTAGAGTTTCCTCGGGTTTAGTTGGTGCAATAAATCTGTTCCAACTGTAAGCCATAAATAAACGCGGATGAAAACGGATCTATCCGCCTTCATCCGCGTTTATCTGTGGTTAATACTGATGTCAGTGGCCGTGGCCGCTGTTGCCGTCGATCTGGCTGCGAATTTCGCCGCCCGGCCATCTCGTGCTGTGAACGTTTACATAAGTTACGCCGGCACGAATGGCAGCGACGAGCTCATCCATTTCACCGGCACTAATTCCGCGCTCATTCGCGAGGTTAGTCACATCGACCGCCGTGATCGTGCCTGAAATTGTGGCTGGCGGCGCCGGACACGGCTGAGTCCCTGCGGGGCCGTTACCGAGGTTGGTGCAAAGGAACACGCTGATGGGGCCAGTGACGCCCTTTTGCCCAAAGTGAATATGAGACTGCTGGACCGCGCCTTCGAGGTCGTTGTAACTCAGTTCCCAGTCAATCCGCGTCCCGTCATTGCTGATACGCGCGTTGAAAGTTCCGTTGCCGGTCGTCGAGACTGCTGACGCGGTCTCCTCGTACCCAGTCAGAGTCTCGCTGATTTTTTTGAAGCCTTGGGCAAAAACAACCGCAGACACCGACACCAAGGCGATCACTGCAATAGACACTCCTAGTCTTCGCATTCCCTTTTACCTCCAAAGATTCTGTTGTAGCTAAGTGGGGGGCGCATAATATCACAATTGCAGAAATTAGCCACGAAGAAGCACACAAAGCACAAACGCTTAACTCAGATTTCATTTTGTGCTTTTTGTGCCTTTTTGTGGCTATCTCTTTCTGTGGTACTTTGTGGCATTCCTTATGACGATAAGCCTGCTCGCCCTCGATCTCGACGGGACGCTGCTCGATTCCCGGGGCAATATTTCTGAGCGAAATCGCGTTGCTATCGATAGTGCGCGCGAACACGGCGTGCACGTGGCACTCGTCACCGGACGCCGCTTTCGTGATTCACGTCCGGTCGCCCTCGAATTGGGTCTGGATGTGCCGTTGATCTCACATAACGGCGCATTGACCAAACATGCTGCGACACTGCAAACCGTTTCGGTGTTGCCACTGCCGGTCGCAGCCGCACGGGACGCATTGCGGGTCGGCCGCGCTGCCGGAGCTGATGCTCTATTGAGCGACGATCATGAGGGATTGGGATCGCTGGTTTACGATCACATTCGGGGTGGTAATTCAGCAGCTAACCGGTACATCACCTGGGCGAGGCGAATTCATGGCGAGGAGGAAGGCGAGCGTGCAGTACAGCAAGTGAGCTCGCTCGAAGACTACCTGGACCACGATCCGATCCATCTCTCGTTTTCAGGTGGCTGTAAGGAGATGGACGAGCTCGAGGAAGTACTCAAATCGGAGCTCGGCTCGACTGTGAAGATTCTCAGTACGAAGTATCTCGAACAGGATTTCACCCTCCTCGATGTCGTGAACTCCGCAGCGTCGAAAGGCGCGGGTGTCGCCGCTGCTGCCGCAGAGTTGGGCGTGGGTCGCGAGGAGATAATGGCTATCGGCGACAACTACAACGATCTGGAGATGCTCCTTTTCGCGGGCACTGGCGTGGTGATGGCCAACGCGCCACTCTCGCTGCGCGAGATTGCCGGCTTGCATCCGACTGCTTCCAATCGTGAGGACGGTGTGGCTGCAGCGATCGAACAATTCATACTGAGCAAACAGCAATTAATCAACCAGTGAGGAGAAATCATGGCAAATCGAACGGCAGTAATCCAAACAAACAAGGGGACGATTCGAGTCGAGTTGTTGGAATCGGATGCACCCAAGACCACTGAGAACTTCATTACACTCGCTGAGCGTGGCTACTACGACGGCATCATCTTTCACCGTGTAATCAAGGGCTTCATGATTCAGGGTGGCGATCCGACGGGTACCGGACGCGGTGGCGAGAGCGCGTGGGGCGGACGCTTCAACGACGAGATCGATCCGAAGTCGCCTGTGTATCAGCGCGGTTACAAAGCGGGCACGATGGCCATGGCCAATGCTGGTCCAAACACGAATGGATCCCAGTTCTTCATCATGCACGTCGACTATCCGTTGCCGCCGAGCTACACCATCTTCGGCAAGGTGATCGAGGGACAGGATGTGGTGAACGCGATTGCGACCAGTCCGACAGCGCCTGGCGATCGACCGGTGTCGGAAGTGAAGATGGAAAAGGTGACCATCGAGTAACGCGGATCTATAAAGGAAGGGCACCGTGACCGAGGCGAGTCGCATTGCGGATGGCGTCGGTCACGTATTTCTTTGCGGCGCTGACTGCTTCTTCGAGGTTTAGTCCTTTCCCGAGACAGGCGGCGAGCGCTGCTGACAGAGTGCAACCTGAGCCGTGCACTTCACCAACCTCGATGTAGTCAGATCGAAATTCCGTAAAGATTCCGTTTTCAGTTAAGAGGACGTCGAGCGCTTGTGCATCGATGTGCCGGTGTCCGCCTTTCACCAGGACAGCGCGCGCGCCGAGTTGTTGAATTGCTTCGGCTGCGCGTCGCATGTCGGATTCGTTTTGGATTGAGATGCCGGTGAGTTTTTCTGCTTCGGGAATGTTTGGAGTGACGACGCGCGCGAGTGGAAAGAGATCGCGCTTCAGGATCTCGAAAGCAGCTTCGTCGATCAGGACGTCGCCTGAGGTTGCGACTACGACCGGATCGACCACTGGTGCTGGTAATTCTTCATTCGCAAACAAGCGTGCGACTTCGGCGACGATCTCGGCAGTCGGCAACATGCCTGTTTTCGCTGCGGCGACGTTTAGATCGCGGACGATTGGCTCAACTTGCGATCGGAGAGACGCTGCTGTTTGATGCTCGGCGCCAAACACGCCAGTCGTGTTCTGAAACGTGATCGACGTGATCGCCGCTGCCGGGAAGCAACCCAGCGCCGCGATCGTCTTGACGTCGGCAACGATCCCCGCCCCGCCGGAAGGATCCAACCCCGCAATACTCAACACCACAGGCTTCATACAAATCTCGGTACGTACTGTAGGGGCGGCCCTCCGTGGCCGCCCGTGGCTTTGATCGAATTCGCCAAACCCGAGGCCGTTGTTTCCTGAACCCTTACCAAAACCACGGGCGGCCACGGAGGGCCGCCCCTACAGTACGTTCGGCAATTTTAAATAAATCTCCGGGTGGCTGAACAACGAGATTCCGGCGACGCCGCGCGCGCCGGCTGACAAGCACGCCGGGATGTTTTCGAGTGTGATGCCGCCAATCGCCAGAACTGGAAATTCATCCAATGCGCGTGCCACGTCGCGAAGCTTGTTCAACCCCTGCGGTGGTCCAAACGCGCGCTTCGCTTCAGTCTCGAAAACCGGTCCAAACAACACGAAGTCAGCACCACCGTCACGCGCAGCCTGCGCTTCCTCACGCGAGTGAGTTGAAACGCCGATCAAGAGCTCCGGACCGCATACCCGTCTTACGATCGAGGCCGGCAACGAACGCGCCGTCAACTGCACACCATCAGCCCCAGCCGCACGAGCAACATCCACTCGATCATTCACAATCAATCGCGTCTTGGAATCGCGCGTAACGGACACCGCGCGCACAACAACCTCATAAAGCGCTCGCGCGCTCAACGTCTTCTCGCGTATTTGAAAGAGTGGAACTTCTGCGTCTACAGCAGCATGAATCAACCGGAGGATGTCAGGGATCGACGACTTACCGCTCGTTATCGGATAGACGGTCGGAACTGGAAACTTCAGCGGCATTGTTCTTCTTCGTCGAGCTCGTCTCGTTTTGCAAAGCGATGACGGTGCGTTTGAAGTTGAAGATCTCCCAGAACGCAATTCCGAGATTCAAGAGCCCAATACCACTCACCGCGCCGCGAACCCAACCGGAAGCAACCACTGCCTGCAGTCCCTGAATGCCCGTCTTGCGTGCGGCATAAAGCAGGAAATAATTGTTGCCCCAATCGCTGATGCCCCACATCCCGTGCGGCCACCATGGCGCCACCGTGAGAAAGATACCAATCTCGAGGCACAGGATGATGTAAAAGATAACGCTTAATTTCGCTGACATAAATCTATTGCCAATTTCCGATTGCCGATTTCAAATTGGCAATTGGCAATTGGAAATCGGCAATTTTCTTATTCCTGTTTCTGCCTTAACTGACTCAACTTCTCCGCTACTTCGCGATACGAAACGTCGACGCCGTAAACTTCGGTGTAAAAATCACGCGCCTGTTTCAAGTCGCCGAGTTGCTCGTATGCAGAGGCTAACTCGTAGCGCAGTGCCTGATACTCGTCTTCAGTGTGTCCGGGCGCCTGAAGTCCCTTCTTGAACCACAGCACCGCCGCTTCCGGCATTCCCTTCTGAATGAAGCAATGCCCAAGCATATTGCAACACTGAAGAAATCGCGACGTCCCATCGCTCGGCTTCACCAAACCCACTGAGGTTTGAAACTCCTGGATGGCCTCGTCCATGAGATCCATCTCTTTGTAAGCCGTGCCCATATTGTAATGCGTTTCGTAATCTTCGCGAACCTCGTCGGCCTCTTCGGCGACGCGAAATTCTTCAAAGAGCTCGGCAAGACCAGCGTCGATTCCGGCCATAACCGGCTTAGCGGACCGCGCATTATTGCCGCCATCACCGGCGAGTGATTCATACGCGGAATCGTCAGCGAAAGTTATCGTTTCAGGAACGGCCGTCGCAGTTACTTCTTCAGTTCCGCCAAACTCAAATACTGCTGCCGCCTTGGGCTGCTGATCTCTTCCAGCAAGCTTTTCGCGGCGCGTTTGAATATCAGGATGAGGACCAAACTGCCGTTCGAGCATCTCGAGCGTGTCGACTGCGATATCCTGGTAACCCTGCGCGATGTAGAAATCAACACTCTCGAGCTCCTGCCGCATCATGTTCTCGTGCTTTGCTTCTTCAGCAGGACTGTCTTCTGAAACACCCGCGGCGGGCGTGTCTACAGGAGTAACGATGCTGAAGTCGACTTCCTGAAAATCGTTTGCGGAAGCTGCGAAAGGCGCCGACTCCTCGTCGTTGAGATCTGCGAACGATTGCTCGCTGAGATCCGCGAACGACGCAGTCGGATCACTGAATGTGGCTGAGGCGTTGCTCTCAAACTCATCGGCAACCACTGGCGCTGCCGGTGCAATCTCGTCCTCATCCTGAACCATAGCAAACGTTTCAAACTGAGGAACGTCACTTTCCGGTTCGGGTAACGGCGCAAAATCTTCCGGTGTTTCTTCCTGCAAACCACCGAGCAGATTCAATCGATCGAGATAACGCTGTTCGTCCGGTGCGAGCCGCACGAGCTGTGTCAACGCATATCGTTCTTCATCAACCAGCTCGGACGCTTCGGCTGACTCGGCGAGACGCTCGAGCGACGAACGCAACGCGTCCATGTCGCGTTGCCACCAGTTGACGCGCACAAGCATTCGCAGCGCCGCGACGTGATCCGGATTGCGATCCAGAACCTGGTTAACTAATTCGAGCAGCTCGCGTTCTTCGCGACCTGCAAGCATCCGCTCGATGATCGTCGAGAGGATGCGAATCGTTTCGTCTACTTCGCCGAGTTTCAGATAAAGACGCGTGACGGGCAGAAACTGTGTGTAGTTCGAAGCGTCCTGGGCCATCAACAGCGACGTGGCCTTCTCCGCGCCTTTTGGATCTTCGGCCTCGAGATACGCGCGCGCCAGCATCGAGACCAGTTCGTTGTCTTCTTCGCGAGTCTCGACAACGCGCTCGAGCACTTCGGCTGCTTCGAAGGCGGTACCGCGCGCGATGTGGGTTTCGAGCATGCCGCGTAGTGCCTCTCGATCGTCGCGCACCAGTTGCAACGCTTTCGAGTAAGCATCAAGCGCCTGGTCCTGTGAGCCGATGTGATGAAAACGATTCGCGGCCTGCACAAACGCCGCCGCGGATTCACGCCGCATGTTTTCTTTTAGATAGCCATCGGCAAGCTTTAGACGGATTTCAGTGTTGTTGGGATCGAGGTCGGCAATCTTGTGGAGGATTTCGAGCGCGCGCTTGTTATCACCACCGCGGGTGTAAGTGTCGGCGACGACGAGATACTGCGCACGCGCATCGTGGACGAGTCCCTGTGTAGCGTAAAGCTCTGCAAGTTTGAAAGCGATGGCCTGATCACGCGGGCGCAGCCGTTCGATCTTCTTGTACATCGCAATCGCTTTCAGATTGAATTCCTGGTTGCTGTAATGTTCGGCAATGCGTTCAAAGCAGTGAACGGCTTCCTCTTTTTTGCCTGAACGCACGTATAGATCACCCAGCATGTTCAAGGTAGTGAGATCGTCAGTGTCGTTATCGACGATCTGCCGATACTCCTTGATTGCTGCGTTGATCTTCCCTTGAGAAAGGAATTTCTCAGCGGCTTTTAGGACCTTAGCTTTTTCGAAAGCCATTAGGAATTCTTAATTAGTTAGTACGATTGTCGGCGGCGTTAATCGTAGCAGCGGGAAGCGGGAACAATGCCATTCCAGTTAAGCGCGCGTTCTTACTCGACTTAGCAACTCCGGCAAACAGCCGCAAGATACGCTAACATGCGTAAATAAAGGGTGTCAACGCAACTATTTCTGCAAGATATCGATGTCTGCAAACGATCAAAATTCACGTGGAAAACTGGGGCAGCAAATTGCCCTCGCAGGGCTCGCAGTATACGTCGCCTTTGCGCCGCATTCGGTGGCGGCGAGTGTTATCGGCGTCGCGATTGCGGGAGTCGGGTGGGTGATCAGGACGCTCAGCACCGGAAATTTGGGTCTGCGGCGGACAAAATTTGACCTGGTCATCGTTTTATCGCTGATTTGGACCGCAATTTCCGCACTGCTTTCTGAAGAACCTCGCATCAGCATCGCCAAGCTTCAGGCGTCGTGGTGCGTTTTTCTCTTTTACCTCGCGCGAGCGACGATCACGCGCACGTCAGCGCTGGCTCTGACTGTGTTGTTGATCGTCTCGGGGTCGGCAGGGGCGCTTTACAGTGCTTTTGACCTGTTGCGCGGACGCGGAGTCGTGGTTGAGTCAATCGCAGCGAACAGTCCTTTGCAACAGGTTGGTATTCAACCTGGCGACACCGTTTGGCAGATCAATCGGCATCGCGTTTACTCGGCGGCCAATGTTGATCGATTGCTGGCCGAGGCGCCGCCGAATTCGTCTGTTTCGGTGGGAATCATTTCGCAGGGCGAGCAGGTTGAGCGCCGTTTTCTGCTTAATCAGCAGGCGTCCGGCATTCTTGGAAACGATCGCAATCATCACTTTCGCGCCTCGGGATGGACTCGTCACTATCAAACCTTTGCCGAGTTGATCAGCATGATTGCCCTCCTCGCGCTCGGTCTCGCGCTTGCCAATCTCAGAAATCACGGTCCAAACAAGTACTTCAGAGTCGCGATTGTGGCGGCGGCGTTGTTGACTGCCGGAATCGTCTTCACTGCCATGAGGACCGTTATCGTTGCGTTTGTCATCGGCGCGATTGTGATTGCGTTTCGGTCGTTACGCGGGAAGATGAAGATCGTTTTTACGTTTGCCCTCTTCTTTGTGCTCGCTTTCGGCGCGGTGGTGGTCTGGCAAACCCGCGATCGAAGTGCTCTGCTACTCGGCGACAGCAGCTCGTCACTGCGGATGCAGGTCGCTCGTGTCGGGCTGTCGCGGATTCTGATTCATCCGATCTTCGGACACGGCATGGATGCGATGCAAAAGCACTGGAACGAATGGGGTTTTCCAGGCAGCGACATGCTTCACCTGCATTCGACTCCTCTGCAACTGGCGTTCGATCGCGGGTTGCCGATGCTCGTGCTTTGGCTGTGGCTGATGTTCGCGTTCTGGCTGTTTATTGCTCGCGCTGAAAGTGCTGCGGCTGATCTCAGTGACACCCACTCTTACGGAATTCTGCTGGGCATCCTCGGCGCGTTGACAGGATTTCTGGCGAGCTCTCTGGTGAACTACAACTACGGAGATGCTGAGGTGGCGATGATGTTCTGGTTCCTGATGGGAATCGCTTTATCCACAGATTACACAGATTCAATTTCTGTGTAATCTGCGGATCTGTGGATTAACGAGGTTCTCCGCCTTCGACGCGCAGGTTATTCGTCACCGAGAACACACCCGGGACGCGATTCGCTGCGATGTAGGCGAGGTTTCGATCACCACTGCCGGATACCACACCCTCCAGCGTCACATGTCCACGGTCAACAACGATGTGCAGCGACGGATTCGTGCCCTGCAGGTATCGATAGAGTCCACCCATCCGTGCGATTGACCGGTAAGTCCGGGCACGAATGCCGTCGTCAATTCCTGACAGCGGCAGCACCTCGATGTTGTTCACAACGCGCGACACGCCGGCAATTCTCTTCACTCGGCCTGCGGCGTCAGAACGCGTCGACGCACGAACCACCTGTCCGTACAGGGTAACGGTCCCTCCGTTAATGCTATATGCGAGATTGTCGAATACGCCGTAATAAGGAAGCGTTACCAACTCATGCCTGACCTTTCTGTCCAGCTGCGGATTGATCGCACCCTGAGCCATCACAACGGCCGGCATTACGGCCAGTAACAGCATCGCAAAAGCGCTGATTACAAGCTGTGAAATCGAATAATTCTTTCTGTTTTTCATCCTTAATCCTCCCCATTCCTGAAGATTAGATAGACACCTGCCGGGCCGCGTTGGTTACGAAAATGGTCAATCTTTGCTACGATTCCAACCCAAATGACACGACCACAAACAAATGAAGCTGCCCCCTACTATTCGAAATACATAGACCTCGTAACGAGCGACGAGATCGGGCCCGCGATTGAGAGTCAGATGGACGAAATGCTCCAGTTTCTTCAGGGAATCTCGGAGGAACAAAGCCGGCACTCCTATGAACCCGGAAAGTGGACGATTCGCGAGGTCCTGAATCACGTGAACGACGGCGAACGTGTGTTTCTCTACCGGGCGTTTTGGTTTGCGCGCGGATATCAGGACGAACTGCCCAGTTTTGAGCAGGATCAGGCGGTCCGGGAGGCCCACGCGAACAACTCTTCGTGGGCGGATTTAGTTGACGAGTTCAGGACTGTCCGGCTGGCGACTATCTCGTTTTTCAAGAACCTTCCGGATGAGGCGTGGTCGAGGACGGGGGTCGCCAGCGGGGTTCCGTTCACCGTTCGGGCCTTGGCTTACATCATGGCCGGGCACGTCGCACACCACAGAAACGTCCTCAGTGCGCGGTATCTTTAGACAGGATTACAGGATTTCTGCAGGATTTTAAGCAGAATCCTGTCTATCCTGAGGAATTTTGTCAATCTTTATCCTTGTTTTACACCCCGCTTCGGGTGTACTCTGTAGCCCTGCGGGGACACTCACTCCGGCTCCAACGTCCGCAGGCCCCAAATCCACCACAGCACTTCCAGGAGAATCGCAGATGAAAAGGTGCCCCCAGTGTGAGTTCATTTACGAGGACGATCAGAGTCTTTGTGATATGGATGGAGTTCTCCTGGTGTTTGATTCTCGCACCCTGCCGAATACGCAAGCGCTGACGACAGTCACCACGAAGGCGACGCCCAAGCGCAATCGCGCGGTACCTGCATTTGCCACCGTGATTCTCGCGCTCGTGCTGGGAATGGTTTACTACGTTTCAACTCAACGAAAGACTGCGTACGCGCCGCCTGCGACTGTCGAAGCTGCTGCTACGAATCCCGCTCCCGCAGAGAGTCCAGTTCAGGTGTCAGCGCCGGACCCTGAGCCTCAGCCAGCCGTTGAAGAATCGAAGACGGAACCGATCAAACCGGCGATCGCAGCCGCAGTGCCTGCAAAGAAGGCCTCGGTGAAAGCTTCGACCACTCCACAACCAAAACCCGAGACGGCGGAAAAGAAAGACGATTCCAAGGTTGGTTCGTTCTTCAAGAAGACCGGTCGCATTCTCAAAAAGCCGTTCAAACTCTGATATCGATGTAAATCCTCTTAACCCCATGAAGCGTTGCCCCCAATGTCTCTTCCTCTATCCTGACTCGGACGACAAGTGTGACTTCGATCAATCAACGCTCGAGGTCGTCGACGACTCTGCGCTTGAACCCGCGACTCCGCCGAAGAAAAGCCGTGTGCTGCCTGTCGTCGCAGCGGCGGTGGCTCTGATTCTGGGTGTGCTTGTTGTCGCACTCTACTTCGGATTGAGTTCCCGATCGCAGGAAGCCTCAGCCGCACCCCAAAGCTCAACGGATGTTCAGCCGGTCGCCACACCTTCACAGGTAGATCCGTCGCCATCGCCGTCTCCTACACCTTCCCCTTCACCATCACCTTCGCCTTCAACTTCGCCGAAAGCTTCGCCAACCATTTCGACTGCGCACACACGCTCGACTGGGGATCCAGTCTCGACCAGTGGACCAGGAATCGGAACCCGACAGGGTGGTAAACCCGTAATAATGCTGGCGAGCGGCGGAAAAATCGAAGCTGACGAGGTCTGGCGCACCAAAGATGGTGTATGGTACCGCCGCAATGGAATTGTCACTCTGCTGAAACGCGGCCAGGTGAAGAACATCTCGACGCGTTAAGCAACCGAGTTCACAAGTTAATAGGAGTGCAAGTATGAGAATACCGGCTTCCATTTTGGCTTTGGCTCTCATTCTCGGCGTGGCCGTGTCGTGCAAGCTCGGCGAACGACTTGCAGGCGACAAGAACGCCGGCACTGTGAGCACGCTTTGGGCCGATGTGCCGCCGTTCGCGGGCGCCACGAAATCGGATCTCGAGATTCCCCTCGGCGCGCGGCTATTCATTCGCGGCGTGATGCAAGGCAAGGTTAACTTCATCTCATTCAAAACAAATAAGACGGCGCAGGAAGTAAAGGATTTCTACACGAAGGAGCGGATGAAAGATGCGGGTTGGAACGCTGACGAGAAGGGGTGCGTCGGCGATACGGAAGACTCGAAGAATCACGGCGCGATGTGTTTGTTTCAGCGGAAAGACAATGGCAAGGACGAGGGACTCGCGATCATCGTCGCGCAGGACGAGAAACTTCCCGAGACCAACATCTTCTACGCCCGCGTCGACATGACGAAGTAAGGGAAAAAGTTTATCTCGGAACGAACCGGGGAACGAACGGATCCGATGGAACGTGCGGATCGGGGAACGTACTGTAGGGGCGGCCCTCCGTGGCCGCCCGTGGCTTTGATGGTGTTCGCCGATTCCGAGGTCGTGGCTCCTAGAACCCTTACACAAACCACGGGCGGCCACGGAGGGCCGCCCCTACAGTACGTTCCCCGATCCGCACGTTCCCTCGGATCCGTTCGTTCCCCGGTTCGTTCCGAGATAAACTTTTCCCTTACTTCGTCATGTCGACGCGGGCGTAGAAGATGTTGGTCTCGGGAAGTTTCTCGTCCTGCGCGACGATGATCGCGAGTC
>DATNFX010000287.1:0-17203 GCA_035606195.1 Pyrinomonadaceae bacterium
TACGATTCTTTTTACTGGATGGACCACTTCGGCGATCCGGACTTTAAATATCACGTAGCGGCGGCTCAACTCTGGGGCACCCTGGCGATGCGTCTTGCCGAAGCCGATGGCCTTTCGTTTGATTACACCGATTACGCGGCCCAGATTCGAAATTTCTTTTCAGAAGCGATGAGGCTTGCGCGTATTCGCAATCTCGCCAATTCGCTGGATGACAAGTCGATGACGTCGGCGATTGACGATCTCGCGAAAGAGGCGGAGCGTGTCGAAAAGAATCGACAGGAAGCGGTGCGAAATTCCGACCGGGAGCGGCTGGCTAAGATTAACGGTGCGGTCATTCAGGCTGAGCGGCAGTTTATCGACGCCGCGGGCTTGCGCGGCCGCGCGTGGTACAAGCACCAGATCTACGCGCCCGGTATTTACACCGGCTATGCCGCGCAGCCGTTAACGGATTTCCGGCAGGCCTTGGACGATCGCAATGCGGCGAACGCGAAAGAGTCGTTGGTGAGGATCGTGGAAGCGATCAAGCGCGTAACGCGAACATTGAAACAGGCCACGGATTAACACAGATTACACTCGGAACGTACTGTAGGGGCGGCCCTCCGTGGCCGCCCTCGGTTTAAATCGCGCCTTTGACACAAGGGCTGATCCCAACCGAGGGCCGCCCCTACAGTACGTTCCGAGTAGCCGCTAGTTACTCTTCTTTGCTTTCTTGTCGGTCACGACTTCTGGTGGGAGTTTGTTCGCGGCTTCCATGATGGATTGCGCGTCTTCGTTGAGGAGTTCGAAGCTCGCGACTTCGGCTTCACTCTTAGCTTCGGTGGCTAGTGGCTTCAACTGGCTCATGATTGTATTTGTCGCCTGCGCCAGTTTTCGTAGTGATTTTGCAATCAGCGGATTACGTTCATCGCGGGCGCTGACGTCGTCGATGTTGGTGATCGCTTCGTCGAGAATCTTCGCAATATCCGAGACGAGCTCCGCACGCGAACCCGTCGGCAGTTCCCCCCATCCTTTCTCCGAGTCCTTCTTTAGTTGCTTCGCATTCGCGGCAGCGGTGGCCGAACCGTTAATCACCATTATGCGACGCTCAGTAGCCTTGATGAAGACGTCGATGCGCTTGTCGAGAATCTGAGCTTCCTTCACCAGATCCACTTCCTGTTGCGTGAGATGGTCCCGCTGTTGCGCAACGGCGTGGGTGAGAAAACTGAATACGGCAATAAGGGCGATTGCGAAAGTCAGGAGGATGCGGCTGATCATGGTTGATTACTCTTAGGGGTTGGAGTTGGAATCTCTTTCGGTTTTTCGTTGCTCTTATCCGGCTTCTGATCGCGCACTACCGTGTGTCCGTAAAACGAATTCAGTGCTTCGGTGCGGCCGTCACGGGCGAAGTCTTCCACGTGTTTTATCCAAACGGCAAACTCGAGCGGCGTGATGCGACGCATTGCGGTCAGACGCGGCCCATCGGCCCGCAGCGCGAGCTCGAGACGTTTATAGAGGTCGCGTGATCTGTTGGTGTCGCGTTTGACCGTGCTGAGAAAAGCCAGCGCGTTTTCTATCAGGGCATGATACATGCCGACTTCTACTGAAGCCGCTTCGTAGTTTTCCCGCGCGGTGTGTTGTTCGGCGGCGGTTAGATGTTGGCCCGCAAAAGCGATCGTGAGTTTGAGACGCTTGGAAGGGTCCTGGAATTGTTCGATCTGTGTGCGCTCTTCTTTGACGATCATCTTGAACGGCGGCGGCGCCGTCAGCGGAGTTGGTGATGGTTGCGCAACAGTTGATGGTTGGGCCGATGGTTCCTGAGCCGTGACTGCCTGAACACAGACAAGCACCAGCAATAGTGCCGGCAATGCGAGCTTGCGCTGTGTTTCGCGAGTCATGCGAGTACGATCAGGGCTTCTTCTTTACGCCCTCTCCTAATTGAATTTGTCGACGGAGCATTGGCAGCCGCAGTTTGACTTTGTCGATCTCGAGCTGATTTGTTTTTGCGTCGGCGACCGCCAGGAACTTCTCATACGATGCGAGTGCTTCCGGGTATTCTCCAAGATAATCGTGTGCGGAGGCAATAAAATAATGGGCCACGACGATTTCCGGTTTAGTCGTCAGGATCCACTCGTATTCGGGAATCGCTTCCGGGTAACGCTTCGACTCGTACAACGCAGTCGCGAGATTTGCGCGCGCAACATAATTGTCAGGGGCGGCTTTCACGACCTGGCGCAGAATGTAAGCGGCTTCGGGAAAGCGTCGCGCCTGGACCAAGGCTGCGCCATAACCGAGTGCGTGCTCAGGAGCGTTCGGCTCAACTTCTGCGGCTTTGCGGTAGAACTCGAGTGAGCGCGCCGGATCGTCAGTGCGGTAAGAAGCACCGAGACGGCCAAGCAACATTGCACTGCGTGGATTTTTCTCGAGCAGCTTTTCGAGTGCCTTGCGAGCGACGGCTGGGTCGTCGCTGTTGGCCGCTTCAATTTCTTCCGGCGTTCCCACAACCCCGCCGGCGTTTCCAGTGATTTGTACTTCAAGTCCGGAGCCCTTTGCGACCGCGAGTGCTTCCTCGGGTTTCCCGGCTTCCTGCAGTGCCTGGGCCAACCGAGACGCCACACCTTTATCCTTTGGCTTCAGCTTCGCGGCAACTCTGAGATCCGTGATGGCGAGATCGAAGTTCTTTTCTTCTTTGAAAAGGTCTGCGCGTTCCATGAGTGCGGCGACGTTTTCAGGGTCATTCGCAAGCACCTGATCGAGTGCCGTTTTGGCGGCAGTCTTATTTCCGTTGGCTCGCTCCGCCATTGCCAGAGTTATCCATGCAGAAGCGGGAGCTTCAGGATTTGCCGTTGCTCTCTTGGCGAGGTCGAGAGCCTCTTTGGAGTCGCCTGCTCGCAGGCGTAACTCCGAAAGCATTCGCAACGCTACCGGTTCTTTGTTGTCGAGAGTCAGAGCCTGGCGGAAAAACGGTTCCGCATCCTTGTCACGAGACTGCCGCATCAGCACGACGGCGAGTGCGGAGTAGGGAAGCGACCAGTTCTTCTTGTAAGAGATCGAGCGACGAAAGGCGGCTTCAGCTTCGGGGAGACGATTGAGCGAGGCCAGGGCACTGCCGAGTTGAAACTCCGCTTCCGGAAACTCCGGACGCACTTTTATCGCCTGCTCGTAAAACCCAATCGCTTTTTCCAGTTCGCCACGCGAATGCGCGCTTTGTCCGCGTTCGAACAGTCGCACTGGATCGGCTGCGTCGTCGCCAAACACATCGACCGTTTGCGCCCGAGCGACAGAGCACACCGCGAACAGGACGAGGCACGCAGCGAACGGCAAAAGTCTCTTCCAGAATAAGGCGCTCAATTCAGACATTGAAGAAGATCCGGGGAGGTTTCGATGTTAGCACACTCCTCGCAGAATTCTTGCCACAGACACCGCGGATCTGTGGCTGAGATGCTGGTTGCGTAGCAATTGATGCATAAGCTAACATGCGGTCCTCCAATGAATACAATTGCCAAGGAAGAAAGACTGCGCGAGCTCTTTCGTGAACTGGAGTCGGTAATCGTCGCTTACTCAGGCGGCGTCGACAGCAGTTATGTCGCTTACGTTGCAAACGAAGAGTTGGGCGCGCGCGCGGTCTGCATTACTGGCCAATCCGCAAGCCTGCCTGCATATCAACGCGCAGAGATCGATCGCGTTGTCGAAACGTTTGGTTTTCAACACGAGTTGATCGACACCGAAGAGCTCGAGAATCCGGCGTATCAAGCGAACAACTCGAACCGCTGCTTCTTTTGTAAAGACGAGTTGTACACAAAGCTCGAATCAGTGGCGCGGACACGCGGAATCAAGAGCATTGTTGATGGTTCTACTGTGGATGACCTCGGTGACTTTCGTCCGGGAAGGCAGGCAGCAGCGCAACACGCAGTGCGCAGTCCGCTGATTGAAGTTGGTCTAACCAAGAGTGAAGTGCGTGAGTTGAGCCGCAAAGCAACGCTGCCGACGTGGGATAAGCCTGCGAGTCCATGCCTGTCATCGCGTATTGCATACGGAACGACGGTGACGATTGAACGACTGAGCAAAGTCGATCGCGGTGAAGAGATCCTGAGAGATTTTGGGTTTCGAGAGTTCAGAGTCCGCCATCACGATCAACTGGTCCGGTTGGAGATTGCGCCGGCCGAGATGGACCAGGTATTGCGAAAGGATTTGCTCGACGAGCTCGCGAAGCGATTTCGTGAGTTGGGATTCAAATATGTGACGCTCGATCTCGAAGGTTTTAGAAGTGGATCGATGAACGAGGTTTTGAAATAAATCTGCGTAATCTGTGGATGGAGAAGCTCCAATGGTAAGCATGTATAGCACTACTTACGTCGACGATATCAGAGAGATAAAGGAAGAGAACCCTTTCGAGTCGATGATGTCGCGGTTCGACCGTGCGGCGCAGTTGCTGGATCTCGATCCGGACCTTTACGCCGTGTTGAGAGTTCCCAACCGCGAGTTGAAGGTCTACATCCCCACCAAAATGGATTCAGGGCGCATTCAGGTCTTTGAGGGATACCGGGTGCAGCACAACTTCGCTCGTGGTCCAGCTAAAGGCGGCATTCGTTATTCGCCCGACGTCAGTCTCGACGAAGTCAGGGCCCTCGCCGCCTGGATGACCTGGAAATGTGCTGTCGTCAACGTGCCATTCGGCGGAGCGAAGGGCGGCATCATCTGCGATCCCCAACAGATGTCCGCCGGCGAGCTCGAGCGCATGACGCGCCGCTATGCAGCCGAGCTGCTCGACTTCATCGGACCGGAGAAGGACGTGCCCGCTCCGGACATGAACACCAACGAGCAGACGATGGCGTGGATCATGGACACCTACTCCATGCACGCGCGGCACACGGTCACAGCGGTGGTGACTGGCAAGCCGATCGATCTCGGTGGCTCATCGGGGAGGCGCGAAGCGACCGGACGGGGCATCCTTTTTGTTGTCAACGAGGCCATCAAACGGTTCAAGATGACGCCGCCCGAGACCCGCGTAGTCGTACAGGGCTCGGGAAATGTTGGCGGAATCGGTGCGGAGTTACTCCACAAGACCGGCTACAAGGTTGTAGCGATATCGGACATACATGGCGGGATTTACAATCCTAACGGTATCGATATCCCGAAAGCTCTGGAGTACTTGCGGACCACGCGGTCCTTCGAAGGCTACGAAGGTGTGGAGTTTGTCAACAATCAGGAGCTGTTGGAGCTTGAGTGTGACGTGCTGGTCCCTGCGGCGACTGAGAACCAGATAAAGTCGGAAAATGCAGACCGGCTCAAGTGCAAAGTGTTGGCGGAAGGTGCAAATGGTCCAACAACGGCGGCTGCGGACGAGATCCTGCACGAAAAAGGAATCTTCGTCGTTCCAGACATTTTGGCGAACGCAGGTGGCGTGACTGTCTCGTATTTTGAATGGGTCCAGGACCGGATGGGCTATTTCTGGCCCGAGGACGTGGTCAACGAGAGACTGCAGCAAAAGATGGTCGCGAGCTTCAACGATCTGTGTCGTTATGCCGATGCTCACCACGTCGATACAAGGACCGCGGCATACATGTTGGCCATAGACCGTGTGGCCTATGACACGCGCATGAGAGGCATCTACGCGTGACCGAAAAAACATAATCTCTGCGCCGCTAAGTAGTGAAAAAGGCTTGATTTCCGATTTAAGGTAGAGTATGGTCTGGCTGGATTTACGGCTCGGACCAGCGTTA
The DNA here is from genome assembly GCA_035606195.1 of Pyrinomonadaceae bacterium. GTDB lineage: Bacteria > Acidobacteriota > Blastocatellia > Pyrinomonadales > Pyrinomonadaceae > PSRF01. Next base: position 5,700 of record DATNFX010000287.1, read on the forward strand.
AGATTTCTCAATAATTACGCAATGGTTTAAGGGACGAAATCGTTGACAAGTGGATGTTCATTTCCTATAAGGAATGAACTCAGTTCAGGAGTTTCTCGGGAATAGTAACAGGCGGTATTGGAGCACTCTCAGAAAGGCCGAAGCGCTCTGTTTACGCCGCGGTCCGAGCGACGCCGCTGGGCCATGTTGGACCAGGCGGTTCAAATGAATTGACAGCTGTAGTTGGGGCCTCCGCGGGAGAAGGGTGTTGGTACTTGTTCCGTTTTGGCGGCACTATTACGAATTCTTATTACTCATTTCGCAGGAGGAATGCGATGAGACTCGCACATAGGGCGCTTATAGCTGCGCTCGTTTCGTTGGTGCTGTGTGCCGCAGTATCAGCACAGACTTTGCGGTCGCCAGATGACCCGCGCAATCAGTCTCCTTCAGTAGGAACCGGGGGCCCAGAAGGTGGACCAACCGGCCTTTTCACTATTTACGACGGTGCAACGCTGCGCCGCGGGGAGTTCACGTTCAGTATTGCGTACAGCAACTACGATCGTGATCCGGGCAATGTTGATATCGTTGACGTGCCGTTGAGCTTCAACGTCGGTTTGAACGATCACATTGAGCTCTTCTTCAAGACAAACGGCTACCGCGGGATCAAGGTTAACAATCCGCAGAATCTTTCCAGCTTCTATCTGCCAAACTCCCAGTTGTTCTGTGGCACGACGCTCTGCAGTCCCGCGGCGATCGTGTTGGCGCCATCTGGACCAAACGTCGGAACACTCGCGAACACCGCGGTATTTCGGCCGCTGAACAATCAGCCTTTCGTTCAGTTTCCGTTCGTCGGTGGCAGCGCTGGAACATTTGGTTTGGGACCAGGGCAGATTGGTCAGCAGTTTGGTTTCCCAGGGTTCAACGCCCTGCTTGGACCGCCGGTGACGCAGCCGAACAGTGGCACGTTCGGCACGGCTGACAACTTCCCGGGTATCGGTTCGCCGGTTGGTGGCGTCCTGCCGGGCGTGGTGCTCGCGACGACCACGCTTCCCGCGACCGCACTGACCCTGCCAATCACCATACCGCTCACATTCACGGTTGCTCCGACTTACCTGCCGGATGCTCCGTTTGTGAATCGTCTGTATGGTGAGAGCAATTTCAATAACATGGTGTTCGGCGCCAAGATTCGCTTTACTGGACCGAACAATCCGCTGGGTGTTGCAGTCATCCCGATGTATCGCTGGTGGATGGACAAGGGCGACGATCAATCTGGCTTCAACCAGATGCAGCGTGGCGCCGGCCCCGGTGGTGACATTGGCGATTTCGGTATCGTGGGCGTTGTTGATGGTCGTCTCGGCAAACACGTGAACGTGTCGGCCAACGGCGGCTACTGGCTGAACAGCAATCCGAAGAGCAGTGATTTCGTGTTGTTGGACCGTCCGGATGAATTGCTCGCGGGTATCGGTTTCGACTTCCCGGTCAACGAGCACTTCCAGCCGATCGCCGAAGTCAGATCGACCACTTACGTTGGTGGCCGCACGCCGAATGCATTTGAAAACAATCCGGTTGATGTCCTCGGCGGCATCAAGATTTATCCGCGTCGCTGGTTCGGTATTGGTCTCGCTTATCGCAGACACCTGAACCAACAGGACATGGATCACTTCAATCCAGTTGATTTCAATATCCCGATTCAGCAGGTCACGAATGTAAACGTTATCAACCGAGGTCTCGTAGTTGTTCCGGGTACCTCCAGACCGGTTACTTCGCAGGGATTCCCGACTGGGTTCATATTCTCGGAAGAGCCGAACGGCTTTATCGTTCAGTTCTGGGCCGGACGTCGCAACGCGCGAACTCCGCCACCGCCGCCGAATGTACCGCCGGTGGTCGACTCTGTAGTTCCGTCAATCAGTACGATCCGTCAAGCCTGCCCGCCGGGACAAGGCACTTCGGCGGACTGCCCGAGCGCAACCACGGTTACACTCGTTGCGAATGCACACGACGATAACCAGGATCAGTTGCTTTACACCTGGTCGGTAACCGGTGGTCGCCTGAGCGGTGAAGGTAAACAGGTAAACTGGGATCTGACGGGTGTTGCGAACGGGACCTACACCGCAACAGTGGAGGTGAATGACGGTAATCAGCACACAGCCAACGGTAGCACGACCGTAACGGTTGCTGACTGTGCTAACTGCGTGAAGCCGCCACCGCTGTGTCCGACGGTTTCGGTCAGCTGCCCGAGTGAAGTTGAGCCGAATACACCGATTACGTTCACTGCGAGCGTTGCCGGTGGTGAATCGGGCGCGACTTTCACTTACAACTGGTCAGTGTCCGCCGGAACAATCTCCAGCGGTCAGGGAACCTCGACAATTACAGTTGACACCGCAAACCTCGCGGGTCAGAGCGTAACCGCTACCGTCAGCATTGGCGGCGCGGATCCGAGCTGCACCGGCACGACCAACTCGTGCACCACGGCCATTAAGGCGCCGAAGCCGATTGCTACGAAGTTTGATGAGTATGGCAACATCCGCTTCAACGATGAAAAGGCCAGACTCGACAACTACGCTATTCAGCTTCAGAACGCGCCGGGAGCGGGTGGAACGATCATCGTTTACGGTACCTGTAATGGTGAGGGTCAACAGCGTGGCGACCGTGCCAAGGACTACCTCGTGAATACGCGTGGTATCGAAGCCGGACGTATTACCGTGGTTGACGGTGGATGCCGTGCTGACCTGTCAGTTCAGCTCTGGATCGTACCGGCAGGCGCCGACGCTCCACAGGTTGACACCTCAGGCGCCATCTCGCCGTGTCCGGAATGCAAGCGCAAAGGTGGACGCCGTCCGGGCCGCAGAGGTGACGAGGAATAAACTCAGGCTTGGCATAGTAAATTAGCCAAACCTTTACCAGTCGGGCGATGCTTTCGAGCATCGCCCGATTTGCTTTAAGCCACAAAAGGCACATAAAGCACATAAAGCACAAAGACCGTAGGGCAAGAGCACACCATTAAGTCGCAGCACATTTTGTGCTTTATGTGCCTTCTTGTGGCTAGCAACGAGGGCTGATCTGCGGAGCATCCTATTTCGGCCTGAGCTTTTAGAATACAAAGGATGAAAACTGTAATAAACTAGGGGCACGGTGAGCGATGTGCTCCACACGAACGAGGCCCTGGACGAATAACGATGAAAAGAATTTCTAGTCTTCTCCCCCTGGTTCCTGCTCTATTTGCTCTCTTCATTTTTGCTTTTGCTCCGAACACCAGTGTGTCTTCGGCAGCAACTGACGCCTCTGATCCTGCACTGTATTCGAACGATTGGCGCACCACCGGACCTCCGGGAGGCGACGTCCGCGCTCTCGTAGTTGACCCTCAAGATCCAGATCGCTTCTATTTTGGGACGCTCGATGGGCAGATTTACACATCCACCGACGGTGGCAAACACTGGCAGATGCTCTATAACTTCGGCAAGCCGCGCCTGTTCGTCGACAACATCATTGTCGATCCACGCAACTCGCGCGTTTTGTATGTAGCGGCACACCGGCACAACTTGCCGGGTGGGTTCTTCAAGTCATCTGACGGAGGCGTTACATGGCGTGAGAGTCCGGAATTGAAGAATGAGGCTTTGCATTCGCTGGCACAATCGGAGTCGAATCCCGACACACTCGTCGCGGGCACATTTAACGGCGTGTTCCGCTCGGATGACGCCGGTAAGTCATGGAAACAACTGCCAACGCAAAGCCAGCCCGGCCTGATCCATGTCGAGTCTCTCGCAATCGATCCGCGGACTACCGATACGATTTACGCAGGCACGTTCTATTTGCCTTATAAATCAGTTGACGGTGGGCAAAGCTGGCAGTCCATGAAGAACGGAATCATTGACGATTCCGACATCTTCGCCATCGACATCGATCCACGCGATCCAAATCACATCATTGCTTCTGCCTGCAGCGGTATCTACGAAAGTAAGAACGCCGGTGAGAGCTGGCGAAAAGTGCAGGGAATTCCGTCGCAGTCGCGCAGGACGCGGTCCATCCTGCAGCATCCGTCTGTTCCCGGACTCGTTTTTGCCGGCACAACTGAAGGTTTCTGGAGATCGGAAAAAGGCGGCGATGCGGACTCGTGGATGGTGACAACTTCTCGCCAGCTCGAGATCAACTCGATCGCCGTTCACCCGTCGCGTCCCGACATGGTTTTCATCGGCACGAACAACTACGGCGTGATGGTATCGAACGACGGTGGCAAGACCTTTACTCCGACCAATGGCGGATTCAGCGGTCGCTTTGCTAATGCGATTCTTCCGGATCGTGAAATTCCGAATCGCATCTACGCTTCCACGATCAATACGGCTACGGGTGGCGGATTTCTTTTCGTCAGCGAAGACAACGGCGGAAGCTGGCGCCCATCGATGCGCAGCATGCCTTCGCGTCTCATCACGTATTCGATCCTGCAGGACGCGCGCGATGCAAACGTGATCTATCTCGGCACTAATTTGGGAGTCTACAAGTCAACCGATCGAGCCGCTTCCTGGGCGCCGGTTTGGGCCGTCGAGAAGCCCAAGACAAAGGCGTCGCCGGCAAAGAAAACGACCAAACGCGCCGTCGCAGTCACGCCAAAGAGCCGCACACCGGCGCCGTCTTCCGAGTCAGTTATGGCAGCACAGGAAGCCCTCAACGCTGCCGGTTATCACCTGGGAGAGCCCGATGGTAAAGGTGGTCCAGCAACCACTGCCGCACTGAAGAAGTTTCAGGTCGATCGACATCTTCCGGTTACCGGAAAGCTCGACGTGATTACTCTCGCTGCACTCGGCATCGGTAAAGCCGGCGATTCGTCCATGGCTGAACGCTCAGACTTGATTCTGGCGGATGCTGTGAATGCACTGGTCCATACTGTCGATCCGGAAACTCAGCAGCCCGCAATTCTGGCGGCTACGAACGCTGGTCTGTATCGCACAGTCGATCCGGCGAAAGGCTGGCAGAAACTCTCTTATGGGGGTCTGGATCCACGCACCACGTGTATTTCGACAAGTGAAAAGCAGCCCGAAACAATCTGGGTGGGAACACCGAATGCGGGAGTTTTGATTTCGCGCGACAGCGGAAAGACGTGGCGACAGGTTGACGGTATTTCGCGTGAAGCGCCGGTCAACACCATTGCCCAAGATCCACAGCGACCTGATAACGTCTTCGTCGGCACCAAGCAGGCTTTGTTTATGTCGCATGACGGTGGCAAAACGTGGAGAGCTCGAGGTGGCAATCTTCCTTTCGGCGATTTCACCAGCATCCTGATCAACCCGCGCAACGGCGACGAGATATTCGCCGGCAACGCTTTTCAAATTACCGAAGTCGGCGGCGGTGTTTACCGCAGCACGAACGGCGGTCAGAGCTGGGCGCGGATCGATCCCAAAGACGGCCGTTTACCGAGCCAGCGAATCTGGGCGCTCGCGTTTGACCCACACGATCAGAACGTACTCTTTGTCGGTTCGCATTCGGCCGGCGTGTACGTCGTGCCGCGCAGAAACGACTCTGTCTCAGCCGCTCAGTAACAAAGAAAACATAGGTCCTATATGTCCTATAGGACCTATACCCCCGTCTTTCCTTGACATGGCTTATACAGGCGTGTACATTGCCGCCCTACCCGGTAAAAAGGCGGCGGGTGTTTGTCGGACCAAGCGGGGTAACTACGGCAGGGCGGTAATCGAAACAAATTAGCTCGACATTTCAAATCCAAACGGCTCGCTTCCTCGCCAGCCTTCAACTCCCGACAACGCCAAGGTCAATCAAGCTACAGGCCGCTGTACACTGTCCGACAGTGAGCGAAGACCTGCGCTGATTGTCCGGACTAGTGAAGCGCGATAAGATCGTCCACGCGTTAAGAGGTACCGGGGTCTACAGGAGTATCAATGTCTAGCGAACAACCCAAGCTGAACAACAGCGAGGTCGACAATAACTCAATCTCCGGCGAGCCGCAGCAGGCTCAGCCGCAAGAAAATGTTATGGCGTCCCCATCATCATCATCATCGGCAGCACCAGCACCGAGTCCCACTACCACAACTGAACCTGATGAATCAGACGAGACACGCGCCGGCGGTGACGTCGACTTCGGTCAACTCCTCGATCAGTTCGAACAAGAACAGGCGACCCTCGAAGAGGGCGAAGTAGTTCGCGGCACAGTCGTCGGCTTGAGCGAACGCGGAGTGGTTATCGACTTCGGTTACAAATCGGAAGGCATCGTTAACCCGGCCGAGTTCACCGAGAACGGTCAACTTACAGTCAAGGCCGGCGACGAAGTGGAAGTGCTCGTCAAGAGCATGGAGACTGCCGACGGGCTGCCGGTTCTTTCGCGCGCTGATGCAGTGCGGATGAAAGCCTGGGATGACCTCGAGAAAGCCTATCGAGACGGCTCCAACGTAAAGGGCCGCGTGATCGATCGCATTAAAGGCGGCTTGCGTGTTGACATCGATGGCATTGCTGCTTTTCTTCCCGGTTCGCAGGTGGACGTGCGTCCGGTGCGAAATCTCGACAGTCTGCGCAACCAGATCATCGAGGCCAAGGTAATCAAGCTCAATCGCAAACGATCAAACGTGGTCCTGTCGCGCAAGGCCGTTATCGAGCAGGAGAACACCGGCCGGAAAGATCAAACGCTCCAACAGATCGAAGAGGACATCGTCGTTGAAGGGCAGATCAAGAATCTTACCGACTACGGCGCGTTCGTCGATCTTGGCGGCGTCGACGGCCTGCTTCACGTTACCGATATGTCGTGGGGACGGCTGCAGAATCCTAACGAGTTGTTCCACGTTGGCGACAACATTCAGGTCAAGGTTTTGAAGTTTGATCGCGAACGCGAGCGCGTTTCGCTTGGCTACAAACAACTGCTTCCGGACCCATGGTCCAGCGTTGAGGAACGTTTCCCCGTAGGCACGCGTGTCAACGGAAAGGTTGCGAGCGTTGCGGATTACGGCGCGTTCGTTGAGCTTGAACCCGGCGTCGAAGGGCTCGTTCACGTTTCCGAAATGAGCTGGTCGAAACGAGTCAAGCACCCGAGCAAGGTTGTTAACCCCGGCGATGCTGTTGAAGTTGAGGTGCTGAGTGTCGACCCGAGAGCTCGTCGCATCAGTCTCGGCATGAAGCAGGTGCAGGAAAATCCCTGGCAGACACTGCACGAGCGTTACCAGGTCGGCACCCGTGTTCACGGACGTGTTCGTAACCTGACTGACTTCGGTGCATTCATCGAGATCGAAGACGGGGTTGACGGACTCGTTCATGTGTCGGACATTTCCTGGTCCAGACGCATCAAGCATCCGAGCGAAGTGTTGAAGAAGGGACAGGAGATCGACGCGGTGATTACCAGCATCGATACCGAGAACCGGCGACTGTCGCTTTCCATCAAGGATCTGGAACCGAATGCCTGGGAGAAGTTTACGAACGAACATAAACCGGGCGACGTGGTCCATGGCAAGGTAGCGCGTTTCGCGAACTTCGGCGCGTTCATTGAACTGGACGACAATCTCGAAGGTCTCTGTCACATCTCCGAACTTTCTGAAGAGCGCGTGGCCAAGCCTGACGACGTGGTCCAACTCGGCCAGGAGATGGATTTCAAGATCCTGCGCATCGATCCGGAAACGAAGAAGATTGGACTTTCCGCGAGAGCAGTCGGAAAGGATGAACCAATCATCGACACGAAGATCTACTCGTCAGAGGCAGGCGGCGGCATGGCCTCCCTCGGTGAGCTGGCTGACTTCGGGTTGAGTAAAACGGACAACGACGAATAGTTTCAACTCCTCAGAATCCACAGATTACGCAGATTGTAATAACCAGTCTGCGTAATCTGTGGATTAACCTTGCCCCATCCGTTGATCTTTTGATAGTGTACGAGAAACATAACCTCGCTATTATCAAGACGTTATATTTAACTCAATCGAGGTGATGCATGACAAAAGCAGAACTCGTCGAAGACGTAGCTCGGGCGGCTGAACTCACGAAAAAGGACGCTGAGCGTTTGGTAGAGATTGTTTTTGAAAGCATCATCGAAACCCTGAACCAGGGCGAGAAGATTGAGCTGCGTGGCTTTGGCAGCTTTCGCGTGCGCGAGCGCGGTGCGCGTCGCGGCCGAAATCCGAAAACAGGCGACCCGGTCAGCATTCCGGCCAAACGAGTTCCGTATTTCAAACCCGGCAAAGAGCTGAAAGAGCTCATCAACGACGAGAATTCCGGCGCACACGCGTCGGCGACAAATCCTTCACGACCGATCAGCGACGACACTCATCGTCCGCCCATCCTTTAATTGCATGGAAAGACTGTGGAGTCCCTGGCGAGCCAGGTACATCGCATCAGGCGTCGATGCGGCGCGCGATGGCTGCGTGTTTTGTCTGATTGCAGGTAACCCCGGGGACGATGAAACGAATTTTGTTCTGCACCGGGCCCAGCACTGTTTTGTCGTGCTCAACCTTTATCCGTACATCACGGGCCACCTGATGGTCGTCCCTTACCTGCACACGAATGAGTTTGATTCGGCGCCTAAAGAGATGACGGATGAGTTGATGGACATGGCGAAGCGGGCGCAAACCGCGTTGCGTGAAGTCTATTCACCGTCAGGATTCAATATGGGCATGAACCTCGGCTCTGCGGCAGGCGCCGGCATCGCAGACCACCTGCACATTCACTTGTTGCCACGATGGTCCGGGGATACGAACTTCATGACAACGGTCGGCGAATCGCGTGTGATTCCCGAAGACCTTCCTACTACCTACTCGAAACTCCGGCCTCATTTTTAGCCACAGATCTACACCGATTGCATACACGGATTATCTTTTGCTGACTTTTCGTGGCACGGCTTCGTCTTCGACTTCACCGCCGAGACTAATGGGGACGTCGGAGGGTTTAGTGTAGCTGATGCCGCGTTCTTCGCTGTCGAGGTTGCCGGCGGGTAGCGGCGGGAGTGGTCCCGTCATCGCGGGCGGATTGAAACCGGGGTAATCGATGCGTGCGTGATAAATCGCGGTCAGCGCGCTGATCATAGCTTCGCGTATCGTCGTTAGTTCCTGCAACGTCACGTCACACTCATCAAGCTGTCCATCGCTGATGATGGCGTCGACGATCTTGATCACAATCGCGCGAATGTTCTCCGGATCGGGACGCGCCAGTGAACGCGCGGCTGCCTCGCATGAGTCGGCCAGCATCATGATCGCCGCTTCCTTGAACTGTGGCTTCGGACCGGGATAACGAAAGTCAGCTTCGTTGACAGTATCATTCGGTTTGGCTTGTGCCTGGGCCTTGCGCAGGAAGTAGTGCAGCGTTCTGGTGCCGTGGTGCTGTGGAATGAAGTCGGCGATCTTTTCCGGAAGACCGATCTCTTTCGCCAGTCGGGCGCCATAGGTGACGTGGCTCGTGATGATCTTGGCGCTTTGATACGGACGCAGTCGGTCGTGTGGATTGTCGCCCTGCTGGTTCTCCACGAAATACTCAGGCGCTGCGAGTTTGCCGATATCGTGATACAGGGCGCCGATGCGCGCCAGTAGCGGATTTGCTCCTACGGCGCGACACGCGTCTTCGGCAAGTTGGCCCACCGCGTGAGAGTGTTGGTTGGTGCCCGGCGCACGCAACGCCAGCTGGCCCAGCACCGGCAGGTCTGCGTTTGAAAGCTCCAGCAGTTTTACGTCAGTCAGAATGCCAAACAGCGACTCGTTGATCGGCAGTCCACCCGCCGCAAACACTGCGGTCAACAGTCCTCCGGCAATGCCTGCTCCGAGCGCAAGCAGGAAAGTCTTAAAAGTGAGTGGCTGTTCCGAGTACGCGATGAGGGCGAGCGCCATGACCACGTTTACGACCCCGACCAGCAAACCAGCAAGCGTGACTGACTGTCGTTCGCGATAACGTCCGATTCCATAAATCGCCACGGAACACGAGACCATTGCGAAGAGTGCTTTTTGCATTCCGCCCGGCGCCAGCATGGCTGCAAACAGAGCCGTGATGATTCCCGTCAGGAAGGCGAGTTGAGTATCGACGAGCATCGCCACCAGTAGCGCGCCCGCAGCAAAGGGAATGGCGTAATTCCAGATGACCGGATCGTTGAAAGGTGGTTGCATGCGCGCCGCCATGCTTTCGCCAAACGCAAACCCGACTTTCATCAGCGCGGTTTGGACCAGGATCGCCGAGCCCACTAAAGCAAACGCTTTGTGCTTACTCAAACTCAGCGGACTGCCGCTACTTCTGTGTTCCGCAAACTTCCACGCCGCCCAGTAAACACCAACGACTACCAGCAACAATCCGAAGAAGTTGTGCCATGGTCTGCCCGACTGCCCGGCACTTTTGATTGCTGCAATCTGCGCCAGAATGCCGGGTGTTACCGTGTCGCCTTCGCGCGCGACCACCTGATTACGTTTGAGCGAGATCACGACCGGCTGGACGCGGCTGGCTTCTGTTTCGCGAGCGGCTGCGGTAGCTGTTTGATCGAGAGCGACATTAGGACGAATCAATGGCGCCAATGCTGCACTAAGTGCAGCTTTTTGTTCTGACGACCAACCCTGAAGGTTGAGGATTCGCGTTTCCAGACTCCGGCGCGCTGTCGAGAGCGGAATCATTCTCGTTCGCGGCGCAGCCAGGATCACTGGCGGGACGGAAGCGCGAACGTCAACCAGCACGATCTCTGATTGCAAACGATCGGCTTCGTTATCGTCGTAAATATATCCGCCACTGACTTCGCGAATGATTGAAGCAATGCGATCAAGGTCGGTTTCAGACTTAGTCTGACCTGAGCCGGTTCGTTGTTGGATGTCGTTCCACGCCGAACGAAAGCTTTGTACCGAAGTCTCTCCACGGCTGGAGTCGTAATTGAAGACGGCACGCGTGGATGCGCGAGCGTTGTTTTTAAGTCGTTCTGTTTCAACCTGGTCTTCGACGCTCAGGTCGGAAGGCGCGACGATGGAGCGCGCGAGCACTTCGCCTACCTGATAGTTTTCATTGAAGCTGAAGGCGCGGTTGGTGAGAAGTAGAAGAGTTGTCAGGAGAACAAGAACGCTGCAGCCAATCAAAAAGCGTGTGCGCGGCTGAAAGACCAGTAACGGGCGATACAGGTAAGCCAATAGCTTGTCGCGCGCCTGGCTTAAGGGAGTTTTGAATCGTGGACGAAGTCCCATAAGAGATTAGCCACAAAAGTCACATAAAGCACAAAAAGCACAAAAGGTTTATTTGAGGCTCGATTTTCGTTTTGTGCCTTTTGTGCATTATGTGCTTTTTGTGGCTTTAGGCGGCGGCGAGGTTACGGGCCAATACCGCTCCAGCTTTTTCGAGTAAAGCGTCCAAGGTCGACGGCTTGATGGCCGAGATGACCACCGTTTCGCCGTTATCGAGTTGCTGTGCCTGACGAACGGCCGCCTCTACAGTTTCCGGGTCAACGAGATCAGCCTTGTTCAACGCAAGAACGGATGGAATCTCGGCCAGCTTCAGTTCGGCCAGGATTCGTTTCACCGACTGTACCTGCTGCACCCAACGTGGATTTGAGATGTCGACGGCGTGAATCAGTAACGTGCTGTCGCTGATCT
>DATNFX010000288.1:0-25807 GCA_035606195.1 Pyrinomonadaceae bacterium
TGCTCAGTTCGGTTCCGACCTGGACAAAGCCACGCAAGCTCAGCTCGCACGCGGTCAACGTCTGACGGAGATTCTGAAACAACCTCAGTATCAGCCGATGGACGTTGCCAAGCAGGTGCTCATCATTTGGGCAGCAACGAACGGTTACACCGACGACGTGGCGATCGAAGATGTTCGAACGTTCGAAACAGGGCTGCAGAAGTTTGTTGAAAACTCGCATCCGGGTCTGCTTACTGATATTGCCGAGAAGAAATCGTTGACGGATGAGATCAAGGCGGGATTGAAGCAGGTGCTTGAAGACTTCAAAGACAGCCTGAAGAAGGAATCGACTGATTTCGCTGCTGCTCCAGCAAGATCCACTGCCGAAGCCGCAGCCGCTCAGCCGGCAGCTTAACGACTAAAACTTAATGCCTAATCTTCTCGACATTCGCCGGCGCATCAAGTCGGTCAAGAACACGCAGCAGATCACGAAGGCCATGAAGATGGTGTCTGCGGCGAAACTCAGGCGCGCGCAGGAACGCGTTGTAACAGCGCGTCCCTTTGCGAACAAGATGTCGGAAGTTTTAGGCGAGCTCGCGAACCGGACGGATGAAGACTTTCATCATCCACTTCTCGATCAGCGCGGCGATCAGCGTTACCTGCTGGTGCTCATAACCGCCGACAAAGGTTTGTGTGGTGCTTTCAACACCAACCTTACAAAGGCCGCGCAGACTTTCATGCGACAGAACGCGGACAAGTCGGTCGAGATCATGGCGATCGGTCGTAAGGGTCGCGACTTCTTCCGCAACCGCCGGGCGACGATCTCGGGCGAGTACATTGGATTGACAGGCAAGGGTCGCGTCGAGTTTTCAGAAGCGCTCGAAGTCGCTCGCGACGTTATCAAAACTTACACCGACGACACGGGCATCGATAAAGTTTTTCTCGTCTACAACGAGTTCAAATCTGTACTCTCACAGCGCGTCGTGTTGGAGCAGTTATTACCAGTCTCGCGTGCGAAAGAAGAAGAGCCGGAAGCGAAGTCGCAGCAACCGGTGAGTCTGGTTGATTACATTTACGAGCAACCACCTGAAGAGATGTTCGGCTACCTCCTGCCGCGTCTGATTGAGACACAGATCTTTCGCGCATTGCTGGAATCAATTGCGTCAGAGCAAGGCGCACGCATGACGGCGATGGATTCCGCGTCGAAGAATGCGGCCGAACTGATCGAGTCTTTGACACTCAATATGAATCGCGTTCGTCAGGCAGCGATTACCAACGAGATCATCGAAGTCGTGTCGGGTGCAGCCGCGCTGTAGCCACCAAAAGTTTAGCCACAAAAGGCACATAAGGCACAAAATAGATTGCTGTGGCCGGGTTGAAAAGCTTCCTAAGTCGTTACTTACCGCTAGTAGTCTGGCTCGGTTTTATTTCCTACGCTTCTTCAAACAGTTTCTCAGCTTCAAACACTTCCCGGATTATTGGACCACTCGTGCTGTGGTTGTTTCCGCACACCAGTCCCGAAACGCTCGACATCATCCACTACACCACGCGTAAGATCGCGCACTTTACCGAGTACGCGATTCTCGGGTTCCTGGCCGCGCGCGCGTTTCGCACGTCGCCACGGCCGGCGATCAGCGAGCGCTGGTTACTGATCTGCGCAACTCTCGTCGTCGTTTATGCGTTAATGGATGAGTATCATCAGAGCTTTGTACCGTCGCGGACGGCTTCGATTGTCGATAGTCTGATTGATATGGCAGGTGGGTTAACAGCGCTGTTGGTGATACGTAAGAGGCAGTCCACAGAATCTGCGTAATCTGTGGATACATGTATAATCTCCCTGGAGGCACGAAAATGGGAATTCTTGATCGACTCAGCCCGACGTCACAGTTTATTGAAGTCATCGAATGGCTTGACGACTCGCCCAATACACTCCTGTACCGGTTTCCGGTCAAGGATCAGGAAATCAAAAACGGAGCGCAGCTAATCGTTCGTGAGACGCAGGCTGCGGTTTTTGTACACGAAGGCCAGATTGCCGATCAGTTTCCCCCCGGCCGCTATACCATCGACGGCGGCAACACTCCCATCCTGTCGAAGTTAGGGGCATGGAAGTACGGCTTCAACTCGCCGTTCAAAGCCGAGGTCTACTTCGTCAACACCAAACAGTTCACAGATCTGAAGTGGGGCACGCCCAACCCGATCATGATGCGCGATGCTGATTTCGGCATGGTGCGTTTGCGAGCTTTCGGAATCTACTCAATGCGCGTTTCGGACCCGCAGGCGTTTATCAAAGAGGTCGCAGGAACCAATGCGCACTTCGTCACGGAAGATATTGAGGGTCAACTGAAACGCACGCTCGTCGGGGGTTTCAGCGACGCACTCGGAGAATCCAAAATCGCAGCACTCGATCTCGCGTCGAACTACGATGAGCTCGCGAAGTTCACACGATTGAAACTGAACGAAGAGTTTAAGACGTTTGGACTCGAGTTGACGAAGTTCGTTATCGAAAACATCTCGTTGCCGCAGGAAGTCGAGGCGGCAATGGACAAACGTACTTCGATGGGCGTGATTGGCGACGTTGGGCGTTACGCTCAGTTCCAGGCTGCTGATGCGATGCGCGATGCGGCGCAGAATCCGTCAGGCGGCGCCGGAACTGGCATGGGGCTCGGGGCGGGATTCGCACTGGGAAATGCAATGGCAGGTGCGATGAGCGATGCGATGAAGTCAAACCAGGGACAGGGCGCAGCGCAACAGGCTGCACCGCAACAGCCTGGAGTTCCGTGTCCGCAGTGTGGACATCCGAACGCGACGGGGGCAAAGTTCTGCACAGAGTGTGGCGCGAAGCAAGGCAAAGCCACCTGTGCAAACTGCAAAGCGGAGCTGGCGCCCGGCGCGAAATTTTGTACAGAGTGCGGCACAAAGGTTTAACCCGCGGATTTGTAGAATTAACACGGACCACGCCCGTATGGTCCGTGTTAGTTCGCGAAACCACGTGGTCCTTTGTTATTCTTTTCCCCTCCTTTAAAACCCCCGTTGTAAACATGAGGCGATCGCCATGTTTAAAGCGTTGACGCGTCCACGCAGAGTTGTCATCACGGGAATGGGGTGTGTCACTCCACTCGGTATTGGTCGCGATGCGTTCTGGAATGGACTAATCACCGGCAGGAGTGGCGTGCGCCGCATCGAATCTTTCGATCCATCCAGCTCTCCGGTTCAAATCGCCGCTGAAGTTCCTTCGTTCGACTGGCAGTCGCAGTTAAATCCAAAAGATCGCAAACACGTGGCGCGGACAGTGCCACTCGCGCTTGCGGCAGCTCGCGAAGCGTTGGAAGACGCGCAACTGTTTCCGAACGATCTCTCGCTTGATGAACGCCGCACGTTCGGCGTGGAACTCGGAACGGGCGGCGGAGGCCTCGCGTTTACCGAGCAACAGTACGAGTACTGGTACGTTGGTCCAACTAACAAAGCGAGCGTCTACACGATTCCATCGTCGACGCACGGCGGATTGTCGAGCGAGTTGTCGATGGCGTTTGGTCTGCGTGGACTGTCGCACATCGTTTCGACAGGCTGCACCAGTTCGACCGATGCGATGGCTTACGCGGCGCAGCATATCGCGCTCGGACGGCAGGACATGATGATTACGGGCGGCGTAGACGCTCCGATTGCGCCGGGCATTTTGGCCGGGTTCAATTTGATGACGGTGTTGACGAGTGATTGGAATGAGGAGCCGCAGCGTGCTTCAAGACCTTTCTCGCGAAATCGATCCGGAATGGTGCTGGGTGAAGGCTCGTGGATGTACGTCTTCGAAGAACTGAAACACGCGCTCGATCGTCGCGCGCACATTTACGCGGAGGTGATTGGCTACGGCGCCACGTGCGATGCATATCACCGCGTTCGACTCGCTGAAGACGGCTATGAGCCAGCGCGTGCGATGCGATTGGCTCTCGAAGATGCCGGCTGCGAGCCAAAGGACATCGACTATGTAAATCTGCACGGTACGTCGACCGTGCTCAACGATCGAATTGAGACCAGCGCATTGAAGCATGCGTTTGACGGACAGGCGGCACGCATACCGATGTCGGCAACGAAGTCGCAAATCGGTCACCCGCAGGGTGCGAGCGGCGCCGCCGGACTCGGCGCAGCGCTCTGCGCGATGCACACCAACAAGATCCCGCCCACGATTAATCTCGATGAGCCTGACCCTGATTGTGATCTCGACTACGTTCCCAACGAAGCACGTGAAGCAAGCGTGAACATTGCCCTCTGTAACTGTATCGGCTTCGGCTCCAAAAACAGCGCTCTCGTGATTCAGCATGCTCGAGAAATTTAAACGGCGCAGCTACAAACTCGAATACCTCGATACCGGTGATTACACGCCCGAGGAGTACGAGAGTTGTATCGGTGAGCTGCAGATAGTCAATCGTTGGATGGGTGATGCGCACAGTTTAAGGACCACGCTGTTTCCCGAGATCGAAGCGCAGGGATTGAGCGGCTTTTCGATACTCGATGTCGGTGCGGGGTCAGGAGAGCTGTTGCGTGTGACGGCTGCTTGGGCGCGACAAACCGGCCGCCGCTTGAACGCTGTTGGCCTCGAATTGAACGAGCGATCGGCGGAGTCGATCATTGAAGAGTCTGAGCGGTTCGATGAAATTGGCTCGGTGCGTGGTAATGCTTTAGAGCTTCCTTTTGCAGACAATCGGTTCGATTACGTGATCTGTTCGCTCTTCACGCATCACTTTGTAGATGAGCAGGTCGTCAAGATTCTTCGTGAGATGAGTCGAGTGGCGAGGCGTCGAATATTCGTTATCGATCTCAATCGTCATCCGGTCGCGTACTTGCTTTATACGACGCTCGGGAAGTTGGTGCTGCACAATCGACTGCTGCGACACGATGGTGCGTTGTCGATATTGCGAAGTTTTAAGGCGGGCGAGTTAAGGGCGTTGGGGCAGCGCGCCGGGCTGCGTGATCTTTCAGTGGAGAGACGGTTTCCGTATCGTCTTGTTCTGAGCGCCGCGGCCGCTACGGAAAGAGTTCCACGCCGGGCGGCCACGGAGGGCCGCCCCTACAGTACGCTCCGCAGAGCTAAGTCGGCCTAATCATCACTGGCGCGGTGGAGCGTACTGTAGGGGCGGCCCTCCGTGGCCGCCCGGCGCGGAACTCTTTCGGAGCGGAAACGAATCAATGCACGTGGAAACATCGAACACTTTCGACGTGATCATCGCGGGCGCGGGGCCGGCGGGATCGAGCGCTGCGATACATCTCGCGCGCAACGGTCTTCGCGTACTCCTCGTCGAACAAAAAAAATTCCCACGCGCAAAACTGTGCGGAGAATTCATTTCACCCGAATGCCAACGACACTTTGAAAACCTCGGCGTCGCAGACGCGATCAAACTTTCCACGCCCGCAGCGATCACAGAAACGATCTTCTACTCCACGCGCGGGCATAACGTCGCCATCCCCAGTACCTGGTTCGGTGCTCCAACGGCCCTCGGCCTGAGCCGCGCTGTCATGGACCAG
Organism: Pyrinomonadaceae bacterium; assembly: GCA_035606195.1. GTDB lineage: Bacteria > Acidobacteriota > Blastocatellia > Pyrinomonadales > Pyrinomonadaceae > PSRF01. Next base: position 5,494 of record DATNFX010000288.1, read on the forward strand.
GTACTGCTGGACCGCGCGCGTGACTGCGGTGTCACCGTACTCGAAGGCACAACCATCACCGAACCAATCCTCAGAAACTACGACGTGCGCGGCGTCAGAATAAAATCAAACGAAGAATACTTCGCGCCACTAACCATCGACGCCACCGGTCGCGCCCACATTCTCAGCCGCAAGCTTCACTCTGCCGAACCAACAACAAAACCGAAGCTAATTGCCTTCAAGGTTCACCTGAGAAACACACGCGTCGCGCCAAACACGTGCGAGATCTACTTCTACCCGGAAGGCTACGGCGGCTTGAGCAGCGTCGAAGGAGGCATCAGCAACCTCTGCTTCATCATCTCCGCTGAACAGGTCAAGCGTTACTCCTCAAACCCGGAACTCGTAATGCGCGAAATAGTGATGAAAAACCAGCGCGCAGCCTACACACTCGAACGGGCCGAGCCTGAACCGGAGTGGCTGAGCGCATCCTGGGAACGTTTCGGTCGACAGCAACCCAGCCCTGCAAACGGTTTGCTCGCCATTGGCGACTCGGCTTCGTTTATCGATCCTTTTTCGGGCAGTGGGATGCTGATGGCGTTTGAAAGTGGTGAACTCGCGGCGGATGTAATTGTTTGCCAGCGAGACAAATTCGCGACGCACGAACTCTGCGCAAATTACGCGGCCGAGTACGCACAAAAATTCGATTCGCGCCTGCGGATTTGTGGATGGTTGCGACGCCTCGCTTTCAGCCCGAGGCTCGCCGGAGTTGGCATTGCGATCTGTGGCTCCAGTAATCGCTTCCGAAATCGAATCGCACGAGCAACTCGCTCCTCCAACCGGGACCACCGCAGCCCCTTACGCGCAGGTTAAACTGCTTGCCACGTTCCTTCTTTTAGAGTAAAAAGGCTTGGCCAGTGCTGCTCTCTCTGTCACTGTTGCTGTCCCAGGACAACATGACAACGGCTAAAATCAGCTCCCGCAGGCCGCAGCAAATCGGAGACGGATCTCCGACACACATCCACTGGTAGCAAAGGTTAATTCACAAGAGTCGTTGGTGAACGCGCGAATTCCATAGCCGCGAAACACAACTAAGGAGAAACGACGATGTTTGTATCGTTAAAGTCCCGGCTTCTCGGATCATTTCAAATCCCCTGCTTGTTAATGATCCTGCTTCTTTGTGCCCCCGCAGCTTTCGGTCAGGCGCAGTCAAATGCTGCTGACATTCAGGGCACTGTCAAAGACTCCTCGAATGCGGTTGTGCCTAACGCCACCGTTACCGTTCGTAACCCGGACAAGAATTTCACACGCAATGTCACCACTAACGACGAAGGGTACTATCGCATCATCAATGTGCCACCCGGCGATTACGAGCTAACGGTCGAAGCGGCGAACTTCAAGAAAGCCGTATTGCCAAAGATCACTGTGACTATCGGACAAGCCGCAGATTTCGACGTCCAACTCGAACCGGGAGCGATCAGTGAGAGCGTGACCGTTTCCGACGCTACGTCTGACCCGGTCGAGAGTTCTAAGACTGCGGTTGCAACTACGATCAATCAGCAGGCCATCAACAACTATCCGATCAACGAACGAAACTATCTGTCGTTTGCCCTAATCACTTCGACAGTGGGACGCGACAATGGACGTCCAATTGGACCAGCGCCCACGACCGGATTGAATTTCGGTGGACAGCGAGGTCGCTCCAACCTGGTGCAGGTAGACGGAGCTGACAATACGGACAACTCAGTGAACGCATCGCGTTCGACCGTCAGTCAGGAAGCAGTGCAGGAGTTTCAAGTCGTCAGCAACATGTTTGCACCCGAGTTTGGGCGTTCTTCCGGCGGCGTGGTGAACGTGGTTACCAAGGCGGGCACACGAGAGTTTCACGGAAACGTATTTGGCTTCCTGCGCCATCGCAGTTTCCAGGCGCGTAATGCGTTTGCACCCATCGAAGATCCGGCGTTTACACGCGCACAGTATGGATTGACCTTTGGTGGACCATTAGACCCCGAGCGAACGTACTTCTTCTACGCATTCGAACAACGACGACGCAATGAGTCGGGCTTCTTTACCAGCAACGTCTCTCAGGGTCTAACCGGCTCTGCGACCATTCCTGTGATTGCCGGATTGAACCCGGTTGCGCGCACGTTCAATAACATCACTCCGGCACAGGCGAGCTTCATCAATACGCTCGTTGGTTCCGGAAATGCGACCGCCATCTGCGGCGCCCGAGCTTATGCGTTCTTTGCCTCGAGTGGCGGCACTACTGCCTTGACCGGCAGCAATGCACTGACTTCTCCAAACGACGGAAGTTTGTGCCCGGCGATCAGTCCGATCACTCCGGGGGCAATTGGACCGCGCTTCATCCTTTCAGGCGCACCGGTGCCGACTGGTACAACGAACGCTGCCGGAGACTTCATCGCGTTCAGACCATTGAACAGTCTGCAAAGGGTATTTCCGCTAACCGATCGCACGACGTTCAACTCTTTCCGTCTGGATCATCAGATCACCCAGGACCATCAGTTCAACTTCAGAGTTGGCTACAATCCAAGCAACCTTAGCGGTATTCAGGTTGAATCGCAGAACCAGTCACTCGGCCAGAATGATTTCTCGCGCACTGGGGTTCAGACGTTGAAGGATTGGTCAGCCGTCGCCACCTTAACTTCGACGCTCTCAAACACGATCGTCAATGAAGGACGTTTTAATTTCGGCTTGCGTCGTGCAACCTTCAAATCGCAGAACCCCGATGCAGTAGCCTTCAACATTTCCGGAACAACCTTCGTCGGCCGCGAGCTATTCTCGCCGGTGGTACGTTCGGAGACGCGTTATGAGTTTACCGACAACCTAAATGTTGTTTACGGAACTCATAACTTCAAGTTTGGCGGCGACTATGCCGTCGTCCGCATACCCGAAGCGATCTTCGAGCTCAACTTCGCCGGTCTTTTCAACTTTGGCGGACTCTCGGCGACGACACTGAATCCGGCCTTTGCCGGAGCGCCCGACTTCACGCCTGTGCAGCAGTACGGACTCGGATTTCCGTCCAACTTTATTCAGGGTTTCGGAAATCCGGTCAGCAGCATCAGCAACAAGCCGATGGCGTTCTTCGCGCAGGATTCCTGGAAAGTACGCCCGAACCTGACGCTCAACTACGGCGTTCGTTACGACTACGAACAGACTGAACAGATACCGACACTGCCCCTGCGCGATCCCCTTTCCGGAATTAACCTTTCCGCCGCAGACGTGCTCGCAGCGCAGGATGCGATGGGCGTCCAACAGGGATTTCCACGCGACAAGAACAACTGGGCGCCGCGTCTCGCAATCGCGTGGGATCCGTGGAAAGACGGTAAGACTTCCATTCGCGCCGGCTTTGGACTCTTTTACGACCATCCGTTACTCGCGATCGCGTTCAACTCTGACATCGCTGACGCAGTGCAACAGCAACAGGGAATTCTGACACCGGGTAGCCCGTCGCAAACCGCGCTGCTCAACGCTGTGCAAGTATTCCAGGGAACTGTTTGTCCTCCGGGTGGACCAGTAACGCCGATCTGTCCCGCGGGCGTCGTGACTCCGGGCGTAGCGGTAGGCGCGCAATACCAGTTCGGCCGCCAGAGATTCAACGATCAAACCTTCCCTGGCTTTGGTCCAGTGCTCCCCTTCACCCTTCACGTTCAGAAGGACTTTGAGTACGCGTACGCGGACCAGGGTAACTTCACGATCGAGCGCCAGCTAACGAAGGACATGACTATCTCGGGTAGTTATCTCTTCGTCGGCGCTCATCACTTGCCCCACCCGCTCGATATCAACGCTCCCAGAACGGAACTTCAGATTCAAAACTTCTTCCGTTTGGCGGGACGCAATCCGGTAAACACAACGGAAGCCGTCGCGTTCTCGATTCCGACCTCCGGTGCGCCGTGTCCGTTTGGTGTTCCGCTTCAGTGCTTCACGCTTACAACACCAACGGGCGCGCCTGCGTTTCCGAATGCCGGACAGACGTTCGCCATCATCGTGCCGGGAATGATTACGGCTCCGATTACGAACCTCGGCAGCCGCATCGTCAATGCGGGTATTGCAAACTTCTTCCGGCCGAGTGCACCGAACTACTTCCTGGCCCAGGCACTTTCCGGCGGCCTGGTAACGCCGGCGGTCCTGAACGGTGCTCTCGTTGGTTCATTGAGAACGCCGGGAACGGTTTCACCATTCGGCTCGATCAATGCGCAGACGTCAGACGGTGATTCGACCTACAACGCGTTGAATGTGGATGTGAAGAAACGATTCTCACATAACTTCCAGTTTCTCGCTTCGTACACGTGGTCGCATTCGATCGACGATTCGTCTGACCTGCAAACGCTCTTGTTGCCGCAGGACAATCGAAACTTCGCGGCCGAGCGCGCGGATTCGTTGTTCGATCAGCGCCACCGTTTTGTATTCAGTGGCCTGCTCTCTACGCCGGGAGCCTGGGTTAAAGAAGGTGGCTGGCGCCGGGCGCTGTCAAACTTTACGCTCGCTCCGCTTTTTGAAATCTCGTCTGGACGCCCGTTCAATATCCTGAGCAATCAGGATACGAACAACGACCAGTCGAATCAGACGGATCGACCTACGGTGCTGGCTGACGGAACACTCTGCGTGGCGGGCACGGCGGGTTGTGCGCCGTTGATTACCAGCGGCCAATTTACCAGTGGCAGTCTCGGTCGCAATTTCGGTGTGACGCATCGTTTCATGTCTCTGGACATGCGTTTGACGAAGACGGTTCCGTTCGGCGAGCGCATCAAGTTGGACCTGATCGCTGAAGGCTTCAATCTCTTTAATCGGTTCAATGAGGCCGCGGCGTCGCCCTTCATCGACGATGTCCGGTTGTTCAACGAGCGGGCAACCAACGGCCGCTACTACAGCCGCCCCACCGCAACCTTCGACCCGCGGCAGTTCCAGTTTGGCGTAAAACTGAACTTCTGATTCACGCGAAAAGCCCATCCACAGATTACGCAGATTTCTGTGTAATCTGTGGATCTGGCGCAACTCCCCGTTCTGTTCCCGCATCCGAAGGGTTTGATCAGTAGTCTGAGCTTTCAACCTAATCCCTCTCCCGCTACAATCATGGGCATTATGTGTAGACCTACGCTTGTTCAACGTTTTATTAGTGTCGGCGCAATCTTCCTGCTGGGAGTGGCAGCGATCCAGGCCCAAACAACCCGGCCACGACGCACTAACAAGCAGACTACTACCCAAACGACCAGAACCCCGGCGGACGATCCGCTTTTACGGCCCGAGCCGACACCGTCTCCAACAGCCCGGCGAACCAGTTCCAACGACTCTTTGCTTGACGTAAGGCCGGTTAAGCCCGTCGCGAATACAGTAGCTCCGGCCGATACGAAGCACGCCTACTTGATGCTCGAAACAAAACAGTTTGCGGCGGCAGCAAAAGAAGCAAAGGAACTGACCGAGTCGCATCCCAACGACCCGGAGGCATGGAAAATTGCCGGGTTTGCTGAGTTGAATCTGAAGCAATACACAGAAGCCGTGAACGATCTGGAGAAAGCAGTCGATCTTCAGCGTAAAGCGAACCAGGACGATCCAAACACGGAGAGCGCGCTCGGACAGGCTTACGTGCTGGCTGAGAAGTATCAGGAAGCGTTGCCGCTTTTGACCGCGGCAATCAATCGCGAGCCGAACAAACCTGACGCGCTGATGATTTACTACCGCGGAATCTCCGAATACAAGACCGGGAAGACTGCCGACGCGGAGAAGAGTTTCAACCAGGTCATCAAACTCAATCCCAAAGATTCTTTGTCGCTGTTCTATCTCGCGCAAATCGCGCTCGGCAAGGGCGACCTCGACGGCGCGATCGCGAGCTTGAATCGAGTCACTGTCACTGATGCGCGAATGGTGGGCGCATGGACGCTTCTGACTTCCGCTTATCTGCGTCGTGCCGCATCGAGCACCGACCAGGCGAAAGCTGATGCCGACTATTTAAGCGCAGTGCGAGCCGGTGAAGGTCTGATAAAACTGCGGACTGACGCGGAAGCAGTGACGCTCTTCGGACAGGCTCTGATCGGTTCGAAGCAATATGCGCGCGCCGCCAGTGCGCTCGAGCGTGCCACTACGGCGCCCGATGCGACGGGCGTCACGTTCTACTTACTGGGCGTGGCCCATTCGCGTGCGACGAATTTCCCGAAAGCCATTGCAGCCCTCGAAACTGCCGCAAAGAAAACGCCCGAAGACGTGAATGTCTATCGTGAGCTTGGTTACGCATATGAAGTGACGAAGCAATACGCGAAAGCAATGGGCGCCTATCAGAAGGGTTTGACGTTAGCTCCCAACGATCCTGATTTCAAGGAAGCGATCGAACGCGTGAAGCCGTTCGCGAAGTAGCCACAAAAAGGCACAAAAGCACAAGACAGGAAGTTATGACAGGCTTAGCTGGCACGGCGAGGGCTTTTGCGACTTTTTCTTTAGTGCCTTATCTCGGCATCCTGTTCTGCCCGGCGGCCGTGGTGCTCGGTGCAGTCGGCATAGTTAGATCCTATCGTTCACCGCAGGTGAGCGACTCAACTCGCATTTATTATCTAAGTGCGATCGTTGGTCTTGGGGTGTTGGGAATCCAGGTGTGGTTCTGGTGGATTCTGTATCATGTACCTGCGTGGGTAAGTGTTTACAGTAAATTCGATTGAGTTTGTTGGCAACAAGGAGAATGTTATGAAGTTCATTTCCGCTCTGCTCCTGCTCGGAGCGTTGTTCACGGGCGCATACGCACAGCGTCCACGCTCCATGGATCCCGAGCCTCAGCCGGTGGCAAAAGCCACACCCGTTAAACCGGCGCCCAAGACGGTCAAGGCAAAGTATGAGGGCGGAGTGTTTGGCTACAATAAGACCATGGAAGGCATGTTGACGTTTGACGACGCTAACAATCGCCTGTTCTTCAAAGACAAGAAGACGCCGAAGGAAATCTCGATACCTTACGATGCGATCACGCAGGCTTTCGCCGACACGAAAAAGGTTCAGCCATCAGCAGCGACCGTAGCCAGTAATGTGCCGAGCATCTACTCACTGCCGGCGCGCTTCATCAAGACCAAGGTTCGCTATCTGACGTTGCAGTACAGCGATCCGGATTCGAAAGTCACCGGCGTCACGAGCTTTAAACTCGAGGACAAGGAGCTGCTCCAGTCAGTGCTGGCGACGTTGGCGGAGAAGTCAAACATGGCGCTTCGTGGCGACGTGTACGTCAAGAAGAAAGGCGAAGACGCGAATAAAGCCACCCCGAACTAAACAGGCCGGAGGTGAGTGAGTGACAGAGATTCAAGTTGTGAGCGGCCTCTGAAAGACTGCCGTTTGATGCTTTGAGAGCCGTATCAAATTCCTTTTCTGCCTCTTTGAAGAAACCGAGTTGCACGAGCATCACGCCGTAGTTGTTGTGACTCGCCGGCGCGTGTTTGCCGGGATGGGACGCCGCCTCTTTGAAGAGTGCGGCTGCTTTCTCAAACTCGCCGGCTTGTGCTTCGAGTAATCCCAACCGGTAGGTCGCGGGTCCAAACTGTCTATTGGACGCTTGTTCATAAGCGGCACGTGCTTCAGTCGGTCGTCCCTGATCCTCCAGCGCAACGCCCAATGCAAAAGATGCTCGCGCGTAGTTTCCCTGCTTCAGCTCGATGGCGCGCGTGTAGAAAGTAATCGCCTCTTCGGTTTGCCACAGCTCGTAGTGACAAACACCGATGTTGTAGATCGCGCGTGCGTACCATTCGCCCTCGCCAGGCGAGACCTTGTTATATTCGGCGATGGCAGCCTGGTAGCTCTCTTGGGCCACAAGCGCCTGACCACGCTTGAATGCTGATGATTGCGCGTTGAGGAGTGACGGCGTGAAAGAGATCGCAATGAAAAGCAGGATCCTGATGTTCAAAATGCACCTCCGTGGATAGTTCCAGATTGAGGTGCATTGTGAAGCAGGGATGGTCTAAGGGTCTTTCCGGTTCTTGCTTGCTTGGCCTGTTCTTGCTGGAGATTGTTTAGACAGGATTTACAGGATTACTCAGGATGAACATGTAAATCCTGTTTCTATCCTGTAATTCCTGTCTAAGCATGCCTAGCGAGGCGGTATGCATTGGGTGTTATTCCCGTTACGCGCCTGAATAAACGCGTGAAATGACTCTGATGACTGAACCCGGTCTGTAAACCAACCTCAATCAACGGCAAGTCTTTCTTCACGAGCAACGTCTTCGCACGTTCTACGCGAAACTTGATCAGATACTGGTGTGGCGTGGTCCCGGTGGTTCGCTTGAACTCACGCGCGAAATGAAAACTGCTCATTCCCGCGACCTGGGCCAACTCCGCGAGTTTTAAATCCCTGTTGTAGTTCTCAGAAATAAACTCCGTTACTTCGCGAAGTCTCTTCGCCGATAATCCGCCGGTGAAAGTTACCGGCTGGGTCGTCGAAACTGAGTAATACCTGAGCAGGTGAACCGCGAGCACATTTCCCAACGACTCCGCATACAACCGGCCACTCAAACCTTCCGACTCGAGCTCACCGAGCAACGCCATGCCGACACTGCTGATAACGTTGTCGCGCCGCGTGTATCTCTCCAGGATTTCAACGTTGCCCGAAAGCTCTGCTTCCGACGCCGCTTTCGCAATCAATCGTGGATCGACGTAAAGCGCAAGATGCTCAGACGTGCCTTCGACCGCAGCCTGATGTTTGAGTCCGGAGGGCAGCACGCAAACGTTCCCACGCGTCTGCGTGCCACGCATTCCGATGCCGCTCGACGTAATCAGCTCACCCTTGCAACCATCTGTTAGTGAAAGCAGAACAACGTGTTCGTGATGACTGTGCGCCGGCAGTTCGCCGGGGCGGAGCTCGCAGTGCTCGAGCCGGAGACCGTCCCACGCGGCTTTGCGTTTACGCACAACGGTGGACGCCGGGTTTATCTTGACGTCATTCATGAGTCAGTAATGGACCACCCGCGGCGGTGGTGTATCTGTTCAGGCGTTCAAGAATCGCTTCGCGCGCGCGTTTGAATGCGCTCGCGTCGCCGTAAAGCTGGAACGCCCAGTTGGCGCCCAGTTCAAGAGAGTTAAATTCGAACGCGAGTTGGGTGGCATCGATCGCGTTAGTGAGATGGCCGGCGGTCTGTGCCTCGACGATCGCGTTACGTAACGTTGCCAGCCACTCCTTCATGATCTCGGCAATGCGATCGCGCACCGGGCCGGGCCGGCTATCGAACTCCGCGGCCACGGCGGCAAAAAAGCAGCCGCCACGGAAGACGCCGCTTTGGACGTAAGCCAGCCAGATGTCGCAGAGTTTCCACAGTCGTATTAGGCCCTGGGTGGCTTCAAAGGCGGGTTTGATGACTTCGCGAATAAAAATTTCGCGTGCGGCTTCAACGGTGGCGACCTGCAGCTCTTCCTTCGAGCCGAAGTGCGCGAAAAGGCCGCTCTTGCTCATAGAAAGCTCGAGAGCGAGCCGGCCGATAGTCAGCCCCTCGAGACCCTCGGCGGACGCGATATGCACGGCCGTTTCGAGAATGGCCTTGCGCGTCCGTTCACCCTGCGCTTTCCGGCTCACAATGGCCAAGAGTATATAGCACGAACGTTCGTTTTAGCCACAAAAAAGCACAAAAGGCACATAAAATAAGTTTTTGTGCTTTATGTGCCTTTTTGTGGCGATACTCCGTTCCAGATCATTCGATGAAATAGCTCGTCCATCTCGGTGGGAGACTCGCGCATGCCGCGGTCGAGCCACCAGGTCAGCAAGGAGAGCAGAGCGCCAGCGTGGGTGAAGGCGATGGCCGGGAGTTGATTGGGCGGAATTGATTTGGCGCGCGGCAGCTCCGAGAGCCGGCGCTCAATCCCACGCGCAAAATGGCCACGAGCGAGTTCCATGTTTTCCTGATACTTGCCTGACTTGACCAAGGCCTTGAAGAACGGTTGCACGTCGGAGAGATGCGTGAAGAACTCCTGCACCGGAAAGACACGATCTGACTTGTCACCATGAGCCGAGAGCGCCATCGAAATCGATTCAAAAAATTCCTCCGCGTCGCTCATCAGAAGATCGTCCTTGTCGCTGTAATGCGAGTAGAAAGTCGAACGACTGACCTGTGCCCGGTCCAAAACGTCCTGAACTGTGATCGTTTCAAAGGGCTTCTCCTGCATCAACGCGACAAGGGCGTCGCCCAGTGCATCGCGAGTGCGTCGCACGCGAGCATCGGTCTTCTTATCGGATCCGGCAAGAGGTAAGTGCTGGTTCTTGGACATTCATGACCTCTTTGTTCGATAACAACGGCTCGCCCCATCTTAACGCTGGACAGAAATGCCATCCACAGATTACACAGGACGACCTATGATCTCTTTACACCAGGTAAACAAAACTTACGAAACACCGGCGGGAAAGTTTGCCGCGCTGAAAGATGTCGATCTCGAGATCGAGCCCGGCCAGTTTGTCGGCATCGTCGGCAAATCAGGCAGCGGGAAATCGACCTTGCTAAACCTCGTCGCCGGCATCGATCGTCCGTCTGCGGGTTCCGTCGCGGTTGCGGGCACAGAGATCCAGAGTTTGTCCGAAAACAAACTCGCAGCATGGCGCGGCCGGAATGTCGGCTTTGTCTTTCAGTTCTTTCAACTGCTGCCGACGCTCACTGCTGCCGAGAACGTCATGTTGCCGATGGACTTCTCCAAAAGCGTTCCTTTGCGCGAACGCCGCAAACGCGCGGTTGCGTTGCTTGAACGGGTCGGTGTAGGCGCGCATGCCGATAAGCTGCCGGCGACACTTTCAGGTGGCGAACAGCAACGCGTCGCGATCGCGCGCGCCCTCGCAAACGAGCCGCCCCTGGTCCTTGCCGACGAACCAACAGGCAATCTTGATTCTGTTACGGCTACCGAGATTCTCGATCTGTTTCGCAGTATGGCCAACCAGGGCACGACGGTCGTCATCGCCACGCACGAAGCCGATATCGCGCGCGTGATCGATCGCAGGATAGAAATTTCTGACGGGGAGATCCATCCACAGATTACACAGATGTTTAAATAATCTGCGTAATCTGCGGATGGTTTGTTTCTCAATGAACACAATCTGGCGTAAAGCTTTTCGTGACTTCTGGCAGGAACGCGCACGCACGGCGCTCGTCGTGCTGGCGATTGCACTCGGGATCTCTGCGTTCGCAGCCATTCTTTCTTCTTACGCAATCTTGACGCGTGAGTTGGACCAGGGATATCTGGCGACGAACCCGGCTTCGGCAGTGCTGCGTGTTGACTCGGCCGACGACGATCTCATCAAGGCCATTCTCGAGAATCCCGAGGTCAGCGATGCGGAGCCGCGCCGAACAATCAGTGGACAGATCAAGGCTGGTCCGGTGCAGTGGCGTAATCTGATCCTGTTTGTAGTCCATGACTACGGGAACATTCGCGTCAGCAAGCTCGTGCCGGAAAGTGGCGTATGGCCGCCCGCAACAGGCGAGATCCTGATCGAACGTGATGCGTTCCAGGTTGCGAAGGCAAACATTGGCGATGCCGTAATCGTGAAGACTGCAAACGGCGTCGAGCAGCCCCTCGTGATCAGCGGTCGTGTTCACGACGTGGGTCAGGCGCAGGCGCGCATGGAGAATATCGTTTATGGCTACATCAATCTCGCCACGCTCGCACAACTCGGCGAAGAGCCGCGGCTCAATCAGATAAATCTCCTGGTCGCGAAGAACAGATTTGACGAAGCGCATATCAAACACGTCGTTGCCGATGTCGAATCGTTGATCAGGAGCCGTGGCCATGATGTGCTGCGCGTCGATGTCCCTCGACCCGGCAAGCATCCGCATTCAGATTTGACCGGCGTCATGCTGCTGGCGATGTCGAGCTTCGGGCTGTTTGTCCTCGTGCTGAGCGGCATTCTCGTCATCAACCTGCTCACGGCGATGATGGCGTCACAGGTGCGGCAGATCGGCGTGATGAAGGCGATTGGCGGAACGCATTGGCAAATCATGCGGATCTATTTCGTTCAGGCGCTTTTCCTCGGGATTGCTGCTCTGATCGTGTCGGTGCCGCTGGGAATTCTTGGCAGCCGGGCGTTGTGTCGCTCCATGGCTGTGTTCCTCAATTTCGACATCAACAGCTTTGCAGTGCCGTTCTGGGTTTATCTGCTCGTGGCTTTGATCGGAATTGCTGCGCCGCTGATTGCGGCGGGGTATCCGATTTGGCGTGGTACAGCAACACCGGTTCGAGTGGCACTCTCTGATTTTGGACTGTCACAAACAAACTTCGGCGCAAGCGTATTCGATCGCGCGGTAGCGCGAATCGGCGGCACGTTTAGTTTGATCGCGTTAGCAATTCGAAACAGTTTTCGACGCCGTGCGCGGCTCGTGTTAACACTCTTGACGTTGACTGCGGGTGGTCTGTTCTTTATGGCGGCTTTGAATGTGCGCTCGTCGATGATTAACACGCTCGATCACATGTTTGCAGCGCGAAAATCTGACTTGACGGTTTCGCTGGCGCGAGTCTACGAGGTTGAAAAGATTCAAAAGGCCGTCAGCAACACCCCGGGCGTGTCGCGTGCTGAAGGCTGGTTTACGACTGAGGCGTCTCATGACGATCTTCGTTTGGCCATCGTTGCACTGCCGCCTGACACACAGCTTCTCGAGTTTGACATCATCGAGGGAAGAAAGCTGATGGCCGGGGAAACTGACGCGATCGTCATTAATACCGCGCTCGCAGGCCGGGATCCGAAGATGCGGGTTGGTGAGTCGGTGACCTTGCGAATTGACTCAGATGAGAAAACCTGGCGCATAGTCGGACTAGCGCGCGAGGCGTTCAGTCCCACGCCGATTGGTTATATTCCACTGACAGGGCCGGTAAACAGGCTGGGGCTCGCGCTCGACAACAGCGATCCCGATTCGATCAGTGCGTTGAGGGCCGAACTGGACCGAAATCTGGAGCAACAAGGTGTACGAGCGCGTGCCAGTTCCACAAAGAGTGAAAGCCGTTTCGCTTTCGATCAGCATATGCTGATGATCTATGTGTTTCTGATCGTGACGTCGGCAATCGTGGGTGGTGTTGGCGGGTTGGGATTGATGACGACGATGAGTTTGAACGTCCTCGAGCGGCGACGAGAGATGGGAGTAATGAGAGCGCTCGGTGCGACGCCGCGACTTATTTGGTTGATGATCGTCGCGGAAGGGATTGTTATCGGGCTACTGAGTTGGACCATCGCCGCACTGCTGGCGTGGCCGATCAGTAAGGCAATTGGTGATTTTCTGGTTCAGGTGATGTTTCGGAGTGGGTTGGACTTTACTTTTGAGCCGCTGGGATTAGTTATTTGGTTGTTGGTTTCGATTGGCTTGAGTGGGCTGGCGAGTTTCTTGCCGGCGTGGAACGCATCACGAACTACGGTGCGTGAAGCGCTCGCTTATGAATAGGCCACCAGGCCCTATTATCGGTTGCGGTGAAGGATGAAATCAGCTATGCGCCGCAATGTCTCAGTCGGCCGGTTGATTTGATCGAGGGCTGCAATAGCGTTGCGGTGGGCCTGCACGGCGGCGGCCTTTGTTTCCTCCAGCCCGTGAAGCGCCGGATAGGTGGCTTTGTTTGAGCGAGCGTCTTTACCGGGCGTTTTGCCGAGATCTTCGGCGGTTGCAGTCACGTCGAGAAAGTCGTCCATGATCTGAAACAACAGCCCGAGATGTGCGCCGTAATTCGTGATCGCTTCGAGCTCCTCGTCGCTGGCCTTTCCGATGATTGCTCCACAACGTGCGGCAGCGACGATCAAGGCGCCGGTTTTGAGGCGGTGTATTTCCTCCAGTTGCGCGCCATTTACCTGCCGCGTCTCTCCCTCCATGTCGAGCGCCTGCCCTGCCACCATACCGTGCGGCGTTGCGGCGGCACGCCCGAGTTCTGAGATGACGTAGATTCTTGTGTCGGGATTGATGCAATCGTCTTCAGCAATGGTTTTGAAGGCGAGGGTCTGTAGCGCATCGCCGGCGAGAATCGCGGTCGCTTCATCAAAGCGCACGTGGCATGTCGGCCTACCGCGTCGCAAGTCGTCGTTGTCCATCGCCGGAAGATCGTCGTGGATCAACGAGTAGGTGTGGATCATTTCAAACGCGCAGGCTGTTCCGATTAAAGCCTCAAATGGCGCGTCAAAGGCCTGACCGACCGCCAGCAGCAGCGCTGGTCGAAAACGCTTTCCCCCGGCAAAGACGCTCCAGCGAATCGCCTGGTGAATCTTTTCCGGAGCAGCCGCCGATGACGGTAGCAGCTCGTTGAGTTCGACTTCTACAAGCGCTCGACTGCCTGCCAAAAGACTGTCGAGCTCCAGTGAGCTACTGAGAGAAGCTTTTGATGGTCGTGGCATCTTTCAACTGTCCGCTTCGCCTGTCCGACCATTCGTGGCTTCTGCAGGTGGTTCCTTGAACGCGGCCGCAACTGGTCTACCCTGATTATCACGCAAGAGGATCTCGATTCGTCGTTCAGCCTGGCTGAGCCGCTCCTGGCATTCGCGCGAAAGCCGGATCCCCTGCTCAAACAATTCCAGACTCTTTTCCAGCGGCAAGTCGCCGTCTTCCAATTGGCGCACGATCTGTTCGAGGGCTTCGAGTGAAGTCTCAAACGTGCGGCCCTGTTCTTTACCGTTTTCCATTTATTTATTGCGACGCGATTTCCGCTGCGTCTTCTTGAGCAGCGGATTGTTTGCGTCGATACCGCCAATCGCCGGTAACTCCTTCATCACATTATCAACTACACGTTGGACCAGCACGTCGTCTTTGACTTCCGTTACTCTCCAGTTTTCGGCGACGCGTTGCATCATGAATTCAATCGTGCGCTCCGGCATAGGAGCTTTGACTTTCGCAGTATCACCTTCGGTAGTGACGGTCATCAACCGCGGTACAGTAACGACAAGCAGGATAAACGGCCGTGGCTCAGACTTCTGTGCAAAAGTCTGCAGCTCCTTCACGACTTCAGCGTGAACGGTTTGTTTCAACTGCGGCAACAACGAAGGCACAGCTGCATCAATCCGCTGTTGAATGGAACTGTTCAGCGCGTAACCATACCGTGCCGCCGCTTTCTGACTCACACTCGCGGCCATATTCTTTGCGACTTCATCGTCGTTGATCAGCTTTTCAAACGCGGCGACGTCGTTCCGTTGTGCTGCATCGACGAGTAGAGTCACGGCGTAAGCAGGAGTCGACTGATAATGCCGCCACCAGAAATATCCTCCTACCGCCGCTCCTGCTACGCCAACCAGAATCAATAATGCGAGTATCGCAAGCACACGCGGCCAGCGCCTACGCTTGCGTATTCGAACACGCTTTGTTCCTTCCGTCGGCGGCCCATCCGGCCCATCCACATTGATTACAATTCTTTGCCGCATTGGCTCGATCCGCGCTAATCTGTGGCTTCGATCCGTTCGATCCTTGTCCCTAGTTTGCCCTTTTGCAGGCGCACGTTAACTATATCTCCGGGCGAGACCGCCGCTGCGTCACGCAAGAGTTTCCCCGACGCATCCTGCGCGACCGCATATCCTCGTTGCAATACCCCAAGCGGAGATAGAGCGTCAAGCGACGCCGCAGCAAGGCCGAGCCGTTCGCGTCCTTCCTGCAACTTCTCGGCGACGGCTCCATCGCAAGCAGACGAAGCCGCGTCGAGTCGCGCACGCGCGTTGTTCAAGCGCGATTTTACTTCATCGAACGCGTGCGAGAGTGCCTGCTGTTGAACTCTCGCACGCAAGTTGACGATCTGATACTTCGTGAGCCTGACGAGTTGCCGTCCCATGTTGTCCAAAGCAGAACAAATCTGATCTTCACGCGCAGCGACGATCTCAGCCGCTGCCGAAGGTGTAGCGGCGCGAACATCGGCGACGAAGTCAGCAATGGTGAAATCAGTTTCATGGCCCACTGCTGAGATTACGGGAATCGCTGACTTGCGAATCGCGCGCGCGACCTCTTCGGTGTTGAAGGCCCATAGGTCTTCGGTCGAACCACCACCGCGGCCAACAATTAATACGTCGACAAGGTCGCCGTCCCGACCTTCGCGCAGTGCGCGCTCGTGATAAGCGTTAATGAAACGAATCGCACGCGCGATATCCGGCCCCGCCGCATCGCCCTGAACTTTTGCCGGTGAAAACAGAACGTGAACTGTCCTCGTGCGCCGCGAAATCACGTTCAGAATATCGCGAATCGCGGCTCCCGTCGCTGATGTGACTATGCCAACTCGCCCCGGAAAAACGGGCAACGGTCGCTTTAATTCTTTGGCAAAAAGTCCTTCTTTCTGAAGTCGCTCCCGCAGTTGTTCAAACGCGATCTGCAGTGCACCTGCGCCGACGGGATCGAGTGCGTCGACGACGAGCTCATATTCACCGCGTGGTGCATAAACGGAGAGTTTCCCGCGTGCGCGAACTTTCAAACCGTTAGCCGGACGAAAACGAATGCGTGTGTTTGTCGAGCGAAAGCACTTCGCGCGTAGTTGTGCGTTCTCGTCCTTGAGTGTGAAGTACCAGTGCCCGGAAGAATGATCCTTGAAGTTTGAAATCTCGCCTTCAACCCAAACGGAAACGAAGCGCGATTCGAGAGCGATTCGGATCGAATTCGTGAGTTGGGAGACAGTTAACGGGCGGCGCTCGGGTTCATCGAAAAGCGCGTTGAAGAGAGGTTGGTTCATCTAAGTATTGCCAATTGCCGATTTTCAATTGCCAATTTAGTTTTCCGTCCCCAATTGGCAATCGGCAATTGGCAATTGGCAATACAGTTAAGGCGTATTCAATTCCACTACCGGACTCAACCTCACCGAAGCACCGTCGCGGTTCGTGCGCACGCGCACACGAGGTGACGCCGACGCGGAACTCGACGCGTAGGTGATTGTGTAAGCTGAGCGTAGTTGAGCCACCACGTCGTCGTACGCTCTTTGCAAATCCTCGAGACGACGAATCGGATAATACATGCCGCCTGAAGCCGCAGCGAGCTTGCGCCCTTCCTCATCCCCACGCGTGGTCAACGTGAGATAGCGTGTGCGCAAAGGATCGATCGTGATCTCGGGTTTGGGCACACTCCCCTCAGGAATCAAACCCGAAGGCACATACAGCGGATAGACGAGCGCTCCCGACTCGCTCAGCGCGTCGAGAATCGCCGGGAACGGCAGAAACGATTTGTTGTCGTCGCCGTCTGGCATCACCACGATTGCCGTGCGCTCGCCACGCAGGCGTTTGACTTGTTCGCTCAATACGTAACCGAGCGCATCGTAAAGCGCAGTGCCGCCACCCGCGTCGATCTCATCGAGCTTTCGCGAGAGCAGCTCACGATCGCGGCTGAAATCTGAAATCACCTGAATGTCGTCGCGAAAACTGATAATTGAGATCTTGTCCTGCGGGCTGGTCGTGCGCAGGAAGTCGCGAGCGGCCTTGCGAATGAAGTCCATTCGCTCCTCGATGCTGCCCGATACGTCGAGCAACAACACGAGGTTGAACGGCTCATTCGCAGGAGCAACGTTAGTGACACGGCGTTCGATGCCGTTTTCCCAAACCGTAAAGTCCGACTCGCGCATGCCGCCGATCGCGCGCCCGTTACGATCGGTAACGCTCGCATTGAATCGCATCAACTGCGGCGCCACCGCAGTAACAATCCGGCCGGGCGTCGATCCGCGTTGCTGTAGCGATGGTTCCTTCTCCGGCGGTGGCAGCGTCTTAGCGTAGTCGCCAAACATCTTCGGCGAGACTTTACGAATCGCTTCGACCAGTGACGGATCGCCGCCGCGAACAATCGCGCGTGCCGCTTCAGTCAAAGGTCGTTCACGCAGATCTGCAGGCGCTCGCTCTGGATCGATGTTCAAAAGCACGACGCCGCGTTGCGTGCGAAAGTCTAAAGCGACGAGGCCGTCTTCTTTCTTGACGTCTTTCTCGCCGAGCCGGCCTGAAAGTTTGTAAACGCCGCCCGCCTTTTCCTTGATCGGCGGCAGTTCGACGTCGCTCATGTAACGCGGTTTACTGGCTTCCCAAACGAAGTTGAACTTGACCGCTTCGAGGGGCACGTCGGCGTGAATCGTGCCCGTGTCAGTCTTCACCGTGGCCGACTCAACGCTGCCAATCACATCAACCGCACCAGCCTGGCCTTCGACTTCGACCTTTGAACGCGCCGGAATTGTCACCACGATATCGATGCGATCCTTCTCGCCGCGCGGGCGCACGTCGATCTGGATCGTGCTGCCCTTCGTCTCGACTTTGACGTCTTCAGGAGTGACTGCCGATCCGGTTGAATGGGCGTCGATAGTCACCTTTTTCTGTTGCTCTTCAGACGCGATTACGCTGACGCGTCCATCAAGATTTTTGACGACGAGCGAGACTTTCTCAGGCGCTTCGAGTTCGGATTTAAACCCCTGGGCGAATGCTGAAAGGCACAACCCTGTTAATAGGAACAAAAGCTGGGCGAGGCGTTGGAACGACATTGCCGACCGATCTTGCCCGCCTGAACGCCGGTGGTCAAGCGCGGCCACAGATTACACGGATTTTTTACGGATTCTTTCCGAAAACTTGCGCGTCTGTGTGGATTCGAGGCTTATGGGCTATCATGTCTCGACTGTGGCCCAGTCAAAACCCACAAGAGATCCAAGGCTGTACATCCATAACCTCGTCAAGCGCGATCCGTTGACGGGCCTCGCCGAAGATGTGCGCAAGGGCTTAACGGCGCATCCCAAGCGCTTTTTGCCGAAGTATTTTTACGACGAACTGGGCTCACAGTTGTTCGAGGCCATCTGCCTCCTGCCTGAATACTACTTAACCCGCGCTGAAAACGAGATCTTGCAAAAGTACTCCGATCAGATCGTCGCTGCGGTTGATGGTCACAAAACGCTGGTCGAAATGGGCAGTGGCAGTGCTTCCAAAACGCGCCTGATCATCGAAGCGCTTTTGCGACGCCAGCAGGGATTATTGTTTATGCCTGTCGACATTTCGGCGACAGCGCTCGAGAGTAGTTCGCGGATTCTTTTGCAGTCGTACCCGCGGCTGACGATCGAAGCGTACGCGGCTGATTATTTTGCGGGTCTCGCAGAGCTCGGAAAGAAACCGCGCTCACGAACGCTCGCGCTCTTTCTCGGCTCAAATGTCAGCAACTTCGACCTCGACGAAGCATTACGTTTCCTGCGCGCGATGCGAAGCATGCTCAACAACGGCGACGCGCTACTGCTTGGCGCCGATCTCAAAAAAGATCCGGCAGTTTTGGAAGCGGCTTACAACGATGCGTTGGGTGTGACGTCGGCTTTCAATCTCAATGTGCTGGCGCGAATCAATCGCGAGCTGAACGGCACTTTCGACCTGCGCGCTTTTCGTCATCGTGCTTTTTATAACGAAGAGGCAGGGCGGATTGAGATCTATATTGAAAGTTTGGTCGACCAGCGCGTGCGTATTGAGAAACTCGATCTCGAAATCGAGTTTGGCGCGGGCGAACTAATTCATACCGAGAATTCCTACAAGTACGACATGGACGGCATCCGCGCGCTCGCAGCCCAAACCGGCTTCGAGCTCTCGCGCACCTGGCTCGACTCTCAGGAACGTTTCAGCAGTAACCTGTTGCTCGCCAGCTGACGCGGCATCGGCTCAAGTTGAAGTTTTGATCTGAACGTCGCAGAGTATTGGTTCGATTGCAAGTTTGATCTAAACGCCGAAGGCGTTGGCTAACCCCAGCCCAGGGTTGGAGCGCAGCGACAACCCTGGGACCATTTATTAAAAACACAACCAACCCTGAAAGGGTTTGTCTTGAGAGGAACCCTTTCAGGGTTTAGAACAAATTTTGTCCATCTGATCCCAGGGTTCTCACTTCGCTCGAACCCTGGGCTAAAGTTAGCGAACGCCTTCGGCGTATTTTCAAACTGAACCTGCATCGATAGATGAACGACGTTGCCGATAAAGCACTCGTAGAATTTCACAACGTCAGCTTCTCACTTTCCGGCACAAACATAATCACAGATCTCAACCTAACCGTTGAACGAGGGGAGACGCTTGTTCTGCTCGGCGAGTCAGGATGTGGGAAGACGACGACGCTGAAGCTCGTCAATCGTCTCTTCGAACCTTCTGCGGGCGAAGTCATGGTTGAGGGTAAGACGACGACGAGCTGGGATCCGATCATCTTGCGGCGTCGCATTGGTTATGTGATTCAGGAAGGCGGTTTGTTTCCGCATTTCACTATTGCGAGCAACGTTGGACTTGTTCCGGCGCTTGCCGGCTGGGAGCCGAAACGAATCAATGAACGCGTACGCGAGCTGTTGAGTTTGGTCGGACTGGATCCGGATCGTTTTGCGGAGCGTTATCCGCGCGAGTTGTCAGGTGGGCAACGGCAGCGCGTGGGAGTGGCGCGCGCCCTCGCCGCGGACCCGCCATTGTTATTACTCGACGAAC